>NZ_CP018031.1:3637500-4143824 GCF_001886475.1 Alteromonas sp. RW2A1 | reverse complement strand
TAATTATAGTCTGTGGATTATCTTATTTTATCAACAAAAAGTAAATCCCGATCTCTCAAGATCTCTGAGATCAAAAATATAACCATATGTATTTTAAAGGTTTTTGTTTTAGATCAAAATGCACTATTACTCACATTTCTTACTCTAAAAAAAGCGCAAAAATTGCTTGATCTTTCGTTATTTACTTGGCTCAACTTTACTGTTTTGTGGATAACATTTGTCTTCCTTCCCTGTTATTCACAAATTTGATAAAACAAAATTAGCTATTTCGATAATAAATACTAAAAACTGTTCATTTATTCTTCCCAAAACCCATATTAGACATTGACACAAGGCCCCGAGATCTCTAGAATTCAGCGTCCTTTTTCGATGGGCTTTTCTGGTGATTACACCACATTGTTTTAGCAATAAAATAGTGTGTTACCAAAAAACGCCTATGTTTGTAACTAAATATAAGTGAGACTTTGGTCATGAAAAGAACATTTCAACCGAGCAATCTTAAGCGTAAGCGTTCTCACGGTTTCCGTGCTCGTATGGCGACTAAAAATGGTCGTAAAGTACTAGCAGCTCGCCGTGCAAAAGGCCGCGCACGTCTTTCTGCTTAATTAGAAAGACGCCAAAAGTGGGCGAAAATAATTTTTCAAGGGAGTTGCGTCTGTTGACTCCCTCCCACTTTACTTATGTGTTTGATAACGCAACTCCTGCTGTATCCCCCTCTTTTACAATCCTAGCTAGAAAGAATTCTCACGATAATCCGCGACTAGGCATTACTATTGCCAAAAAACGCGTCCGCAAAGCCCATGACAGAAATAGGCTCAAGCGTATAGTGAGAGAAAGCTTTCGACTTAAACAACATCATTTGCCAAACGTTGATATTATAGTTATTGGTAAATCGGGTGCCGACAATCTTAGCAACGAAGAAGTATTTTCGACTTTAGAGAAGCTATGGAAAAAATTGAACAAGCGTTGCGGAAACTCTTAATTGCAGTTCCACTAGCATTGATAAAATTTTATCAATGGTTTATTTCGCCTGTTTTAGGCCAACGATGTCGTTTCCATCCGTCTTGTTCTTGGTATGCTATCGATGCATTAAAAACACACGGATTAGTAAAAGGCGGTTGGTTATCTATTAAACGCATATTAAAATGTCATCCTTTGCATGCCGGTGGTTACGATCCGGTGCCAGAAAAACAACAAAATAAACACTCAAAATAAAGAGACCTATATGGAATCGCAACGCAGTTTTCTGATAATTGGCTTAGCGCTAGTTAGCTTTTTGCTTTGGCAACAATGGCAGAAAGATTATGGGCCACAGCCTGTAAAGCCCGCTCAACAAGAGCAGACACAGCAGGCTAATCAAGGTGTACCATCATTTGATGATACCCAAAGTGAAGATGTACCTAGCAGTGATAGTGTACCTGCAGCTCAAACTGCTGCTGTAACGCAAAATACCAGCCGTACCATTGAAGTCAAAACAGATACGCTTGATGTACGTATTGATTTACTCGGCGGTGATGTTATCTCTGCAGACCTTATCAAGTTTCCTGTAACTCAGGGTTCTGATGAGCCTTACAGTTTATTGCGTTCTGGTATGGGGCTGTACGTAGCGCAAAGTGGATTGATAGGAAAACAGGGCCCAGATGCAAGCGCTACAGGACGCCCTGTTTACAAAGCTCAGCAATCAGAATATCAATTAAGTGACGATACGCTTGTTGTTCCCTTAACGTGGAAAAATGACAAGGGACTGACGATTACCAAAACCTTTACGTTTACTAAAGACCGGTATGATGTAGACGTGAGTTATCGAGTTGAGAATGCCACAGGTTCTGTTGCCAACGTTCAACCTTACGCACAATTGAAGCAGGTAATGGACTTTGAAGACGACGGTAATATGTTTATGCCCACCTACCGCGGCGCGGCGTTTTCTACTGAAGATGACAGATATGACAAATACTCGTTTGATGAAATAGAAGATGAAAATCTTCGCAAAACCACCAAAGCAGGCTGGGTTGGCATGTTGGAACATTACTTTGTTTCAGCGTGGGTTCCTTCACAAGAACAAACGAATACACTGTATTCTCGCAACATTAAGAATCAATACGCTGTAATTGGTGTGTTATCACCTGCAGAAACCGTGAATGCCGGTGAAACCAAAACAATCTCCTCTACCCTTTATATGGGTCCTAAAGATCAGGAGCGACTTGCGAAGATTGCTCGAGGTTTAGACCTTACTGTGGATTACGGCATTCTGTTTTGGATATCTCAGCCGTTATTTGCCTTGCTAACCTTCTTGCATAGTCTGGTTAATAACTGGGGTGTCGCCATTATTTTAATCACTATAGTGGTTAAGGGCGCAATGTATTGGCTAACGAAGAAACAATACGAGTCTATGGCTCGCATGCGTAACCTTGCGCCTAAAATGCAGCAACTTAAAGACCGCTTTGGTGATGATAGACAAAAGATGTCTCAAGCCATGATGGAGTTATATCGCAAAGAGAAAGTGAACCCTATGGGCGGCTGCTTACCTTTGCTACTGCAAATGCCTATTTTCTTAGCGCTTTACTGGGTACTAATGGAAAGTGTTGAACTACGCCACGCAGACTTTGTACTGTGGATTACCGATTTATCAACAAAAGACCCATACTTCGTACTGCCAATATTAACAGGCGCAAGTATGTATTTACTGCAAAAGCTGCAACCCACAACCATTACCGACCCTATGCAACAAAAAATTATGCAATGGATGCCGGTAATGATGAGTGTGTTCTTCTTATGGTTCCCTGCAGGTTTGGTATTATACTGGCTGATAAGTAACGTAATCACACTTGTTCAAGCCAAAATGATCTATGCTTCCATGGAGAAGCGGGGCATAAGCAATAAGTAAACTATTGTTTGTTTAATTACACAGCCCGCCTAAGCGGGCTGTTTTGTCTAGAGAGGAATTTACTGTGCCATCATTCGATATTGTTTCAGAAATAAATATGGAAGAAGTTCGCAACGCGACTGAAAATGCCAGCAGAGAGCTGTCTACACGATTTGATTTTCGCGGCATTGAAGCTAGCTTTGAGTACAAAGAAAAGACGGTTGTTATGAAAGCCGAGGCAGAATTTCAGCTTCAACAAATGGAAAGTATGTTTAGAACCGCATGTTCAAAACGCAACGTCGACACTTCTTCTATCGACGTAAAACCCTTTGATGCACACGGCAAAACGTATCGCCAGACAATTGCGTTTAAAGAAGGTATCGAGCAACCGATGGCAAAGAAAATCGTTAAGCTTATCAAAGATGCGAAACTGAAAGTTCAAACTGCTATCCAAGGCGAAGAGTTGCGAGTAACAGGCAAGAAACGCGATGACCTTCAACAGGCGATGGCATTGGTTAAAGGTGCTGATCTCGGTCAACCTTTCCAATTTAAAAACTTCCGCGATTAGTTATGGAATCACTCACCCTAGCCACAGATACAATTATTGCCCAAGCAACAGCGCCAGGGAGAGGCGGTGTGGGCATTGTTAGAGTATCGGGCCCAAAAGCAAAGGTTATTGCAGAAGCCTTAGTGCCCTGTGAGCTATCGCCTAGGCAAGCTACTTATACCTCTTTTGTTAATGATCAGAAGCAGATTATTGACCAGGGTATCGCACTGTTTTTTAAAGGCCCTAACTCGTTTACTGGCGAAGACGTACTTGAGCTTCAAGGGCATGGCGGTCAGGTTGTCATGGATATGCTAATTAACGCTGTGTTAGCTACAGGACACGCGCGGTTGGCCAACCCCGGAGAATTTAGCGAACAGGCATTTCTCAATGACAAACTTGACCTAGCGCAAGCCGAAGCTATTGCAGATCTAATTGATGCAAGTTCCCAGCAAGCTGCACGCAGTGCGTTACGTTCTTTACAGGGTGAGTTTTCAACCCAGATTCAAACTCTATCTGACAAAATAATTCATCTTCGCATGTATGTTGAGGCCGCTATCGACTTTCCCGAGGAAGAGATAGACTTTTTGTCTGATGGAAAAGTGTCTGGCGACCTTAGCGAAATCGTAAGGCACCTTGAGCAGGTGCGCGAACAAGCAAAGCAAGGCAGCTTGTTGCGTGAAGGAATGCAGGTGGTTATTGCCGGTAGGCCTAACGCAGGCAAATCGAGCTTACTCAACGCCCTTGCAGGCAGAGAACGTGCCATAGTGACAGACATTGCTGGCACGACAAGAGATGTATTGAAAGAGCACATCCATATAGACGGTATGCCTGTTCATATTATCGATACAGCAGGTCTTAGAGAAAGCCCAGACAAAGTAGAGCAAATTGGTATTGAGCGAGCTTGGCAAGCAATAGGCGAAGCCGACCACGTGTTATTTGTTGTCGACTCAACAGAAACATCTGTTATAGACCCCTTCGATATTTGGCCAGAATTTATGCAGCGTCTGCCTGAAGGAATTCCGGTGACAGTAGTGAGAAATAAAGCCGATTTAAGTACGCTCGATGTTGGGCAGAGTCATGTCACTACGAAACAAGGTGATATCTCTGTTATCAATTTGTCTGCTAAACACGGTGATGGTGTAGACACGTTAAAGACACATTTAGCAAAAACGATGGGCTTTGACACTACCACAGAAGGACAATTTATTGCCCGGCGCAGACATATTGAGGCCCTCGACCAAGCAAATTTTCATGTCACTACCGGCGAGCAGCAGCTTCATGATGCCATGGCAGGAGAACTGCTAGCAGAGGAATTGCGATTGGCTCACCAGGCGCTTTGTGAGATTACAGGAGAATTTACCTCCGACGATCTTCTCGGGAAAATATTCTCTTCTTTTTGTATTGGTAAATAATTGATGAACAAACATTTTGAAATAATTGTCGGCACAATGTTAGGTGCATCAGAGTATGTGGCCGACGTATTAGCTGAAAAGTTACAAGCCAAGGGATACACTCACACTATCCACCTGGAACCTGATTTTCAGAGCATAGCAGCATCGACAAACTGGGTGGTATGCACATCAACCCATGGTGCTGGAGACTTACCTGATAATATTCAACCTTTTGCCGAACAGATAAAGAATGCAGATTTGTCATCGACCAAAGCGTTCGTCATAGGATTAGGTGACACCAGTTACGATACCTTTTGCTTTGGTGCCAAAACCATGGAAACGCTTATCACACAAAACGGCGGTTCACTGACTATTCCCGCACTTCATATAGATGTACTAGAGCACCCTATCCCAGAAGATATTGCCGGTGAATGGTTTGAAGACGCGCTAGAAAAAATATGAGCAAAGCACTTACGCAAGCAGAGCAAACCGTATTGCAGTCGCCTATATCGAATGACTGCCGCGTACTCTATTTGCTAGGGCTACGTATAAACGCAAATACAGCGACAACGTCTTCTGCGCCCGTGGATTACAAAGCCCTGTTAGCGTTGCTTAATGCCGATAGCAAAGAGCCTCACTACTTAAGAGGCAGACAAATAAACAGCTTGATTAAGCAGCTTGAACAAGTAGGGTTGGTAACCCTCCCCCTTGATATCGATCTTGATAGAAGCATTAATGGCAAAACCCTATTATTACCTTTATTAAGTGAGCCGGTGTCGGATTTTGACGTACTCCATAAGCAACACACCGCCATGACGGCAGACTGGAAACCAAATGCTCCGCTTTTCAAAGAAATAGCCAACTTACTTGGCATTATTGACAAGACCTTTGATGACAACGATATTGGAGAATTCGTAGCCTACTGGCTAGGACGACCGAGCTCTGTATTCAGTGAGTTTCAGTGGACGCAAAAATTCGCCAATAATATTAAGCGTAAACGCCTCGCTTCAGGGTACAGTTCCAGTAAAGTTATAGGCACTCAACAAGTGAAAGTTGCAGCGGGCATAGAAGCAGATGATAATGCTAAGAAGCTAGTAGCAAAATACGCCTCATCAAAGAAGAGTTAAATTACTATGGATCGCATTACTGATAAAATTGCAAATTTAGCCAAAGCGTTGAATAAGCCCGTCGATCCTAACAACGAATATATCGACTATAAAACCCTACGCAAGCAATACGAGGCTCAAGCTAACGCAGAGATCTCGCAATTACAGCAACGAAGTAAAAAAGCCCGTGTAGAAGCCATACATGGACGTTCCGATCTCAATCCTAAGTGGACGTTCTCTAACTTGGTTGAAGACAGTGACGATGTGATTGAAGCCGTCTCGATAGCACAATCCTTTATTGCAGCCCATGATGATCCAGCGTGGCGCCAAAGCGGCTCACACATGATGATTTTTTACGGCGATTACGGGCGCGGTAAGTCACATATCGCAGGTGCAATTGCGCATCAACTCATAGAACAGTACGAAATATCCGTACTCTATCGACAGCTTTCAACTATCTTAGAAATGCGTAATTTCTCGTTCGATTTTTCTGCCTCAGATAATGCGGGACAGCGGTTTAGAGAGATTAATCATGAGTTGCTCACCGTAGATCTATTAATCCTCGATGAGGTTTGTGTAAACGAAAGTATCTTGAAAAAGAACGCCCAAAGCTGGTTTGGTAATCTTTTACGACAACGTTTGGTCAACAAAAAGAATTGTATTCTTATCACCAACCACAATCTTGCCGAGTTGGAGAATGCACTTGGACGCTACTGTTATGAATCTATAAGGGAATACGACACCTACAAGGTTCGTTTCCAAGGCCCCAGCAGGCGCGGTGTGCTATCTGCAGATCAAGAAGAGGAAAGCTCTTCTGCACCACCAAGGTATCAACCAAACCAAGTGAGATAGCTAAAAACGTAATCAGTAGGTAATCAAATGGTACCTAAAAACACAAAAAAGTTTGTGACACAAACGACGGATACAAGGCAATAAAGACAGTTCTTTATTGCCTTTTTTTATATTTTGGACAAATTGCAGTCAGAAAAAAACCAAATAATTTTAAACTTTCATTTTTTTAGTGCCAGTCACGATCGATTGATCAGGCGATCAATTTTGATATTGTGGAAAGATCTCCTCCACAGGCAGATCTGCTTGTAATCCCTGATATACCTAGATCATGCGATCTAAAAATTGAAATAACAAACATTTTATCCCCAACTGGATCACACCTTGATCAGCCCTGTGGATAGGATCCTACAAAGCCCTGTGCATAAGCTCTGATCACAAAAAGAATAACTTTTTCAAAAATTGCCGATGTGGATAACTAGGGTGTTTATACACAAGATCAATAGGGGGTTGTATAGCTGTGTTTCCCAAAGTTATTGATCGCGTAAGACGATGATCTCAATGCACTTTGATCGGTTACCCACAGATCTTGCCGATCCTAATAAAAGTAAATATAAAACAGATCTAAAAGAGATCTTAAGATCATTAAAGCCGATCAAGCTTTTTTAGACACAGCTTTTGAGGAAAATTTAATCATTTTCTTTAGCCAATAAGTCAGCTAAAATACGCGCCCTTTTTTCGGCAAATGCTGAAACAAAGATTTTGGTTTTTCGATAGTTTTTTAGTGAGGTTTAATCCATGTTTTATGCTCAAGCATTTGATGTCATCGTAGTTGGTGGTGGTCATGCAGGCACCGAAGCTGCTCTTGCTGCTGCTCGCATGGGATCAAGCACGTTGTTGTTGACTCACAATATTGAAACTATTGGTCAGATGTCATGCAATCCCGCGATTGGTGGAATTGGCAAAGGACATTTGGTGAAAGAAATTGATGCCTTAGGTGGTGCGATGGCACTTGCTACAGACCAGGGTGGAATTCAATTTAGAACCTTAAATTCGAGTAAGGGACCTGCTGTACGCGCCACTCGTGCACAAGCGGATCGAACCTTGTACAAAAATGCGATCCGAAACATCGTTGAAAACCAACCAAACCTCACTTTGTTTCAACAAAGCGTAGATGATCTGATTGTAGAAAGCGACCGTGTCACCGGTGTCGTTACCCAAATGGGGCTCAAATTCAAAGCACAAAGCGTTGTGCTAACTGTTGGTACGTTTTTAGGCGGCACCATACACATTGGATTGGAAAACTATCGTGGTGGTCGCGCAGGCGATCCTCCGTCTATTGCATTGGCAGACCGACTACGTGCATTACCTTTTCGCGTCGATCGCTTAAAAACAGGTACACCTGCAAGACTAGATGCTCGTTCTCTAGATTTTTCTGTGATGCAGGCACAACCCGGCGATAATCCAACACCTGTCGTATCGTTTATGGGAAGCCGTGAAATGCATCCCACGCAAATACCTTGTTACATTACGCATACCAATGAGGAAACCCACGATATTATTCGCAGCGGGTTAGATCGGTCGCCAATGTTCACTGGTGTAATTGAGGGTATTGGTCCGCGTTATTGTCCGAGTATTGAAGATAAGATTACTCGTTTTGCAGACAAAAATGCGCACCAAATTTTTGTAGAACCCGAGGGACTTAACAGTATTGAAGTGTATCCTAACGGCATTTCTACAAGCTTGCCTTTTGATATTCAAATGGCGCTGGTTCGCTCGATCAAAGGGTTTGAAAATGCTCACATAGTTCGTCCGGGCTATGCCATCGAATATGACTTTTTCGATCCTAGGGATCTCAAGCAAACGTTAGAAACCAAATTTATCGACGGCTTATTTTTCGCAGGTCAAATAAATGGAACCACAGGCTACGAAGAGGCTGGTGCCCAAGGTCTTGTTGCAGGTGCTAATGCTTCATTACAAGTTCAACAAAAAGATCCGCTCATTTTGCGTAGAGACCAAGCTTACATGGGCGTGCTAATTGACGACTTAGCGACAATGGGCACGAAAGAACCCTACCGCATGTTTACAAGTCGTGCTGAATACCGCTTGTTGCTACGAGAGGACAATGCCGATAGCAGGCTAACTGCTAGGGGACGAGAAATTGGACTAGTTGACGATGCTCGTTGGGCAAAATTCAACGAGAAAATGGAAGCGGTTGAAATGGAAACGCAACGCATGCGTTCGCAGTGGATCCACAAAGATCATGCTGCAACTCCACAGCTGAATACGAAATTAAAAACGCCTGTGAGTCGCGAGCATTCGCTAGAAGAAATTATTCGTCGACCTGAAATGACTTACTCTGCACTGATGGAAATCGATGTTATCGGTCCAGGTCTCAGTGATCCCATTGCGGCTGAGCAAGTGGAAATACAAATAAAGTATGCAGGCTATATTGCAAGGCAGATGGATGAAATTGCAAAATCACAGCGTCATGAAAGCACATTGCTACCTAAGGATTTGGACTTCAGTAAAATTTCCGGGCTTAGCAATGAAGTTGTGATGAAGTTAACCGAAGCTCGACCCGAAACAATTGGTAAAGCGTCTCGGATATCTGGTATCACGCCCGCCGCAATTTCCCTGCTTTTGGTCTACCTCAAAAAGCATGGCATGCTTAGAAAACACGAAAAAATCAGCGCGTAGCTTCCATTATTTTCAATACAGAATTTTTTTGATGACAACACAGCAAGAACTGCATTCAATACTGGCCTCGGGATTAGAGGCCTTATCACTTGATTTAACGAATGACCAAAAACAACAGCTTGTTGAATTTGTTCTTCTCATCGATAAATGGAATAAAGCTTACAACCTAACCTCCATAAGATGCCCTAAGCAAATGATGGTTAAGCATATACTAGATTCGCTGGCCATCGTTCCGCATTTAACGGGTGACAATATCATTGATGTTGGCACAGGTCCGGGGCTACCAGGAATGCCGCTGGCGATTGCTTTCCCCGATAAAACATTTACGTTGCTAGATAGTTTGGGCAAACGCGTGCGCTTTATGACACAATGCGTGCATACGCTCAAGCTTACCAATGTAACACCTGTCAACAGTCGTGTAGAAAACCATGTCGGCGAAAAGCCATACGATATTGTGCTTAGTCGTGCATTTGCGTCGTTAAAAGATATGTTGCACTGGTGTGAGCATCTGGTAGATTCAGATGGGCAGTTTTTAGCACTTAAAGGTCAGTTCCCTCAAAAAGAAATTGATGAAGTAAGTGATCACTTTCTTGTTAGTGATATAAAAAACATCACTGTTCCCAATTTAGATGGGGAAAGACATTTAGTTTGGCTAAGCAAAACACAGCAACGTTAAAACAGGATTTAGTGTGGCAAAGGTAATCGCAATCGCGAATCAAAAAGGCGGTGTGGGGAAGACGACCACAGCGGTAAATGTTGCGGCATCAATGGCCGCCACAAAGCGAAAAGTATTGCTTATCGATCTTGACCCTCAAGGAAATGCAACTATGGGTAGTGGTGTCGACAAGTACGAAGTCGATGCTACAGCCTTTGAGTTGCTTATCGAAGAAAAGCCCATCGATGAGGTCATCGTTAAAAATACATCGGGTAAATACGATCTCATTGCGGCAAATGGCGACGTAACAGCGGCTGAAATTAAGCTGATGGAAATGTTTGCCAGAGAAGTACGCCTTCGTAACTCACTGAAACCTGTTATCGATTATTATGATTTTATTTTTATCGACTGCCCGCCATCACTTAACCAACTTACTGTTAACGCATTAGCGGCGTCAGATTCAGTGATGGTTCCCATGCAATGCGAATATTACGCCCTTGAGGGGTTAACGGCACTGATGGATACCATTCAAAAACTTGCGTCTGTCGTTAATCCTGAATTGAAGATTGAAGGCGTTTTGCGTACTATGTACGACCCTCGAAATCGCCTTGCTAACGATGTTTCAGAGCAGTTAAAGCGTCATTTTGGTGAGCAGGTGTATCGCACAGTGATACCAAGGAATGTTCGCCTTGCTGAAGCTCCAAGTTTTGGAACGCCAGCAATGTATTACGATAAGTCGTCCACCGGCGCTAAAGCCTATTTAGCCCTAGCCGGTGAAATTCTGCGACGCAGGGATAAAACTTCGCCTTCTCAGGCAAAAGCGAGTTAAACAAAAATAAGCTGCTACCTATCAGCACATGCCATAGAGGACACTATGTCAGCACGTAAAAGAGGCCTTGGCCGAGGGTTAGACGCGCTTCTTGCTACTAGCCAATCATCGTCTCAAAGAGAACAAGATGCCGCAGAAGTAGTATCAACGAATGGGGAGTTAAGTAAACTTCCCATCGAGTTTTTGGTTCCGGGAAAATATCAGCCTCGTAAAGACATGTCTCCTGATGCATTAGAGGAGCTAGCATCTTCTATTCGCGCACAGGGTATTATTCAACCGATAGTGGTTCGCAAAGTCGACGAGAATCGTTTCGAAATTATTGCCGGAGAGCGACGCTGGCGAGCATCTCAATTAGCTCAGCTTGATGAAGTTCCGTGTTTAATTAAAAACGTACCCGACGAAGCTGCCGTTGCCATTGCACTGATTGAGAATATTCAGCGTGAAGATTTAAACGCAATGGAAGAAGCGCAAGCGCTAGACCGCCTAATGAGTGAGTTTTCGTTAACCCATCAAGAAGTTGCTGAAGCGGTAGGTAAGTCGCGTACTACGGTGACCAACCTACTACGCTTGAATAATCTTAACGACGATGTAAAAACCTTAGTTGAGCATGGCGACATTGAAATGGGTCATGCAAGAGCACTTCTTGCATTAGAGGGAGAGACTCAGTCTGAAACTGCTCAAATTGTTTCAGGAAAAGGATTGACCGTTCGCGATACTGAAAAGCTGGTGAAGAAACTACTTGAGCCCGCAGAACCTAAGCCAGAGAAGAAAATTGATCCCGATGTTCAAAACCTTATGACGCGACTTTCAGAAAATTTAGGTGCGCAGGTAGATATTAGTCATAATGCGAAAGGCAAAGGAAAATTGACAATAAGCTTTAGTGACTTAGAACAATTAGATGGAATAATATCTAAAATTCAATAGGTTAAAATTTTAAATTGGGTTGCGTAAAAGAACATATCCGTTCGATAAGCAGGGTTTCTTAGTCACATCGGACACTCTCCTTTCCGGTTATAGCAATAGGAAATTTTCAGAATAACTTTCAAAAAGCGTTGTACTGTTGAAAATTGTCGGTAAAACAGTATACTTCTGACGCTTTTTGTAAGACGTGAACAAGCAGCGAGATGGCGTGACAAACAAGTTAGCGAAACGAGGGTTGACCCTCGCCAAAAAAGGGCTACTTTTTCAGATTGTCACCGCCGCGATAATTGTTGCTGTTGCCGCGCTAATCGGCGGAGCTATATCGGCTTTATCGGCCGCGACGGGTGCCTTAATCAGTATCCTGCCGAAAATTGTTTTTACCGCATTTGCATTTAGGTATGCCGGAGCGAGTAAAAATGAACTTGTTGCGCGAAGTTTTAGCCAAGGTTCAAAAATGAAATTGGCACTGACAATCGTTTTGTTTGTCATTGCGTTTAGATTTATACACGTTATGCCACTTGTTTTATTTATGGCATTTGTGATTACTACCGTCAGCCATGCGCTGGCGATGTTTCATTACGGTACGAAAGAATAACGACGAAGAATAATATCGACCGACTGAAGCATTAAACAAATTACTAAATTTTTACACTTTACAACTTGGGTTAAACAATGGCATCTGAATACACTACCTCAGAATACATCAAGCACCACTTGACCAATGCCACCATGTGCTCTACTGACAATGGAATCGCTTTTAATAAAGCGTGTTCTGATGCTGGTTTTTGGGCATGGCATGTCGATACACTGGCATGGTCAATCGGACTTGGTTTACTTTTTCTAATTATCTTTAGAAGCGTTGCGTCAAAAGCAACCACTGGCGTACCTGGCAAAATGCAGGCTTTCGTTGAGCTGGTTGTCGAGTTCGTTGATGACAATGTGAAAAGCACCTTCCATGGACGTAGTGCACTTATTGCACCTCTTGCGCTCACTATTTTCGTTTGGGTTTTATTGATGAACCTAATGGATTTAGTCCCTGTTGACCTTATCCCTTGGGTATCTGGTTTAATCGGGCAAGCGGCATTTGGTATGGATCCTCACGACGTTTATAACAAAGCAGTGCCAACCACTGATTTGAACCTTACCTTTGCTCTAGCAACAGGTGTATTCATCCTAATCTTGTTCTATTCAATCAAGATGAAGGGAATCGGCGGTTTTATGAAAGAGCTTACTATGCAGCCTTTCGGACACCCTGCATTTATCCCTATTAACTTTATTCTTGAGACAGTGACACTCTTAGCGCGTCCGTTATCACTTGCGCTTCGTTTGTTCGGTAACCTTTATGCCAGTGAGCTTATCTTTATTTTGATAGCCACTATCGGTTACTTCCAGCTTCCACTACATTTTATGTGGGCTGTGTTCCATATTTTGGTACTTCCACTACAAGCGTTTATTTTCATGATGTTGACCATCGTGTACTTAAGCTTGGCGTGTGAAGAACATTAAGCATTAACGCGCGCTGATTAAACCTGGAAAATTGGCGCCGTTTTTACAGAGTTTTACTTTTAACTTTAAATTTAACTTAAAATCGGAGACGTAAATGTTATACATCGCTGCTGCACTACTGATTGGTCTTGGTGCCCTAGGTACCGCTATTGGTTTCGGTCTACTTGGTGGCAAATTCCTAGAATCTGCTGCTCGTCAACCTGAACTAGCACCTCAACTACAAGTTAAGATGTTCATCGTAGCGGGTCTTATCGATGCCATCGCAATGATCGGTGTTGGTATCGCTCTATACCTATTGTTCGCTGTTGGTGCCTAATTCTTTTAACCACTTTTTTAGCGAACTTTAAGAGGAGGGGCGATTGTGAATTTTAACGCCACTTTTATAGGTCAATTAATCGCCTTCGCTGTGTTCGTGGTGTTCTGCATGAAATACGTGTGGCCACCGCTGATTGCAGCGATTGAAGAGCGTCAGAAGAAAATAGCCGATGGGCTTGAAGCTTCTGAGCGCGCAGAGAAAGACTTAGAGCTTGCTCAAGCGAAAGCTACTGAGCAAATGAAAGACGCGAAAGCGCAAGCAGCTGAAATTATCGAGCAGGCCAAGAAGCGCGCCAACCAATTGGTTGACGAAGAAACGCAGAAAGGCCATGCAGAACGCGAGAAAATTATCGCGTCTGGTTATGCCGAAGTTGAAGCTGAACGCAATCGTGCCAAAGAAGATTTGCGCAAGCAAGTTGCTGCCCTAGCAGTGGCTGGCGCACAGCAAATCTTACAACGTGAAATCGATGCTAACGCACAAAACGACATTGTTGAAAAACTTGTCGCTGAGCTTTAAGGAGAAGATGAGCCATGTCTGAATTGACAACCGTCGCTCGTCCTTACGCTAAAGCCGCTTTCGATTTTGCCGTCGAGAAAAACGCTGTTGCAAAATGGCAGGAAATGCTCACCTTCGCAGGTGCAGTTGCTGACAACGAAGAAATGCATGAGTTATTAACTGGTGCCGTTGCAGCAGACACATTGTCGGACATTTTTGTCAATGTCTGCGGTGAGCAACTCGATGAACACGGCCAAAACTTAGTAAAAGTGTTGGCTGAGAATAAACGTTTAGCCGCGTTGCCTGAAATATCTACGTTGTTTGATGCTTTTAAAGCGGACTATGACAAAGAGATAGAAGTTGACGTAACGTCAGCCTCGGCGCTGACCGACGCACAACAATCTGATCTGATTGCGTCGTTGGAAAAACGTTTGGCACGTAAAGTGAAGCTTAATTGTAACGTGGACCCTGCCCTGATCGCTGGAATGGTAATAAATGCCGGTGATACAGTTATTGATGGTTCCGTAAAGTCGAAATTGAACCGTCTAGCAGACGCGTTGCAAGCATAACGGGGATAAGAGCATGCAACTTAATTCCACTGAAATTGCTGAACTGATCAAGAAAAGAATTGAACAGTTCAATGTAAGCAGTGAAGCACGCAATGAAGGTACTATCGTCGCAGTAACCGACGGTATTATTCGTATTCATGGCCTTGCTGATGTAATGCAAGGTGAGATGATCGAGCTTCCTGGAAGCCGCTACGCAATGGCACTTAACCTTGAGCGAGACTCAGTAGGTGCAGTTGTTATGGGTCCTTATGCGGACCTTAAAGAAGGCGATAAAGTACAATCTTCGGGTCGTATTCTTGAAGTACCAGTTGGTTATTCATTACTAGGTCGTGTTGTTAACACGCTTGGTGAGCCAATTGATGGAAAAGGTGCTATTGACGCTGCTGGTTTTGAACCAGTTGAAAAGATTGCACCAGGCGTAATCGACCGTCAACCAGTAGACCAGCCAATTCAAACAGGTTACAAATCTGTTGATGCAATGGTACCAGTAGGTCGTGGTCAGCGTGAGTTGATCATCGGTGACCGTCAGTGCGGTAAAACTGCAATGGCAATCGATGCAATCATCAATCAAAAAGGTACAGGCGTTAAATGTGTGTACGTAGCGATTGGTCAAAAAGCATCTACGATTGCAAACGTTGTACGCAAACTAGAAGAACACGGAGCGTTAGAGCACACAATTATTGTTGCTGCTTCTGCCTCTGAATCTGCTGCGCTTCAATACCTAGCGCCGTACTCTGGTTGTACAATGGGTGAGTTTTTCCGTGACCACGGTGAAGATGCATTAATCGTATACGATGATTTGTCTAAGCAAGCTGTTGCGTATCGTCAAATCTCGTTGCTACTTAAGCGTCCACCAGGTCGTGAAGCCTATCCAGGTGATGTTTTCTACCTTCACTCGCGCTTACTAGAGCGTGCTGCACGTGTTAACGATCAGTACGTAGAGCGTTTCACCAAAGGTGAAGTGAAAGGTAAAACTGGTTCACTTACTGCGCTTCCAATTATTGAAACGCAAGCTGGTGACGTATCTGCATTCGTACCTACTAACGTAATCTCGATTACTGATGGTCAGATCTTCCTAGAAACTGACTTATTTAACTCGGGTATCCGTCCAGCCGTTAACGCGGGTGTATCGGTATCACGTGTTGGTGGTGCTGCACAGACTAAAATCATCAAGAAACTAGGCGGTGGTATTCGTCTAGCACTAGCTCAGTATCGTGAACTTGCGGCGTTCTCGCAGTTTGCATCTGATCTTGATGACGCGACTCGTGAGCAACTTGAGCACGGTGAGCGCGTAACAGAACTGATGAAGCAAAAGCAGTATGCTCCACTTTCAATTGCTGATATGGGAGCATCTCTGTTCGCGGTAGAAAAAGGGTTTTTAAAAGGTGTTGAGCTAGACAAAATCTTGGATTTTGAAGCATCTCTTCACTCATATTTGAACAGCGAACACGCTGACCTTATGAAGACTATCAACGAAACAGGTAACTACAACGACGAGATTGCTTCTAAGTTGAATGACGCTTTAACAAGTTTTAAAGCGACGCAAACTTGGTAATCAATGCAGCCGGTAGCGTTTAGCGACAATACCGGCAACACGTTGAGTAATCGGAGAGATAGTCATGGCCAGCGGTAAAGAGATAAAAGGTAAGATTGGGAGTATTAAGAATACTCAAAAAATTACCAGTGCGATGGAAATGGTTGCTGCGTCTAAAATGAAAAAGGCGCAGGAACGTATGGCTACCGGCCGTCCATACGCACAAAACATGCTAAAAGTGATTGGTCACATTGCTAACGGTAATCTTGAATATCGCCATCCTTATTTGGAAGAGCGTGAAATCAAGCGTGTTGGTTATATTGTGGTTTCCACTGACCGAGGCTTATGTGGTGGTTTAAACACCAACGAATTTAAGCTTGTCGCTCAGAACGTTAAACAATGGCGTGATCAGGGTGTTGAAGTAGATTTCGCTGCATTAGGTGCTAAGGCTTGTAGTTTCTTCAACCGTTTTGGTGGCAGTTTACTTGCTGCTGAATCAGGATTGGGTGATAAGCCTTCTGTGAGTGATGTAGTGGGTGTTGTTCGCGTTATGTTAAAAGCATACGACGAAGGTAAATTAGACCGAGTTTTCTTGGTTTATAACGACTTCGTTAACACCATGACACAGAAACCTGTGAGCAATCAGTTATTGCCTTTGCCAAAGTCACAAGACGAAGAATATCAACATCGTTGGGACTACATCTACGAGCCGGATCCAAAAGAAATTTTGGAATCATTGATGGTTCGTTACATTGAGTCTCAGGTGTACCAGGGTGTTGTAGAAAACGCAGCGTCAGAACAAGCTGCGCGAATGGTTGCCATGAAGGCAGCAACCGACAATGCCGGCGATCTTATTGATGATCTGCAACTGGTATATAACAAAGCGCGTCAGGCTGCAATCACACAAGAAATTAGTGAGATTGTGAGCGGTGCCGCAGCGGTGTAGGCAAAGGTTTAAAAGAGATAACGAGGACAAATTATGAGTCAAGGTAAGGTCGTCCAAATCATTGGCGCCGTTGTGGATATTGAATTTCCACAAGACGCGGTTCCAAGAGTTTATGACGCACTACGAGTTACCGAAGGTGACTTATCAGGGTTAACCCTGGAAGTGCAACAGCAGTTAGGTGGCGGTGTTGTTCGTGGCATCGCACTTGGTACAACTGATGGACTACGTCGTGGTCTTTCAGTAGAAAACACAGGTGGCCCAATTATGGTTCCAGTGGGTACGGCTACATTAGGTCGTATCATGGACGTGTTGGGTAACCCAATCGACGAAGCGGGTCCTATTGGTGAAGAAGAGCGTATGTCTATTCACCGTGAAGCACCTAGCTACGAAGATCAATCTAGCTCAGTAGAAATACTTGAGACTGGTATCAAAGTAATCGACTTGGTTTGCCCGTTCGCTAAAGGTGGTAAAGTTGGTTTGTTCGGTGGTGCCGGTGTTGGTAAAACCGTTAACATGATGGAGCTTATCCGTAACATCGCAATCGAGCACAGTGGTTTCTCTGTATTCGCCGGTGTTGGTGAGCGTACTCGTGAAGGTAACGATTTCTATCATGAAATGAACGACTCTAACGTACTTGATAAAGTATCGTTGGTTTACGGTCAGATGAACGAGCCTCCAGGTAACCGTCTTCGCGTAGCACTTACTGGTCTAACTATGGCCGAGAAGTTCCGTGATGAAGGTCGTGACGTACTGTTCTTCGTAGATAACATCTATCGTTACACACTAGCAGGTACTGAGGTATCAGCACTTCTAGGTCGTATGCCTTCTGCGGTAGGTTATCAGCCTACACTTGCGGAAGAGATGGGTGTTCTTCAAGAGCGTATTACATCAACGAAGACAGGTTCAATCACTTCAATCCAAGCGGTATATGTACCTGCGGATGACTTGACTGACCCCTCTCCTGCAACAACCTTTGCTCACTTAGATGCAACCGTTGTACTTTCTCGTGATATCGCGTCTCTTGGTATCTACCCTGCGGTAGACCCACTAGATTCAACATCTCGCCAGCTTGATCCACTTGTTATTGGTCAAGAGCACTATGATGTTGCACGTGGTGTACAGACTGTACTTCAGCGCTACAAAGAGTTGAAAGACATTATTGCTATTCTGGGTATGGACGAACTATCTGAGGAAGACAAGCTAGTGGTATCACGAGCTCGTAAGATTCAGCGTTTCCTATCTCAGCCGTTCTTCGTAGCTGAAGTATTTACAGGTTCTCCAGGTAAGTATGTATCTCTTAAAGACACTATCAGTGGATTTAAAGGTATCTTGGATGGTGAGTATGACGATCTTCCAGAGCAAGCATTCTACATGGTTGGCTCTATCGAAGAAGCGCGAGAGAAAGCCAATAAAGCATAATTAAGCGGCCGGCAAACGCTGGCCCTTAGTAATGTTAACGTACCTAATCAGGAGGTTCACATGGCAATGACAGTACATTTGGACGTAGTAAGTGCAGAAAAAGAAATATTTTCTGGTCTTGTAGAAACGATTCAAGTGACAGGTAGCGAAGGTGAATTGGGTATCCACCCAGGACATGCGCCGCTTATCTCTGCTATTAAACCTGGTATGGTGCGTTTGGTTAAACAGTTCGGTGAAGAAGAAGTAATCTATGTTGCTGGTGGTGTACTAGAAGTACAGCCTGGCAATGTCACCGTACTGGCTGATACCGCGGTTCGAGCCGAAGATCTTGACGAGCAGGCAGCAGAAGAAGCCAAACGACGTGCAGAAGAGCACATCGCCAACCCAGGCGCTGACTTCGATTATGCAGAGGCAGCTCACCAGCTAGCTGAAGCAATCGCGCAACTTCGTCTTATTCAGAAGTTACGCAAATAAGCGAGCAGTTATTATTAAAAAACCCGCCGTTTGGCGGGTTTTTTGTTGCCTATTCCCTTACACTGTCGTTATTTTGTAGGCTATACCATGCGTTCATATTTTTAGCCTAAAGCTTAACATTTCAGATAATGTCTTAAAATGAAATTCAATTTACCCTTTAAAAACGAAAACAATTCCTACGTAGGATTAACGCCGTTTTTAACTACAGTCCTTCTGCTATTAATACATTTTTCTACGGGGGCTTTGGATTGGCCTGAAAAGGGAGATATTCGAGCGCAAAGAGACTTTAATTCCGCGATAGGAATGTCGGTAATAACAGGCTATTTTTGGTTTGCTATGCGCTTGATGCATCAGAATGTGGCAAACACACTAACTTATGTTTTGCTGAAGTCTAATCAGCTTAATGAATTTGGCGCACATCGCAAAAACTTAGCATTACAATTAAATCGACAAATATTTAATGCGATGATTATTTCGATCATCATTACCATTGCCTATTGTATCTCGGAAGGACTGATCTCTACACAACAGGAAGTACATGTGCTGCTGCTGACTGCGACAGCAGTTCCATTTTGGTTTATTGCTTTTTTGTTTATCTTTCAAATATATTCTACAACTGCTTATCTTACTAACCAAGTGCTAACAAAAACAGACTTTGGTTACGATAGATTACGTTCCATAGTCACTATCCTGCGGCATAGTATAAGCAATAGCATTTTCGCTATGGGAGCGTTAGCAATATTTCCTGTGTTTTGGCTCAAGAAAGAGATACCAAGCTTAGATGTATTGGGCGTCACCTTCTTTACAGGTTTCATTTCTTTGTATTTGTTCTTCCCAGTTATAAAGCTCAATAAAAAGTTGAAAGAAGAAAAGTGTAAAACCTTGGAAGATATTGAGTCTGAAATAAACTCGGATATAAGGCGTTATGCTAAAAATGACAAACAAGTAACGGGAGCGTCTATTGAAGCGCTAGAAAGTGAAAGAGAAGAAATACTTAAATTAACCTATACGCTCTCTTCAAAAGATAAAGTGAGAGTTGCTGCCTGTATCGCTATTATTCCAGTATCTTGGTTGGTTTTATTTGTCACCGAGTGGATGATTGAGCTTATAAATCGCTAAGCTCTTAAAGCCGTTCAAACGCTAAGTTGCCTTTTCCCGCGTTCATTCTCGTATTTGCATGCTCTATAGGCTCAGTGACAGAGGGTTCAATATTTCCGACGATGAGATAAAGGCCCTTGCCATTGCTGCTGCAAAGCATTTTGTGCGTTATACAGAGCGCTAACGTCTGTCCCGAGTACATTCGACAGTGTATATGCTACCGCTTCTAAGGTTGAAAGCGCATTATTGATTGTAGTGTGACGAATAGCATAGTTCGACTGAGGTGCATGCTTAAAATGATAACTGGGAAGGGTTTTAAGCCAGTTATTTTGTTGAATAACACCATATGCCTGTTTCCAGCTACCATCAATGAACACGAGGTTGTGTAAACTCTGAATGGGAGTTGCTAACCCTCCCTCTAAAGGTTCGCTGACATCATTTGGGTAAATGAGAGCTGAATTTGTTGGAAGGCAGTTTTCACGCAGGGTGTTAATGGCCTTTTCATCATTGGTGCTAATGATAGTGGCATTTGGTATACATAATGCTACAAGGCGGGCCGTGTTCTTTGCATGATCTTTTTCTTTTGGATGTTGCAATATCACAATTTCTACGGGCACTAAAACTTCATCTATTGCACTACAAAGGCATGTTGATGTTGGATAATGGCAGATAGCACAGTATGGCCGGGTATTGTGTATGGGCATAAACTTTAGATGTTTTAAAAAAGATATTTCACGCCAACAGACTACACTGAAATAAGCGCGGTTGAGACTCACTTATAATATTATGGCAGATATAAATACTGTAAAATATAGGCTAGCAAAAACGCTGGCGTTAGTTCCAGAGGGTAATGTTGTTAGCTATGGTCAACTGGCAGACTTATGCGGCTTTCCAGGCCGAGCCAGGATGGTTGGAAAGTGCCTCAAAATACTTGGGGACACGCACAACTGGCATCGAGTAGTAAGAGCTGACGGTAAAATAGCGTTTCCAAAAACATCGGAGCAAGGCATAGAGCAAATAGCACGTCTTCGAAACGAGGGTGTGGCTATAAAAAGTGAACGCGTACGAATTAAAGATGTAGGCTGGCAGCCTGACTTGTATATCATACTTCGCGAATTAAAATATTAGTGACACTAGAGCTTTATAAAACATTACCAATACCACAAGAGCAGTACATAACGAATGTTAAAACGAATTAGTATTGATGCACTGAAACCAGGCATGTTTGTTCATAAAATACTCGAGCAAAAAGGTGCATTGGAGATAAAAAACCAAGGTAAAGTGACGTCACAAAAAGTGATAGACCTGTTGAAAAAACAGGGCGTAAAAGTCCTTGCTATTGATACTGATAAAGCATTTGAACCTGTAGGTGCTAGCGATGGAAAAATACTAAGCGAATCCGATAGGCCTGAAAAAGTAACGGCTAAAAAGAAGCCGAAAACGGTGAAGGTATCCCTTGAGAGTGAGTTAACAAAAGCGACTAAGCTGCACGCTCAGGGCAAAGAAATACAAAAGCTGCTTCTCGATAATGTAAAAAAAGAGACGCCTTTTGATGCCAGTATTCCCAAAGAGTTTTCCAATAAGCTTGTTGCGTCTGTTGACCGCAACCCAGACGCTTTGCTGTGCCTAACTAAAATTAGAGAGAAAGACGATTACTTGCTAGAACACTCCCTCAACGTGGCTATATTATTAGCTAACTTTGCCACGTTTTTAGGCCTGCCTGAGGAGAAAGTTCAGGAGCTATCGTACACTGGCTTTCTTCACGATTTAGGCAAAATTAATATTCCTGATGAAATTCTTCATAAGCCCGGACGACTTACAGATCCCGAAATGGAAATTATGAAGAGCCACGTAAAGCATGGCGTTGATTATCTGCTAAATACTGACGTTGCAAAGCCGCTTATTCAGGCTATTAGCGAACACCACGAGCGCTTAGACGGATTAGGGTATCCAGCAGGGAAAAAAGGCGATGAGATAAGCACAGAAGGTCGCATGCTTGCTATTGCGGATATGTATGACGCACTAACTGCAGATCGTGTGTATAAAGCAGGCATGTCTAGCCAGAAAGCGTTTTCTATATTGATGAATGAAGCGCCTACCCGTCTAGATGTCGTTTTGGTTCAGCAATTTATAAAATGTTTAGGTGTTTATCCTGTTGGTAGCCTAGTGTTGCTGTCAAACGAGAGATTGGCAATGGTGCTTAAACAAAACAATTCACCATTCTCACCCATAGTAAAAGTATTCTACTCAGTGAAAGGTAATCACTACTTAACGCCAAAAGACATCGACTTATCGGGCGATAAAGCTCTTAAAATTGATAAGGCGGTTATTGCTTCAGATTACGGTATAGATGTTAACGCCTTTTTTGAGCGTTCTGTTTCAATAGGCTAAAACCTCTTTATTCTCTTAAACTGTCGTTTTAATTTACGTTTTACATTTACGCCTAAATACCTAGTTCTTTTTATTTGAGAGCCTTTGAGCAAAGGATCTTGGCAAATAACCTTAGCAAATAGCCTTGTCACTTATTGAAGACAGTCGGTAGCAAATCTGTATAAAAAGAGCGTGTAGAGATTACAAATCTCTCTATAGGAAAAGCGCTATTTCCAAAACTTAGCAGCGTCATTTCTTTGGTTAATACTGTGTTCAGCTTAAACCAATTATTCTGTGCCTAACCCTTTAAACCAATACGTTGAATAGAAAATTGAAGAGAGGTTCAGCGGAAGGCTAAACTGGATATTCATTAAACTAAGCGTTATGGAACATTTATTGCTCGACTACAGTTGATATGTTTATTACTGATTAGATAAAAAATGACGTGATTGAGTCTTAAGTTGAATCATCACTATTTTATCAAAAGAAATTTAGCCTAGAATATAGGTAATTTATTGGCACTTGTTGTTTGTACCTCATAAAGGTAAAAGCAGGTGTTTAAAGCAAAGAAGAGGACGCTATGAAAAAAACACTAGCTGTAAGTTTAATCGCTGCATCACTTACTGTGGCAGGCTGTGCGAATAACCCAAACAATACGCAAAAGGGTGCTGCAATAGGCGCTGTTTTAGGTGCAGTACTAGGTAAAGCAACTGGCGATCATGACAAAAGTCGCTACGCTTGGGGTGCAGCGGTAGGTGCAATTGCTGGTGGCGCGATTGGTGGCTACATGGATAAGCAAGAAGAAGCGCTTCGCAGCGAGTTATCTGATACCGGCGTGCAAGTGGTTCGAGAAGGCGATAACCTTCGTCTTATCATGCCTGGCGACATCACATTTGCTACGGATAGTGCGAGTATTAGTCCAAACTTTAATCCAGTTTTGCAAGATGTTGCCAAAGTAATTAATAACTACGAAAAAACCGTCCTTATGATTAAAGGCCATACCGACGATGTTGGCGCTGAGCAATATAATCAAACACTGTCTGAACGAAGAGCCAGTGCGGTGAAAAATCAGCTTATTAACTTTTCTGTGAATTCAACTCGCATTACTACCGTAGGCATGGGCGAGTATTCACCAAAGGTACCTAATAATAGCGCCGCTAACCGTTCTATGAATCGTCGCGTGGAGATGGAAATTCAACCATTAACGTCGTCTAACACCTAAAGAAGAGCGCTAGTTGTTAAAAAGAACTCTTTAATTGAGCCCTAAAATAGAGTCGCTACGGCGGCTCTATTTTTTTGTGTGATGTTTTTTAATCTGCTCAGCGATATCTGTGGCTAAATTATTTGGGATTGGAATCGTAAGGTGGTACTGACTAATTTTCCACTGATTGTCTGTTTTGATGAGTACTCCCGTCCCTCTCGTTTCACCTAGTTTTTTATTATCTAATAGCTCATCAAACCAAGCCACTTGGTGATCAGGAGAAAAATAGATGTGTCTGTCTCTAGGTAAATATGTCCAGCCGGTACCTTTGTCAAAATGCGGTTTCGCGTAGGCTTTAAATTCGCTAATGCTCCATACTTCGTCGGCGTCTGTACCAATAAAAACAGCATCTGGCGCATATAAATTAAAATATTCAGTGAAGTTTGCTTGAGATGCTTGCGAATGCAATTTGTCTAACACACTCGACACCTGCTCGATATCGCTCTCAGCACGACTTGTTGTTAAGAAGGTCAACAGAGCCGTTGCAAGAAAAACTTGCAGCAAAGTTTTCATTTTCAGTTGAAGCTTATCTTTGGACATATTACCACCGCATTAGATTACCGTTGTCACAGCATAGCGCTATAAACACAGAACCTGAACCATTCAAGCAATATTGCTTTATCTTTATTTTGTTATGTTATAACATTTTTTTAATTTGGTTTAATTCAAAATTGTGCTTTAAGGTTTTTCCGTGAAAAAACAATCTACATTCCGCGTGTCGCTATTCGTATTAGTATCTGTATTGTCGCTCTCTCTTATAAGCTCAAATGCCCTAGCCGACGCTAAAAACGACGATGATATTTCATCTACTAATGGGAAAGATTCTGACAATGTTGAAAAAATTGATATCACCTATCGACAGCTTTTTAGGGGCAATGTAAAGCCTTTCGAGCTGCCGCAAGCCATAACAACAATTACCGGTGATGACGCTAAAAAGCTAGGGATGACGCGATTACAGGATGTACTGACACTAGACGCAAGCCTTACAAAGCAAAACAACAGCGGTGGATTTTGGGATAGCTTTGCCATTCGCGGATTTGCAGGCAATGAAAATATGCCGGCTGGCTTCATGGTGAATGGGTTTAGTGGAGGAAGAGGCTTCAGCGGGACCTTTGATATGTCTAACGTTGAGTCCATAGAAGTCATCAAGGGGCCAGGTTCGGCGCTTTACGGACGCTCTGAACCAGGTGGTGTCGTAAATATAATTACTAAAAAGCCTCAATATTATGAATCGGGTAGCATTTCTGCGATTTACGGTAGCTTTGCTAATCAGCGAATAGAGGCAGACTATACTCAGGGTATAAACGATATTCTGGCTGTTCGAATAAACGGTGCTTTCGAAGACAACAACAGCTATCGCGATACGGTTACTCGTCGAAAAACGGTGTTATCCCCTTCCTTTAATATTGATTTAGGTGACGCAGAGTCTCTGCTGTACGAAATGCAGTTTTTTAAACAGGCTCAACGATTTGATCGTGGCATTGCGATACTTAACGATAATTTCGATGATATAGATACCAGTCTTTACTTAGGTGAACCCAATGACGGGCCAACAACAATTTATGCGCTCAGCCACCAGCTCACTTATGATAGACAACTTAACAGCCAATGGGCATTACTTGCTGGGCTAAGCTATCGAGATACGCGAATGGATGGCTTTTCCTCAGACGCTGAACTGTCAGGGGCGAGACAGTCTGTTTACGACGATGGTGAAACGCTGACAAGGCAGCGCAGAAAGCGAGATTATGACTCTTCTGATAGTGCTTTACGCGTTGAGTTAAGTGGAGATACCCAATTCGCTGGTTTATCACATAACTTACTTGTTGGCATTGATGCCTATGAATATGACCTAAGTACTGCGTTATTCCGCTACCGCGGTGGAAAAGGCACCTATACGCTTAATATCAATAATCCCGTATATGGGCAGCAACAACCTGACGTAGCACTTCTTTACCAAAATATTGAAGAGCAGCGAGGCGTTGGACTGTACGTTCAAGATACGATCGCAGTTGCCAATAATATCGATATTTTACTTGGTGCCCGCGCAGATTATATAGACCAGGATATTTTCGAGGTAAATCAACAAACAACTAATCGTGATACTGAAACTCGCCTTAGCCCCCGCTTAGGACTTATCTATAAGGTTAGCGACAATATAAATGTATATACCAGTTATTCCGAAGGCTTTTTGTCGCTTAGTGGCACAGATGCGAACGGTGAACCGTTTGGATTTGAAGAAAGCAGTTCAGTGGAAATAGGCTCAAAATTCTCGTTTAATAATATCGTGGGTTCTGTTGCCGCTTTTCGGGGAAGAAAGTCTAATATATTGGTTGCCGACCCTGTGAATGTTGGGTTTTCTGCTCCCTTAGGAGAAGCCGTGAGCAAGGGCGTTGAAATAGAATTCAATGCTCAAATCAGAGATAATATGTCGCTCTTCGTTTCCGCCGCGAAGACGCAAGCTGAGACCGAAAACACAGTTGTTAATGCTGACTGGGGCGTAGAAATACCGCAGGGCAGCCCATTGGTTAATGTGCCCGAATACACACTGTCTACTGTGCTAACCTACTTTACTAAAATAGCAGGCATGGACTCGCAAATTGGAAGCTCTTATCAATATGTACATGAACAGCTTGGAGATGCTGCAGATTTATCTTTTCAACTTCCCTCTTATCAGCTTGCAGGGCTATTTGCGACTTTAGCTTTCACCGACTCGTTGAATTTACAACTTAACGTAGACAACTTGTTTGATGAAACTTATATCGAAAGTAGTTATCACCGTTTGTGGTCTTACCCTGGTGCGCCTAGAACAATAAATATGCGGGTCGATTATGCATTCTAATGTGAAACGCGAACGCATTCGCAGCATAGATATGATGCGCGGTTTAGTTATGATTATCATGTTAATTGACCACGTGCGGGAGCGATTCTTTTTACACATGCAGGTGTCCGATCCTATGGACATTGAGACTACGTCGCCGGCGCTATTTTTTAGCCGTTTGCTAGCTCATTATTGCGCGCCTGTATTTGTGTTTCTTACCGGCCTTTCTGCATGGCTTTATGCCAACCCGGTAAACAAACCTAAAAGAGATGTAAGGTTATTTCTTTTTAAGCGGGGACTTTTTATTCTATTTTTAGAAGTCACCTTTATTACTTACAGCTGGTTGGGAAGCTTTGATGTAATTTACCTTCAAGTTATGTGGGCGATTGGCGTGAGTATGCTTGCTCTCGCGTTGCTAAGTGGCCTTCCGCGCAATGCCCTTCTTGCTATTGGTTTAATCATAGTATTTGGGCACAATGCGCTCACGCCTATCAATTATGTTTCACATGAAACAGGTTACACCCTTTGGAGTATGCTTCATGACAGGGGGTACATTGTACAGAGTGACCTTTTGAGTGTGAAAGTGAGCTACCCCGTACTACCTTGGATTGGTGTGATTTTATGCGGCTTTGCATGCGGGCCATTATATGGTGTAAATAAAAATAAAGCTTTACGGGGCAGTTGGCTGCTCGGTCTAGCCGGTGTCACCGCATTTTTATTCGTCTTTCTAAGAGTGTTCAATATTTACGGAGAGACCCTGCCTTGGTCGATGCAAGACACCGCTATTTTGTCAGCAATGTCTTTATTCAATATGACTAAATACCCTCCGTCACTCGCGTTTTTGCTCTTTACACTGTCAGGAACGTTCCTGCTTCTTTTTGTTTTTGAAAGAGTAAATGCTAGACGAATGACCATCCTGGATACTTTTGGCTCAGTTCCTATGTTTTTTTACGTCCTTCACCTCTATATATTACTCGTGCTATACACAGTAGCCGTGAGTACTTGGGGAACGAATAAAGGTGTCTACTTTGGCGTAAATGAGATGTGGCAAATCTGGCTGATTACAGGTGTGCTTGCCATCACTCTCTATTATCCCGTGCGATGGTTTAGCCATTTCAAAGCGCAGCATAACTACTGGTGGCTTAAGTATATGTAGCCTTGGTTTACTCGAAGATAGCTATTGCGTTTTAAGTAGAGCGTCTAAGAAAAAGGCGCTGTGCTCCCATAGTCAAGAAATATGGGAGACAGCGGATTCGCACTATCTTCATCTAACCCATCGTCATAGAAAGCAGTAAAACACTTCTTCGCCGCAGCTCTTGCCATATCAAGCGTTGAGTAGGCTACGCTTGATACATTGTAAGTCAGCGAACTACTTATTTCTGCGTGTGCATTGGGCGGTCGTGACGATATAATAGATAAGTCGCTGGGCAGCACCATCCCTAGCTCTCTGGCGCTATTAACTAAACGCTCAACCAAAACGTCGTTGGTGCAAATAATAGCTGAAAATACTTCTCCCTTGGCCATTAGTTCGAGTAGCGGGTCGAGAAATGGATCGGATAAAGCATCAACGTCTACATTTACGATTAATTGTTTCTTGAATAAAGAGAGAAACGTTTCGTTTTGAGACACGGTTTTGCGGTCATTTACTAACGCTATGTCTGTGTGTCCTTGTTCACTTAGCAAGTGATGTGCTTTTGAAACACAGTGAGCGACAGATGCCGACAAGTCAGTCACAGTAGGTTTTGCCTCTCCTGTACTCAACGTAACAATCTTATCTTTCAAGCTATGCAAGTGTTTTGTCGTCGAAGAAATAGTAGTGACAAATACTCCGTCACAACCTTGAGACAATAAAAATTCGATGGCCTCCACTTCAGACTCAATTGTGTCGTGGGAAAAAGCGATAACACAATGCTTCTTATGCTGCCGCAAAATGTGCTCGAAAGAAAACAGTAAGTGAGATGCAAAAAGCATGTGTTTGTTAGGCAGCACAATACCAATTGCATGGCTGTGTTTAGATGCTAAAGAACGCGCTTTCTGACTCGGCGTGTAGTGCAGTTCGCTTGCGGCTTGTTTAACCTTTTCAGCCATAGCAGGGTTAACAGACTTATTGCCATTAAGAACGCGAGATACCGTAGATAACGATACGCCCGCGCGGGTGGCCACTTCATAGATTGTAGTCATGTAAAAAACTTAAATGTGAGTGTGTACTTACTTTTACTGATTGCTGCATCATTATATATAAAGTTGAATATATAAGTATCAGCCTCACTTTTAGTGTAAGGCTGTTTACAACTTACCATTGCTGATTGGTATTTCAGATTATTAATCACTCAATATTCTGAATCTGCTCATTGAGTAGCGGTCTAGACCCTCAAAAAATCAATAAGTTACCGAAAAGAAACCGTTCAAAAATGCCTGTTTGCCCACCAAACTGCCCACCACTTGCCTATGGCTTTTACTAAATCTTAGTGGTTAGCAATGGAAAAACAGTGTCGTTTTTATGCTGCTGTTAGATCTAAAACATAGCAGTTTTGAAGGGCTTTATCGAGTAATTTTTTCAACACTTTATTTAATAATGGATACAATAATATCCACTTTCTGTTTTATTTCGCTATAATGGATATGACTGTATCCATTTGGCCTTTGCGGATGAAATTTACCTTACTTGATGATACCGATGTAAGCCACGCCTATGCGGCTTATTTACGTGAGTTACGAAAGCAGGCAAAGCTGTCACGAGCGGCGCTTGCTGAGCGAAGCTGCGTACCTGCGGCCACCATTAAGAAATTTGAGCTGACCGGGCAAATTTCATTTCGCCAATTGCTGTTGCTATGGCAGACCCTTGATTCGCTAGAGAGGCTCTATCAACTCACACAACCTAGCAAAGAACGGGTCACTATGCCCTCTAGTATTGATGAGGTGCTAAAAGATGAGTTTTAAACCCATTCAAAAACTCGCCGTGACTCGCACCTTAAGTTCAGGTGAGCAGGTTGCAGTAGGGGTCTTGGCGCAGAATCGGCAAGGCGTTTTTTTCCAGTATGCAGACAGCTATTTGCAGCAGTTTGGCAACTTATCACCTTTTACCTTGCATGCGAACGCGCAAGTTCAAGTCGCTCCTAAAGCGCCGCACCAAGGTGTACATGGCGTATTTGGAGATTGTTTACCCGATGGCTGGGGCATGCTGTTACAAGATCGTATTTTCCGGCAAAAGGGCATCCTACCTAATCAATTAACGGCGATGGATAGACTGGCCTTTGTCGGTGATAAAGGCATGGGAGCATTGTCTTTTTCTCCGGTGTCTGAGTTTTCAGCCACCACGCACGCGGATATTGATTTAGCGACGTTAGGTTTAGAAGCACAAACGCTGTTCGATTCTTCGATGTCAGATTATATGGATGATAATCACGATGAGTTAGATGGGCATACTCAACAGGTGTTGGCCGCATTAGTCGCCGGAGGTAGTTCGGGTGGGGCAAGGCCTAAGGCACAAATTTATATGCCTGCTGGGGAAACTCAGTATTGTCGAACCTTCGCTCAGCCTGGAGATGAGGCTTGGCTGATTAAGTTTACCTCTAAAAATCTCGCGCTCGGCCATGAAGAAGGTTTGTGCGAGGCGGTTTATTTGCAAATGACAGAAGTTGCTAAGTGTCAACCGCCGCAATGGCAACTCATTGAAGCACCACCTACAAGCGGTGCGTCTGCTTGGTTGGCGCTTAAGCGTTTTGATTATGTCACTGAACAGGCCGACTTAGGCAGAAAGCGCAGTGCAGGTCGATTGCATATGCACAGCGCTTGCGGGCTGCTGGATGCAGACTTTCGAACGCCAAGTTTAGATTACATTGATTTAATTAAAGCCTGCCGTCAGTTGTGTAAATCGCCAGCGGCTGGACAGCTGCAATTTCGCCGCGCCATTTTTAATCTGCTGTCGTCTAATCAAGACGACCACAGTAAAAACTGGGCGTTTTTGCAAGCGGATGACGGTCAATGGGATCCTGCCCCTTTTTACGATGTTACCTACAGCCCGCATCCATTCAACGAACACGCCACTGCTTTCGGCGGTTATGGCAAAGCGCCACCGCTTAAGGTGATGCAAAAACTTGCTACCAGTGCTGGCTATGGGAGTTGGCATGATGCAAGGCAAGTTATTGAAGAAGTCGCAGAAGCCATCAGCCAATTTACGTATCTTGCCAAGCAACAAGGGATCAGTAAAACAACAGTGTCTGCGATTGCTAAGACATTGGAGCAGCGTAAACAAGAAAATGCAGCGCTTTTTCTATAACAATTTTGTTAAAACAAACTTTTCAATTCACCATAAATAGATAGCAAGGTCATCGTGAGCGAATATCAATACTATAAATTTGAGCGTCTGGATGGGTATTTAGATGCTAAAGCACGTCAAGCACTCCGATCAATTTCAAGCCGTGCCGAGATCAGCGCTACGTCCTTTCAGGTGTATTACACCTACAGTGACCTAAAGGCTGATCCTTTTGATCTGATGTTAAAGTACTTCGATATCGGTTTTTACTATGCCGATTGGGGCTCAATCGATGCCTACATCAAGCTACCAGCAGGAACGCTCCCTGAAGCTTTACTTGGCTTTTCAAGTGATGGGCTTCATGTTCACGAAAACGATGAGTGGCAGTTGCTGATTTTTTCCCTTGAGGAGTATGACGAGTATTTTGACGATGAGCATGCCGACGAATTTTTCCAGCATTTAGCTGGGTTACGCAGCGGGTTAATGCAAGGGGATTGGCGCCTTGTGTACTTTATGTGGCTCAAAATGTTTGATTTTAATGATGACGTTGAGCGAGTGCCGTTAATTCAATTCGATTTTGAGCACCTCAGTGAAGAGGAGCAGGCGTTTGCTGCGCTGTATGATATTCCCTTAGCATTGGTTAAGGCGCTCGCCATGGTGCTGAAGGAGCAACCCAGTCACCTAGCCAAACAAACCCAATTTCAATTTGATGAATGGCTCCATAATCTCTCGCAAGCAGAGATAGACACGCTATTACGCACGTTGTTTGAGCAAGGCCAGCTAACCCGTCACCAAGCCTTAGCGCTGACGCGAAAAGAACCTGTCAACACAGACGAGATCTATCAGTATTGGTTAACCCCCGAGGTAATTTCTCCTTTTATTGAGCAAGCGCAAAGTCAATTACAGCAAGAGCAAGCCGCAGCACTCGCAAAAAAATTAGCTATCGAAAAAGCGGAAAAAGAAAAAGCGTTGACGGATATCTACAATCAACGTGAGCACTACTGGCAGCAATCACAAGAGCAAGCGGATCGAACTTGCGCCAGTGGTTACGATGCGGCATCACGCTATCTGCATCAGCTGTTTGAGGCCTATCAGTTCAAAGCTGATGAAGCGGCGTTTGAACAACGCTTTAAGCGCTTTGTTGTGGCGAATAATAGCCGTAAAGCACTGTTAAATCGCTTGAGTGATTTGCTTTAAACGATGAGGCGATAGGCTGGCCAAATGACGTTAGCAAAAAACCGATTGAGGGTTGGTTGAAAGGTTGTAAGCCTACCAAAGGTCTACAAATTGTTACCTATGAAGTCACTTTGTGTAGACCTCGGGGTCTAAGCAACGCGCTTTTACCATCTCTGTGGTAAATACTGCGTGAAATACAAAGGCATCACGATATTGGTTTGCTCTAATGCGGATGAGCCTTGTGTACCCGTTAACTTAAAGGTTTTACTTGGAGTACATTTTTCAATGTAGGATGCCAACGATTTTGCTCTTGTACGTTTACCACTTTTGACCTCCACAGGGACGATATCGCCTTCATCGGTCGCCAAAATAAATTCGATTTCGGCGCGGGCGTCATTCCATGAATAGCTTGGGTCAACGCCAATGGCAGTGAGCTCTTGTTGCACAAAGTTTTCAGCCACATAGCCTCTGTAGTTATAAACAGAGAGATCATAGTTTTGCTGTTTAATCTCTTTATAACTGCTGCCGAGCATATGATTAAGCAGGCCCACATCAAACAGAAACAGTTTCACCATATTTTCTTTTTTATAGGCCGCTAACGGAGATTTCGGCGATCCTTCAATAGGGTAGTTTGGCAAAGCTAAGCGGCAGCAGTTAAGCCAATGGATCGCGGTTTCAAAATCGCTATAACGAGATTTACGCTCATGCACATGCTTAAACTTAAAGCGTTTAACCGACTCATCGCTGACAAGTGATAGCTGGGCTGGAATGCTATTAAACACCGATTCAATCAGTGTGGCATCGACCTTGCCCGCGTACTTAGCGAAATCTCGGCGATAACCTTCCACTAAATCGGCATGAATTTTGGTGACTTTTTCAACACGCTCTAGAATGCTTGAATCCTTGAACTGATACCAAGCAGCAACGGCTTCCGGCATACCACCGGTAAAAAAGTAATCAGTGAGTTTATCCATCAATTTAGTGTGCACCGCCGGTGTGCTGGCTTGACTATCAAATGCTTTGATCAGTGCTTGCTCGTTGGATGCGTAAATAAATTCTTGGAAGGTCAGTGGTCGTAAATTGTATTGTTCTACCTTGCCCACAGGGAAGGTGTTGAGCAAACCAATGTTCGAACCGCTGGCTGCGACAAAGTAGGACGGTGCTTTTTCAGCAAAGTACTTTAGTGAGGTAACGGCACGTTCGCATTCGCCAATTTCATCTAATATCAGCAAGTCGGTTTCTGGGGTGAATGCTTGGTTTGTTAATAACTCAATGTTCATTACTAGCTCGTCAGGTGACAATGAGCCATCGAACGCCTCTTTGTAAGCAGGGTTTTCAAGGAAGTCGATACGAAGGATGTTGGCAAAGGTGTTCCCAAATAACTCTTGCAGCAGATAGGTTTTACCTGTTTGTCTTGCGCCATCGATCAATAATGGCTTACGCACAGGTTGATTTTTCCATGCTATTAGGGCGTTGAGTAAGTTGCGCTGCATTGTCATTTCCCGCCAATTAAGACTGTTAACTGCCTGTAGTATAACTCAGTCTACACTTTTACGCGCATAAAAGTGCGAAATTTTACATTTTTATGCGCATAAAAGTGTAATTTGGTGATTTTTGGCATTCAGGGATTCACATCATCGCCTTGGCCAACGCGCAAGCTAAACCTAAACCTAAAGGTGGGATATAAATCCAATTATATTGAGTAAAGTAGGAATATAGTCCTACATATAAATTGTTGGAGTTGCTTGGGATTCAAAGTTGGACTATATTCCCATTAACGATTGAATAATGGGAATATAGTCCCTTTGGTTGGTGATATGGCTAAGCGTGACTTACACAATGTACTGTTTCCAAAGCAGCGCAAAATCCTGACGCATTTTGGTGAAGACTTGCTGTTGGCGATGAAAAGACGTGGTTTTACAAAAAAGCTACTGTGTGAACGTACTGGTTTTGATCATAAAACCGTGAATAAAGTTTTCGCCGGTGATCCGGGCGTTGCCATAGGCACTTACTTAAAAGTGATGGCCGTTCTTGGCATGGAAAGCAACTTTGCAGACATGGCCGCTCATGATGAAGTGGGTATCAAGCTGCAAAACATAAAATTGCTGGAAGGTTCAAAATGAGCCGTGAAATCGTCGAAGTCTATGCCGACTGGCAACCAATTGAAGCGCCTTTGCTAATTGGGCTGCTTGCTTACAGTGATTCAAGCCGGGGTGGCGTGTTTAGTTTTGCCTACGATAAAGCATTTTTAACCTCAGCTTTTCGCTTGCAAATTGATCCCATCCTGTCGCTTCACTCCGGTGAACTCTATAACGATGAAGCCGATAAAAACTTTCGCGCATTTCTTGATTCATCGCCTGATAGATGGGGGCGTATTTTAATGCAGCGGCGTGCGGCGATTGAGGCGCGTAAAGGCATTCGAGCAACAAGTCGATTAAACGAATTGGATTACCTGCTGGGCGTACATGACTCTTATCGGATGGGGGGGATTCGATTTAAGCGAGTAGGTTCGGATGCTTTTTTGGACGACAACTCTGAGTTTGCTGCGCCGCCAATGGCTTCTTTGCGAGAGCTAGAGCACGCAGCAATGCAGATTGAAAAAGACGATAACATCGACAGTGACGAGTATTACCGCTGGTTGAAAATGCTGATTTCTCCAGGCTCATCATTAGGTGGTGCAAGGCCCAAGGCTTGTGTCACAGATGAACAAGGCCACTTGTGGATTGCCAAGTTTCCCAATTTAAACGATACCCATGACGTGGGCGCATGGGAGATGGTCTGTTATGAATTGGCGTTGGCGGCAGGTGTTGACATGTATCCAAGTGAGATCAAGCAATTTTCCTCTGGGCACCATACCTTTTTAACCAAACGGTTTGATCGCGACGGTGAAAAGCGACTGCATTTTTCATCGGCCATGACACAGCTTCAATACTATGATGGTGAACAATCTCAAGGTGCCAGCTACTTAGAGATTGCTGAATTTATTTCCAATTCTGGTGCACAAACCGAAGCTGATTTAGCACAGTTATGGCGACGTATTGTGTTTAATATTGCGGTGTCCAACACGGATGACCACCTGCGTAACCATGGGTTTTTATTAACAAAGAATGGCTGGAAGTTGTCACCCGCTTATGATTTAAACCCGATAGTGGGTAAGCATGGCCTGCATCTGAATATTACCGATGCAGACAACACTTTAGACTACCAACTAGCCTTTGATGTAAAAGATTTCTTCCGACTTTCGCAAACCCAAGCCACGCAAATTTACGATGAAGTATTAATTGCGGTTAAGCAATGGCAAACCGTTGCTAAGCGGCTAGGGATCAGCCGAGCGGAGCAAGCCATGAAACAATCAGCGTTTAACGTTTAATGAGTCAGTGAAACTATATTTTCATTTTTCAGCAGATAAAGAAGTTTTAGTTTCACTTTATGCTTTGCCTCATACTCCATGTGTTTTAACACTTCGCTCATCCCTTGGGCTTTTGGGGCAGTTTGGGCAAAGCCTTAGTTCACGCCACTTAGCCACGCACTAACTCTGCCCACAGAGCATTTATTGTTTTGGGCACTATCTACAAACTGGGGCAAGTAGCTACTTGTACCCTCAGAAAGCTGCACGATCTGGGCATTTATCTGCCTACTGCGTCCGTTTAGTACTGGCAAACTCCTAACTGAACTTAACAGATCAGTGAGGAAGCAAACGATGAACCCAACTACACAATCATCCACCACATCAACACACCCAGCGCGTCAGCAGCGGATTTTGCGCTTGCCCGAGGTAAAGGCCAAAACAGGCTTTGGCCGCAGCACCATTTATGCCTTGATGGCCAACGGTGAATTTCCCCGTTCCATTCGTATTGGCGCGCGTGCGGTGGGCTGGTTAGAAAGCGATATCGACCAGTGGATTGAAACCCGCCGTATCGGTGCTGCTTATGGCCGCGGATAAACCATCAGCATCAACCCCGTTACCTGCAAGTGAGATGAATAACAGCGCGCCAACATTACCGCCAGGTTTTGCCTATAACGCGCAAAACTGGCTGGTGATGCAACCGGCAGGGCAAGATAGCCCAGTTAAAATCTGCTCTTGGTTGCAAGTGGCCGCCCGTACTCGCGATCCGCAAGGGGACAACTACGGTTATTTATTGCACTGGTTAGACGATGACAATCGCCATCGCTACTGGGCTATGCCCGCAGAACTATTGGCCGGAGATGGCAGCGAGTACCGCCGAATTCTACTCAGCCGAGGCATGCGGCTAAGCAACAGTGTCAAAGCGCGGCAGTTGCTCTCACTGTTTATTCAACAAATGGGCGAACTGGCCACGCAAAAGGCCATTAGCGTGAACTGCATTGGCTGGCATCACCACGCTTATGTGCATCCGCGCCTCACCTTTTACCCAAGCGAACACAACAACCCGCGCATGGTGCTGCAAACCATGCACCCGATAGAAGGCTTTATTCAACAAGGTAGTAGCGACAGTTGGCGGCAGCACGTTGGCTGTTATTGTCTGGATAACCCGCTATTAATCGTTGGTGTCTGCGCTGCACTGGCTGCACCTTTGTTGCACTTGTGCGGGGTGGATGGTTTTGGTTTACACCTCTACGGTGCCAGCAGTACTGGTAAAACCGCAGCGCTGTATCCGGCATTATCGGTGTGGGGCGAACCTAATCAACTGCGCCATAGTTGGCGTGCCACGGCCAACGGTTTAGAAGGCACAGCATTAGCGCATAACGATGCCTTGCTGGCGCTCGATGAAATGGGCGAAGTTGACCCAAAAGAGGCAGGTGATGTCGCTTACATGCTTGCCAATGGCCAAGGTAAAACCCGTGCAGGCAAATACGGTGAAATGCGCTTACCCGCCCGTTGGCGCTTGGTGTTTTTATCCACTGGCGAAGTGACGCTCGAAAGCCACCTCGCCAGTATCGGCAAGCGTGTAAAAGCAGGGCAGCAAGTGCGCGTGATTGATCTCAGTGCCGATGCTGGAGCGCAAATGGGCGTGTTTAACCAGAGTCATGGTATGAACGCTGCCGATTTAGCCGATCATCTAAAACAGCAAAGTCGCCAACATTACGGCTGCTTGGCCTTGGACTGGTTACGGTATTTAACGCAGCACGGCGCACAGGTGCGACCCGTTTTCCAAAACGTACGCCAACGCTTTTTAACCAGCTTACCACCCGAGGCTGACGGCCAAGTGCGCCGGGTCACCGAAAAGTTTGCCTTACTGGCCAGCGCTGGGTTGTTAGCCATTCAAGCCAAAGTACTCGATTGGCCAACCCAAAGTGTCGAGGCAGCCTGTTTAAGCCAGCTTAACCAATGGATACTTGCCCGCGGTGGCGTGGCCGCCAATGAAGACCAACAAGCCATTCGCCAAGTACGCAGTTTTATTGAGCAGCATGGCGAAAGCCGCTTTACGCCTAAGCAAACCGGTTACAGCAGCCAAGTACGCCAACGCGCGGGTTGGATAGACACCAGCGGCCCACAAACCCTCTACCTGTTTTACCCAACCGGCTGGCGTGAAGCCACCGAAGGCCTAAGCCCAGATCGCGCCGCTAAAGCACTAATGGCCGCAGGCTACTTAGTCCCCGATGGTAATCGGCCACAGCGCAAAGTCAGCCTGCCCGACAACACCCGCCCACGTATGTACTGCGTGAAAGGCAGTATTTTGGATGACTAAAAAGGTGATGAGCCCTATGTGAGCTTGTCGCCTTGCAGTGTACCGCCAGTCAACCTAAAGGCTTGGCTGGTTTTAAAGTCTAAAGCAGACAAGACCGCTAGTGTACTGGTTGTGTAATTCACGCGTATGGAGATTGCTATTGTCCTAAACGGAGAATATTCTTGCGATATTATCAGTAGTTGATAAGATGCTAGGCTTATGTATAGGCATACAGTCTTTTGATTGTTTAAATGTTGTTTTACGCATTCGCTGGCAGTGGCCTTTTGTGAGTGAAGAAGGCAAGTAGAGAGTGCAGGCAAACAATCCGAGTAAAGTAATGAAGGGTATACGGATTTAATGGTTGATGGGGCACCTTTACCCCACCAACCTGATACCATTATCAGATGGTTGATAGATCGACTCCGTAGTTGAGTTCCTCTGTGTGATCAAGCGCTTTGATCGTGCAGGTGATCAAGCCGTACATATTGAAGATTTTGCGCAAGTGTTTGGCGTCTATCCTCAAGATAAATACAAAAAAGCCAGTATGCGCAATATTGCTCAGGTTATCGGCATCGAAGGTCAAGACGAAGACATTGCAGAATTTACGCGTCGATTGGTGTTCAATACCCTAATTGGCAATGCGGATATGCATTTGAAGAATTGGTCTGTGATTTACAAAGACAAGCGCACCGCATCGATTGCGCCTGCCTATGACTTTGTCTCGACCATTCCTTATATCCCCGATGATAGTGCGTCGCTGAAGGTGAGCCGAAGCAAAAAATTCAGTGATTTCACGCTGGATGAATTATCACACCTAGCGGCTAAAGCCATGCTGCCAGAAAAATTGGTGTTAGATACTGCCAAGCAAACCGTGGCAGGCTTTCATGAAATCTGGGCGAAAGAAAAAGCGCATTTACCCCTTACCAAGTCGATGATTGAAGCAATCGAAACACATTTGCGAAGCATACCGCTACGCTAAAATGAGAACCGACGCGTACAGAAATGCAGAGGCGTCGGTCATATTGGTTTAAAGATTATGTTTGGTGGCTTGTTTTGTTAATCCAAGCCCCGATTGCCCCATTCCTTGGGGCAGTGTAATTTCCTCTTATTCACCCTCTAAAGCTTGCGGTATCAAGTGTTGCCCCATTGTCCCAACTGCCCACGATAAGTGAGCAAATGGGGGCTTGTTAGTTTCGCCTGATGGGCCTTTTCGGCATGCGGCTGCGTTTGCCATCGAAGAAGGCTAATACTCTGAACCAATAGAGTGATTCTTCATAACCTAGGCTGTACGTTGGGCGTGCAGGCGGGATGAGCCCCAGTTTGCGTCCTAGGCCGACAATCACGTAGAACGTGAGTTTTAGCGTCAGCCAAGGAGCGAGTACCACGAATACCATCAGGCAATACCGAGTAAGTGCGTAGCCTATACCATAAGGCTGTTCGAGTAAGGCAATGCCAATACACCAACCAAGGCCTGCCAGCATGGCTATTGGAAAGGTAATGGGGGCGAGTCGTATCATCAGTTGCATGTTAACGCCCTCCTGTGTGGTGGTGTGAAGCGGGTTCAAAGTTCACCAGTGGTTCAACTACATCAGCCACGGTTTGATGGGCAATACGGCGCTCTTCAAAGTAATCGTGGCGGTCGTAGATGCCCTCAACGCCTTTTAGCTTATGGTTAAGACAGCGTTCGGCCACGTTGCCTGCAATGCCTAAAGAGGCGGCAAGGCTGCGAAAGGTGCGGCGTAAATCGTGTACGGTGAAGTGTTCAAGTTTACCCATTTTATTGGGTGGCTGTTTTTTGCGCCCTGGCTCGCGACCAAAGAGTTTAGAAATGGCGCGGTTTAGCGTATCTGGCCCCATATGTGGACGATGGCTTGCTCGTCTGGCCGGGAAAACATAAGGCGAGCCACAAGCGCGGATTTGCAACTCGTTAAACCAAGCAATGGCTTGGCGCGGTAAGGGGATGCTGATTGGCACACCAGTTTTACTTCGTTCCTTGGGTAGGTCCCATACGCCCGTGGTTAAATCCATTTCACGCCACATGGCTTCGCAAAGTTCGCTTTTGCGTACGCCCAATACTAAAAAAAGACAGCAAGCGAGGTAGTTGTCGCGGCCAAAGCTATTGATATGGGTATGAAACACGCTAAAGGCGTAGTGAATTTCCTCTTTGCTAAGCATCCTGTCTTTACTGGACTCCACGCCACCGGCATCGTCCACGGTAAAGGCTGCGGCTGGGTTGTTCAGCGTTAAGTCGAGCTTTATCGCATGTCGAAACAGCTGCTTCATGTACATCAAGGTATCGTTGGCAATGGTAGGACGGTTACTTTCTCGAATGCGCTCTAATACTTCGCGTACGTCACGTGCGGTCACCTCAGCAATACACTTTATGCCAATGACTGGGCTTATGTCTTTGGTGTAAACCCGATACGGAATCTTGGGATGCTTAAGTCGTCTACTCAGATCGGTTCGATACCAGTCATGAAACAGTTGATCCACGGTTTCAATGTCAGGTAACTCGATTTTCTGTTTTTCCAGAAGAGGATCTATGCCGTCACGTACTTCCTTTCGAAAGTATGCGGCGGCAATTCTGGCGTCTGCCAACGACATTAAAGGAAATTGCCCCAAGGTTGCTTCTCGTCTTCCTTTGGCTGTGGTGTAGCGGATCATCCAGTAAGGCGAGCCTTGTTTGCGGACGCAAAAGTATAACCCTTCACCATCTGAATATTTTTTTGGGTCGGCTTTGCTGTATGCAATAACCTGTTTTGCTGTGAGTTTTCCCATGTTTACTCCATAGTTGCTGAAATAATGGAGGGGGCAATAATGGCTGCCCACCACCGATTTGCTTATTGAATCAGCAGCTAACCTGTTGTGGTGGCGAGTTAAATGCGAAAATTGGGTAACTTACTGCCCACCAATTTGCTCACCGCAAAATGCTTATTGAGCAAAAATGAGGGGACTGCCCACCATTCTGCCCACCACTAAACAGGTAGTTGGTAACGGACATCTGCAAACCGATTTGGACGGGAAAAATAAAAAAGCCCTGTATTTACAAGCAAATAACAGGGCTTCTAAGACATTCTTGGACGGGTAAAAAAACTATTCGATATTTTGGATCTGCTCGCGCATTTGCTCAATCAGCACTTTAAGCTCTACTGCCGACTGCGTAATGTCGGTGCTTATAGATTTAGAGCCTAAGGTGTTTGATTCACGATTAAACTCTTGCATCATAAAGTCGAGTCTGCGACCAATTGCCCCACCTTTTTTCAGAATATTGCGGGTCTCGTTAACATGAGTGTTTAAGCGGTCTAATTCTTCAGCAACATCTACCTTTTGTGCAAGCATGATCATTTCTTGTTCGAAGCGTCCTGCGTCTAGTTCTACTTTCGCTTCTTCAAAGCGCGCCTGCACTTTCTCTCTTTGCCAAACCATAATTTCTGGCATGCGAGAGGCAACTTTTTCTACTTCGGTTTCAATAGCGTCTAAACGCTGTGTAATCATATCTTTTAGCGCCTCGCCTTCTGAAGCACGAACATCAATGAAATCTTTTAAACCCTGGTCAAATGCAGCCATAACATCTGCATGAATGGTATCCATGTCGGCCTCTTCTGCTGCTATTACGCCAGGCCAGCGCAATACGTCTAATGGGTTTACGCCCGATGACTGACCATGAGATTGAACCCAATCAGCAGCCTGCATAACTTGCTTTGCTAAATCTTCATTTAAACTAAGCGTTGTAATAGCTGCATCATTTGCCGTAAAGCGTAAAGCGCACTCTACTTTGCCGCGGGCTAGCTTTTTGCGAAAGCGCTCTCGTAGCATAGGTTCCAGAGAACGAAATTGTTCAGGCAAGCGAAAATAGGTCTCTAAAAAACGCTGGTTAACCGAGCGTATTTCCCATACCGCAGAGCCCCATTCCTTTTTCGTCTCTACACGAGCGAATGCTGTCATACTATAAATCATAGTTATCCTTCGAGTTGTACTGAAAGCCTGCAAAAACAACGCGAACGCCGTGTTGTATCTGTGAATATGAAGGCAGTCTTTCTTGTTCTTACTATATTAGCGTACATTTGCTTGTTTCTGTAAGGAATACGAGCAAAGTTCGTTTTCATCAGACAGGCTCATTGCGCTATACTTATGCTTATTCTTATTTTCGGTAAATTTAGTTTGTGCACTCTAGGTGTACTCACTTTTTATTATCTACCGAAGATTCTATTTTTAGCATTTACGTTGTGGAGAACCCTATGCGTCCAAGCGGCAGAACCGCCAGTCAAATTCGCCCTGTTACAATTACTCGTCAATACACTTGCCATGCAGAGGGCTCTGTATTGGTAGAGTTCGGAAACACTAAGGTGTTATGTAACGCGACGGTAGAAGAAGGCGTGCCTCGCTTTATGAAGGGGCAAGGAAAAGGGTGGATAACCGCTGAATACAGTATGTTACCTCGTGCAACGCATACACGCAGTGGCCGAGAAGCGGCGCGTGGTAAACAAGGTGGCCGTACGTTAGAAATTCAGCGCCTTATTGCTCGCTCGTTGCGCGCTGCGGTAGATTTAAAACTACTTGGTGAAAATACTATCACGCTAGATTGCGATGTAATTCAAGCAGATGGTGGTACTCGTACCGCATCAATTACAGGTGCATGTGTGGCATTGGTAGACGCACTCACTTATATGCGCGCAAAAGGTATTTTAAAAGCTAATCCACTTAAGCATATGATTGCCGCGCTGTCGGTAGGTATCTTTGAAGGTACACCTATTGCCGACCTTGAATACACAGAAGATTCTGAGGCCGAGACTGACATGAACATTGTGATGACAGAAACGGGCAAGCTAATTGAGGTTCAGGGTACTGCAGAAGGTGAACCTTTCTCGTTTGAAGAGTTAGAGGAAATGCTGAAGATAGCCAAGCACGGTCTTCGCGAATTGTTTGATATTCAGAAAGCAGCACTAGCGTAAGAGGTTTATATGAAAGGGTTCCAACGTGATTTTATTGAGTTCGCCATCAACCGTGGTGTACTAAAGTTTGGTGAATTTACGTTAAAGTCAGGCCGTATAAGTCCTTACTTTTTTAATGCAGGCTTGTTCAATCGCGGTGGCGACCTAGCCAAGTTAGGCCGTTTTTATGCCGATGCGTTGGTTGATGCAGGTGTAGAGTTCGATGTGTTATTCGGGCCTGCCTATAAAGGGATCCCTATTGCCACTACTACAGCGGTAGCGTTAGCAGACAGTCATCAACGTGATGTGCCTTATTGCTTTAATCGCAAAGAAGCAAAAGCACACGGCGAAGGTGGCAATTTAGTGGGTAGTCCCTTGCAAGGTCGCGTAATGCTGGTTGATGATGTGATCACTGCGGGAACCGCTATCCGGGAATCTATGACGCTGATTGAGCAACAGCAGGCAAGTTTGTCTGGTGTGCTTATTGCCCTTGATAGGCAGGAGCGCGGTAAAGGTGAGCTATCCGCTATTCAAGAGGTAGAGCGAGATTTCAATACTACTGTGATTTCTATTGTCACTCTTGCTGATGTAGTTGCATACCTGCAGGAAAAAGGTGGTCACAGCGCTGAAATAGACGCAATTAACACCTACCGTGAAAACTATGGCATCTGATTTTGACAGTGAGTTTAATAGCGCCAGCCAGCACTTAGACGCTTTAGGTCTTCGTTGCCCAGAGCCCGTAATGATGGTGCGCTTGAACATTCGAAAACTGCCGGATGGCGAAACATTGTCTGTTTCGGCAGACGACCCATCAACGGCCAGAGACATTCCCAGTTTTTGTCGATTTATGGGGCACACGCTGGTGGCATCTCAAACAGAAACCATGCCGTATCAGTTCGTAATTAGGAAAGGGGGCGAATAAGCCCTCTGCTAACAGTGACTTGCTCATTTACTTAAGCCTTAGTGAATATAACGAGAAACTTCGCGAGTGAGAGGCGGTATAACACTCCCCTGCTCTAATGTGCTAAGAACGGTTTTCAACACGCCTAGAATATGGGTATTGGTGGCATGTAACGGTAAAATAGCGAGTAATTGCTGCTGACAATCTTGCAGAACTTGCTGTGCATCCTTTTGGCGATGCTGATGATGCAAAATTGCGGACAAGTACATAGCCATTGTTGCATAAGCAATAATATCGTCTTGCACCGCGCTATCACGATGAGATGTGACATTTTGTAATGATGTAATGACAACCTTCGCTGTTTCTAAGCTTTGGTATCCCAATACACAGGCCTTTTCGTGCTGCCCTAAAAGGTGTGCCTGTTGAACCCTGTCTTGCAGCATAAGGCGATGTTTTCGTGCATCTGTTGGATTCAACTGCAGCCATTTTCTGTAAACCGGACATAGATGTTGTGAGTTCATATTTGCACCTCCTGCTAATCACAATAATGCAAATGGGAATCATTATCAATAATGCTCCGGTATTTTTAACTCCTCTTAAAATGAAAGACTAAAACCGAACGTTGGAAACGCCTATTAAAAACAAGCCTACTAGTTTTTGCGTTTACAGTGCATTTGTAGCCCACCAAAGCAAAAGAACAACAAGTGTTGCCGCTATTACGGCTTTCATCTTGTAACGCCTTATAAGCTGCTCTGCTTTGTCGCCAGCATAATATACCACTGCGGCTAAACCGAAATAACGAAGAGAGCGTGCAATTACTGTGGCAAGTAAAAACAGAGGAAAAGAGAATTTTGTTGCTCCTGCAGCAAGCATAGCGACTTGAAAGGGAATTGGAGCAATACCTAAGGTCATTACAAACCAAAACCCTTGTTGTTCCATCTTATTTTTTACGTTGTCGAATTGGTCTTGACTGAAAAAGGTTTCAATCACCCACTCTCCAATAATATCGAAAAGATAGTACCCCATGGCATAACCAAACACGGCACCAATAACACAACCTAGCGTTGCCATTGCCGCTATTTGCCACAGTGACTCACGCCGCGCCTGCATTAAGGGCAACATTACCGCTTCCAGAGGAATAGGCACTATGGTCGACTCTAAAAAGGATGAAATAGTAATCCCTTTCAGCATATGCTTAGAATCGACCAGCTGTTTGGTTTTCCGTGTAACCTTTTTACTTACCTTTTGAACCGGGGTCATGTAATCCTTTCATATTAGTTTTTGTATACCACGCCGTCCTTCATAACAAATGAAACGCGTTCCATAAGGGTAATATCTTCGAGAGGATTACCTTTTACAGCCACAATATCTGCGAGTTTACCCGCTTCCAAGGTACCCAAAATATCGCTGACACCAAGTAAATCCGCGCCATTTACTGTTGCGCTAGTCAATGCATCTGCAGGCGTCATTCCCGCTTCAACCATAAGAGCAAACTCTTGAGCGTTATCACCATGAGCCGATACGCCACTGTCTGTTCCAAATGCAATTTTTACACCTGCTTTGTGTGCTGTAGCAAAGGTCTGTTGAATTAACGGCCCAATGGCTGCAGCTTTAGGGCGTACAAGCTCAGGAAAGAAACCGTCTATTTTGGCTTTTTCAGCAACAAATTTACCAGCAAGGATGGTGGGCACATAGTAAGTTCCATTTTCCTTCATAAGACTATGGATCTCTTCATCCATGTAAGTGCCGTGTTCAATCGAATCGACCCCCGCTTTGATGGCGCGCTTCATACCCTCTTTACCATGTGCGTGAACGGCTACTGTCATTTCGTAGTCTTTTGCAGTATCGACAATGGCTTCTAGTTCGTCCGTCATAAATTGAGGGTTTTGACCGTTCTTTGCCACGCTCAATACACCGCCCGTTGCCGTTATTTTAATTAAGTTTGCGCCGTCTTGGTAACGGGTTCTTACGGCTTCCCTAGCTTCAGCTTCGCCATTAACTACGCCTTGTTCTGGACCTACATCGGGACGCAGCAAATGCGACATGCCGTTAGATGGGTCTGCATGTCCGCCTGTGGTGGCAATAGATTTGCCCACAGTATAAATGCGAGGACCAACGGCATAGCCTTTATCTATTGCAGTTCTTAAGGCTATCGTTTCATTATGTGAGTCACCTAAGTTTCTTACTGTTGTGAACCCAGCGTCTAACGTTGTTTTTGCATAGCTGGCTGCGCGCAGTGCATAGTCGGCCTCGTTAAGAGTAAATCGCTCTAAGTAGCTCTTAGGTCCACCTTGTTGTGAAGATAGGTGAACGTGCATGTCCATTAGACCTGGCATAACAGTGCTGTCTTTTAAGTCAATAACGCTATCGCCCTTGCCACCTTTTACAAAACCATTTTTAACGCTCTCAATTTTATTGCCTTCAATAACAATAGTGACTTTGTTTTTTAACTCGTCAGAAGTACCAGTAAAGGCTTTTCCTGCGTGGATGAGGGTAGCTGCTTGAGCAGCGATAGTTAAAGGCAAGAGAGTGCAAGATACAGCTAAAGCGGTGAGTGTCTTTTTCATAATATAGTTCTTCTTTTGATGGATAATTACACAGTAATTTAATGTAAAGCACTCACCTAACTAACGCAAAGTATTACGCCATTATTGGGTTGTTTTATAAGTTTAAATCAAAAGAAAGATGTAACGATATTCGGAAGATATATTCAAATGCACTACCGCTTTTGTTGAAAACACTAAACTTGTTGATAAAGCTGGCTTTAGCGATAGGGCTGACACTACTGATAGAACTGGTCAAGCCTATTTTGATTGATTAACTTCACCAATCACAAAGTTGCGGTTTGCAGAGTGTATTATAAAGCGTGTTGTATTACCGTTGCTTTTTTCTTCGGCCTTTTCAAGTAACTGATAATACACATTTTGATGGAGGCGGGCCCATAGATTTCGGCGTACACACACGTAGGGAATTGCAGTGGCATCTTTATCTCTGATCTCTTCGGGAGGAACGCGTAATTCAATTTGCTCCTCATTATCCAAACGGACTTCGTCGCCAGTTTGAGTAACAAGTACCAGTGTCTCACTGTTGTCTTTTTCTTCTAGCACTTTCCATTGAGTGATTAAAAACGGGGTGTCCTCAACAGTGATACCCACTTTTTCCACTGGAGTAACAAGAAAGTAATTGTCCTCTTCTTTTTTAAGCACCGATGAAAACAATTTCACTAGGCTAGCACGGCCTACCGGCGTTCCCTCATAGAACCAGCGGCCGTCCATCGCTATGACCATGTTAATGTCGCCACAGAAGTCTGGGTTCCAATTTTCTACGGGAGGCAGAGAGCGCGCCTTGTCAGACGAACCCTCTATCTGTTTTTGAAATTTAGTTAAGTCCATTTTGCTCAATCAAGACTTTAATTTCACGTAGCTTCGCTTTTATACGACGCATATTGTCAGGCCCTGTTCTTAAAAGCTGTTTTTGAGGCCCGTCAAGGTTTTCAAGCCGTTCATCTTTGTACTTGTACATAACCGAGTCTGAGTAAACTTCTACCGGTACAGGCACTTCCGGTGTATCTAGCAGTTCATCAATGGCGTTTAACAAAACGACGTTAAAGTCTTTGTCTGGATCGCCAATCTCTGCGTATTTAGCCTGAATGTCGTCTTTGTAAGTCTGAAAAACATTGACCAGTGCCTCGTTATCAAATGATTCCAGCACGTTGACGTATGGTGTATAGCGCTTATAGCTTGCGGCATCTATCCATTGTTTTCCGGCCTGTGAGTAAACTCTAAAATTCTGCTCAGGTGGCGTTAAAAGCTGATGGTTAGGCGCCATTTTATTATTGGCTAAGTTTGTTACCGACACGACAAAGCGTTGTAGTAACCCCTCATTGACGAGCAGCCTATTCACGGTGCTTTCATCGGCAGAAGCACTATTAATCAACGACTCTTTGATCGCAGGGTCGCTCACATCGAGAGGTTCAGGCTCGGGTTCTTCAAGCTCTGGTAGTGGTTCTACTTCATCTTTTTCTTCAAGTTCAACAGTAGGTGGCGCAGGCTTGGTTTCAAAAACCTCTGGCTCGTCAGATTCTGTAATAACAGGCTCATCTATTTGTGGCTTTGGTGTTTCTACCGGATCAGGCTTTTCATCACTGGGCCAAAAAACAATGGCCAGAATAACGACAAGGATAATTCCCGCTATCAGAAAGTGTGGGCCTAACGACTTTTTCTCTGTTGTTTCGCTCATAATGACTCCGCTGCTGAGATTTCCTTTTTGGTAATACTACCAGACATAACACTCAATGTTAGAAAATCAAACAAGAGAATTGTTCCTTTCAGCTTAATATATTAACTGTACTACTCTTTAACGTTTCAAACGGGGTTTTCGATTGCTTATATCAAAAATGAACCGTTTTCTTGCCAAAGCTCAAAAACGAGCCATGCGGCAAATGTAAATAGCTTGGGTTTTTTTAAACATTTGTTTAACATGAGGGCTGTGTTTATTAGGTTGCAGTTTATGACCGTTATTTTATTTGCGATTCCGCTATTTTTTCTGCTTATTGGCTTAGAGCTTTACGTTGATAGCAAGCGTAAAACAGGGCACTACCGTACCAATGATGCCATTACCAGCTTAAGTGCTGGTGTACTTTCTCGCATGATGGCAATAGGCCATCAACTTATTCCGTTCACCATTTATGTGCTTGTGTACGACGCCGTTGCGATGTTTGAACTTCCGCAAGCGTGGTGGGTGTGGTTAGTTGCCTTTGTTGCCTATGATTTCTTTTATTACTGGAATCACCGAATGGGACACGAAATAAGTATTTTGTGGGCCGCCCATGTCGTGCATCACTCTAGTGAAGATTACAATCTTACCACTGCGTTGCGGCAAACGAGCGGTGCAATTTTTAGTTGGGTATTTTATTTACCGTTAGCATTTGTTGGGTTTACCCCTGAAATGATCATCACCGTAGGGGCACTTAATCTGGTCTATCAATTTTGGGTGCATACCCAGCATATTAATACTCTAGGGTGGATGGAGCGCATTTTCGTTACCCCGTCTAATCACAGGGTGCATCATGCACAGAACCCTGTCTATATTGATAAAAACTATGGCGGTGTGTTCATTCTGTGGGACCGATTGTTCGGTACTTACATACCTGAATTAAAAGAGGAACCAGTTGTTTTTGGTATCCGCGGAGCACTCAACAGTTTCAATCCGATAATGGCTAATTTGCAAGTCTATAGTCAGCTAGCCAAAGACAGTTATTACACACGCCGATGGAGTGACAAATTTCGCGTCTGGTTTGGTCGTACTGGATGGCGACCAGCAGATGTTTCAAAGCGGTTTCCAAAGGAAAAATTGCCCTTGCAACAATTTAAAAAGTACCACCCACATATTCATAAATCGGTTACGCGCTATAGCTTACTGCAACATGTCATTATGCTTGTCGTTTCGCTGTATTTTCTTTTGAATTTAAGCGCTCTCTCGGGTATTCAACAAGTCACTATTGTGACAACGGTTGTGATTATGAGTATTCAAAACGGTTTTATACTGTCTCAGTCAACGTTGGCGTTAGCTATTGAGGGGCCTCGGCTGCTAATGCTTCCTTTACTGTGGATTGCCGCAGGGGTTGGCGCAGCAGCGTTGTGGTTTGCTTTATCGTGTGTTGTTAGCTTAATTGCCCTGCTTTACGCTGTGCGCCACAGCAATTATCGACGTCCACTTGAAGATGTCACCTTGTCTGCTGAAACGGCAGATTGAACCTGAGAACTCGCCATTACGTAATAAGGTCGTTTTGCGCAAAAGCGTTAACCTATTCCGCATATAGTTATAGCGAAGGCTTACTTTGCAGAGCCCTCTTTTGTTTGGGCTCGGCAATCAGATATGCACATAAGTGAGAATAGAGCACTCCGATACCAATGGCTTGTTTTTAGAGGGTAGCATGCATAAGTTTCTATTTAGTGATTTAGAAGATACGCCAACAGTAATAGACTACTTAGAAGTTCAGTCTTACGAGATGAACGTATATTTAGTGTATCTAACTGTGAAGGACAGAAGTGGCATGGTTTACGACAAAAAAGGTAAGCCCATGCGATTCTTTAGTACAGGCCATATTCGTGAGGCTTTTGCACACTGTAGTGTTGCGAAATCTGTGATGAAGCACGATACGCCTTATGATGAAATGATAGGTAACCCACCAAAAAGCGCTGAGCAGATGGCACTGCCTTTTAGTATGGATTTACCCTACTAAGCACTTCCCCATCATCTGAATTGATATTCCAGATCAAAAAGCAAAAACAAAGGAAAGGCTGCGTTATTCTAGCCAAGGCGCAGCCAACTCTCTCATGTTTACTTGGGCGCCCAAGCGTCTTGCGAGAAGAAATAAACCACCAAGCTTTCGATGGATAAACAGTGCGTCAGCCGGTGGCGTGTGCCAAAAGTCGTGCTCGGCAGTGAGTGTCATGCCCTTATCGTGAAGGCGCTGTACCAAGGTACTTGTACCGAAGTCGTAAGGTTCGTCATGTATCAGCGATTCACAGGCTTCCATACCAATACCTATGACTGCATCGACCTGTGCTGCCTCGTGAGTGCTGTCAATTAAGCCAATATCTAACGCTGCTGCTTTCATACGTTGCGTGTCTTGCAAAGCGGCGCTATTGAGAAGTTCTTTATACCCCACAGAAATGTCGTCAGGAATGTCTCTGGTGGCACCAAAATCAAGCAATACTATCTGCTTGGTCTCAACATTAAACTTATAATTGGCAAGGTTTGGATCGCTTTGTAATAACTTAAAGTTAAACACTTCATTGAAAAAAAGTGACATTAAGTCACTCATAACAGCGTTACGTACATTTTGGGGCTCATCGAGTAAAGCGTCTAAGTTCGAGGCTTCAATAAAGTCCATAGCCAGAACGGTTTCACTGGTAAGAGGTTGGTAAGTAGATGGAATTAAAAAGCGCTCCATATCCGCTAAATGACTACCATACCGGGTAAGCATAGTTGCTTCTCTGTTGTAATCCGCTTCTTGGTGCAGTTGGGTTTTAGCTTCATTAAGCAGTGGCTTAATATTCAGTGATTTTGGAATGAGCCCGGTTAAATTTATAAGTGTGGCAACATTGTCTACATCGCTATCAATGCTCTTTCTAACCCCGGGGTACTGCACTTTAATGGCAAGCATTTTTCCTTCCATAGTAATAGCTTTGTGCACCTGACCAATAGACGCTGCTGCCACGGGAGCAAAGGAAAAGTACAACAGATCATCTTGCCAATTCTCGCCCCAAGCTTGGTTTAATGTGTCGATTAACTGCGATTTTGGCATCGGGTCGGCGTCTTCCCTCAATCGCGACATTATGGTGGCTAGTTCAGGGGGTAGGAAGTCGCCGGCGTCCATGGATATTAGCTGACCTAGTTTCATGGCTGCTCCGCGCATACTGGCCAGTTGATTCGCAACGTTAGTCATGTTTTGTGGGGTAAGCAGCAATGACGATAATGCGGGTTTTTCACCTCTTAAAAGCTGCCCAGCTCCTTGTGTCACGACATTGCCTGCAATTTTACCGGCCAGAGCGCCTAGCCTACTTACTCTAGAAAACCGAGAAGTGGGGATCGCTTTTGACTTTCGTGAAGGGGTATCGTTGGACATGTAGGCTCTCTTTTTATGGGTTTAAGCTTGCCGTGCTTAGTAATTTTTGTGCGTGATTTTCGTATACTTAATCTTTATGTGCTTAAGCCTCATGCGCTTGAAGCACACCACAGTGTAAGCAGAACTTGGTGCGCAACGCGCTGATTATTAGTTTTGTTAATTTAGTAGCGAAAGACACTAAATAGCACCGAAAAGTATTTTCGCGCTTGGTTTAGATAACAATATGAATAGTTACGTGGAAGCGGTGGGAAGCGATTACAAATAAGCGTAATCGCTTGTTGTCAATAATTAGGGCACGCCCTAGATTATTTGGGATATCACTTGCAAAATAAATCCAACGACACTGCCAATGGCAAAGCCCGTCCAGCCATTAGCGCTGCAGTAACGCCAAAGAGCAGCGCCAAAAAAGCCACACCAAAGCATTGAAGAATACGTTGCGATCATGCCATCGCCCATACCAGTATTGGGCAAAAACAGCATAACAATAAAAGTGAGAGCCATTGCTCCACTGAGCAATACCCACATGATATTTTTCTTGTCATCAAAAGCGTTATTACTTTTGTTGGCATCAGCTGGTTCAACAATTGCGCTAGTGTCTACATTATCACTGTTGTTAGTTGCCTTTTTCTTTCTGTCTTTTCGAGCGTTGTGCGAAAGTGCACTAGAAGCACTATGACTCATAATGATACCTATAATGAATATCTAACCCGTGAATTCTCCAATACGTTAATATATTGTTAATTAGAATGCCATAAGACTTCGGTGGTAGACAAACGACAAGATTCGAGAGAAACGGATACAAAAAAGCCCGCAATATTTAGCTGTAAATACTGCGGGCCTTGTAATTATAAATTGAAACGTATTTATGTACTGAAAAGTAAAACCTTAGTGATGGCTGACGTTAAAGCCTACTTCTAAGAGAGTAACATTATCTGTAAAGGTAAGGGTTTTAAGCGGCCCATTGCCTTCAACATTAATGGTATTTACTTGACTAGGCCACAGGTCTCTTAGCGCATCATGACGAATTTTAAGGCCCTCTAATGCAGGTGGTTGGTCTGTTTCTTGGTAAACCCAAAAGTGCTTACCTTCAACTTCAAAACCCACTTGGGTAAGCGGAAGTGATTCATCTTCAATGTTTAACAACGCAAAGTGTTTACCTACATAGTCGGCAAATGCTTGCTGCGTTGCTTTATCGTCGATGATATCTGCGTTCTTTTCAAACAATACCTTCACCGCGTGCTCAGCATCATGCATGTTAAAACGATGCATTACTTCAATATTTTCCGTTCTTGGATTAAACAACACTGTCGTAATTGCAGCTTTAATTTGATGTGCCTGTGCCGCGTTGCTGTAAATCATGCTACCTGCAACCAAAAGCATAGCAAACAGGGCGAAACCGCCCTGCTTAACAATGGACAACTTATTAGTCATCTTTTTCCTCTTCGCCTTCCTCTTCGTCGTCATCTGTCTTTAACTCAGTTTTCGAGTCTTGCATAAGGTCGCGATATTCGTAGCTGTTACGAGATTTGCCTTTATATGCTTCGATGCGCGAAGGAATAATACGACGAGGATAGTGATTGTTTTCAACATTCACGTCTGCCGTTTCCCAATGCGGGTCTACGGTAACGCTCACTAGCTCTTTGTCTTTTTCAGTTACGATAAGTTTGCTAACCGCTTTTGGCGTTCTGCGCCAAATTTCAGCAGGTATACGCATCTCTTCTTTAGTACCGTCTTCATAAGACAACTCTAGAATGATAGGCATTACCAAGCCACCTAGGTTACTAAAATTAAGCACGTAATAGTTTTTATCTTCTCTTACTGCACGTTCGAACGCGGTGCGCTCCCACGGCTCTAAACCTTTCAAGAATTTTTGATAGCTATTGCGCTCTTTATTTGTCACGGTGTAACGATCGTTTTCGTCGTAGAAATCGCTAATGTCATCAAAGCGGTCAACCCAAAGTTCTTTACCTTCTTCTTTGTTGCGAATGACGGTAAGTGACTGAGGTTTTTCCATTTCTGCTTGGCGCTCGCGGCCAAAGTCGATATCTGGGTCTTCTGTGTTCAAACGAAGCTTGTAAACACTGTCAAGGCTGATATCTACGTGATCTGTTGAGTAGAACCAACCGCGCCAGAACCAATCTAAATCAACACCTGATGCTTCTTCCATAGTGCGGAAAAAGTCTGAAGGTGTAGGGCGTTTAAACATCCAGCGTTGAGCATATTCTTTAAATGCAAAGTCGAAAAGTTCTCTACCAAGAATAGTTTCACGCAGAATATTCAGCGCTGCAGCAGGCTTGGTGTAAGCGTTAGGACCTAAGCGAAGTACCGAGTCTGACTGAGTCATAATAGGCACTTGAGTTTGAGACTTCATGTAGCCTGTAATATCACGTGGTTCAACGCCCCATGGAATAGTAGGGTCCCATTCGCGACCTGCAACACCGTCTAAGAAGCTGTTAAGACCTTCGTCCATCCATGTCCACTGACGCTCGTCAGAGTTAACTGTCATAGGGAAATAGATATGCCCTACTTCGTGAATAACTACGCCGATAAGAAAGCGCTTTTCTGCCAACGAATAAGTACGTGTACCGTCGTCTTGTAATTCAGTACGAGGGCCGTTAAACGTGATCATTGGATATTCCATGCCACCCACAGGACCGTTAACCGACTGAGCTACCGGGTAAGGATAGTCGAAACTAAAGCGGCTATACACATCCATGGTATGAATGATGGATTCAGTAGAATACTTCTGCCATAGCTCGCCACCTTCTTTAGGATAGAACGACATCGCCATTACAAGAGGCTGTGTGTCGCCACCTTGTTGGTAACCGCGTGCATCCCAGGCAAACTTACGTGATGAAGCCCACGCAAAATCACGTACATTTTCTGCTTTAAACGTCCACGTTTTTAGCTTTGACGTACCTTCCTTTTCGTTCTCAATAGCTTCTTCAGGCGTTACGATAAAAACAATGCGATCTGCTTTCTCTGCTTCTTTTAAACGTTCGCGCTGAGTTTTTGTAAGCACGTCTTTAGGATTTTGAAGCTCACCTGTCGATGACACAATGTGGTCGGCAGGAACGGTAATGTCTACTTCGTAATTACCGAATTCTAATGTGAACTCGCCGCGGCCAATAAACTCTTTATTAGTCCATGCTTCATAATCGGTGTACGCCGCTAAACGCGGGAACCACTGAGCCAGCAAGAAAATGTCATTGCCACCTTCGCGCTCATCATCAGGGAAGTGCTCGTAACCTGCACGAGCAGATACTGCATCTTCTTCTACAATGTTAAATGCGAAGTCGATGTCGAAAGTCACTTTTTTACCTGGCTTTAAAGGCTTAGCCAAATCCACACGCATTAGTGTACCAACAGTGGTATGACGAAGGTCATTTCCTGATTTATCTTCAACGCGAGAGATGGTGTAGCCTAGCTCATTGTCTTCAACGAACTGCTGACGACGAAGTGCACCCATGCTCAACTTAGCCGGTTTATCGCCGTTGGCGGCTTGAGTAGCTGGCCCACGATTTCCAATGCCACCAAATGTGGTAGTAAGCGCTGACATAGAATCATCGCGGAATTTGTTTTGGTCTAATTGAATCCACAGATATTTAAGCGTATCTGGTGAATTGTTGTGATAAGTAATCGTTTCTTTTGCTTCAATACGACGCTCACCTTCAAGCAGTTTTACGTCGATATCGTAATCTACTTGTTGCTGCCAATATTGATGGCCCGGTTCGCCAGCGGCATTTCGGTATACGTTTGGAGTAGGTAGAACTTCATCTAGCTGACGGAATTTATCTTCAAAGTCGCCTTTTGTTTGTTTTATGGCGGCGTTTGCACTTGGAAGAGAAATCAGCATAGACAGTACTGGCGCTAACCAGAAAAAATGTCGTTTTGCGGTACTCATTGTGTTTCCTTGCAACGTGATTAGTTGGAATTGTTATAAATTATCACAGTTAGTATATAAGCCTCAGTAGTTGAATCCTAGTTTTTGACCGTAATCTACCCCCGGTTTAACGCAAAGTTTGTGTAACAGAACATTTTGTTCTGCGCCATTACTGTCGTATTCTTATTGTCCGTTTTTTCTTGTTTTCTCCCATATGAATAGTTTCTCTTGGCAGCGCGCTGTCGTAAAAGTAGGTAGTGCATTGATTGCGCCAGAAGGTAATGAATGTAGCGGTCGTTATTTATTAGCATTAGCTCGTTTTATCACGGCAAGTCGCGAGCAGGGAAAAGAAGTCATTCTCGTTTCCTCAGGTAGTGTTGCTGCGGGGCGCGGAAAAGTCTCTTCTGGTCAATATAAAGTGAAGGTAAGACAAAACCCGTCTATTGCTGAAAAGCAAGCCATGGCCGCAATCGGCCAAAACATCATGATGGCCAACTGGCAGCGATTTTTTGATTTTCCTTGTGCCCAGGTACTGCTTACTGCCGACGATCTTCGTGACCGTACGCGTTACGTGAATATAAAAAATACACTTCGAGAGATTATCAATCACCATGCACTTCCTATCGTGAATGAAAATGACACGGTAGCAGTGAATGAACTTAAAGTGGGCGACAATGACAACCTTGGTGCTTACACTGCATTAGTCGCACAAGCCGACACCTTGATTATTTGCTCAGATATTGACGGGCTCTACACAAGCGATCCTCGTAAAAACAAAGATGCTACGTTAATTCCTGTGGTTGAAAGCATTGATAGCACCATTTATGGGTTAGCCGGAGGGGCCGGAACGTCTGTTGGAACTGGCGGTATGCGCACAAAGATAGAGGCAGCAGATAAATGTATAAACAGCGGCATTCAAACGCTTATCGTCAATGGTCGACACGGTGAAACTTTTGACGCCCTGCTGGCTGGAAAGGTGCCCGGTACGCTTTTTAAAGCTATGCGAACCCCTTCTAATGCCAGGCGCTTATGGTTAACGCACACATTAAAAACTGCTGGTCGTATTATTATCGACAAAGGCGCCAAGGTTGCTTTGATTGAGCAGGGAGCCTCGCTACTCCCCTCGGGTATTGCGGGAATAGAAGGAAACTTTGCGCAAGGCGAAGCAGTTGAAATAGTGTGTGAAAACCAAGCAGTGGCAAAGGGATTAAGCTTATATAACGCAAAAGACTTAATACTTATAAAAGGGAAAAAGTCGAAAGATATTGCCAGTGTGCTAGGTTATGAAACGACAAATGTAGCTGTGCACAGAGACGATATGGTGCTTTTGTAGCAGAGAAAGCCCTTTTATACAGGATGCCCATGACAGAAATAACGCCAACACTCGCCGACTATCCGTTTTCAATTACTATTGCTACTCGCTGGCAGGACAATGATGCCTACGGTCACATCAATAATGTGATGTATTACAGCTTTTTTGATACGGCGGTAAATCGCTTTTTAATTGAGCAGGGTGGATTAGATATTCACAACGGTAAGACCGTGGCGTACGTGGTTAGTAGTCAATGTCAGTACGTTGCTCCGGCAGCCTACCCTGAAAATATTTATGTTGGTATGAGTGTAAAAAAGGTAGGGAGGAGCTCAGTTACTTATGGACTGTCAGTTTACGCCGGAGAAAGCCAGCGAAGAGTTGCTCATGGGCAGTTTGTGCATGTGTTTGTCGATAGGGCTTCAGATAAATCTATTCCTATTCCTGTAAAAATAAAAGCGGCCCTTGAGTCGATAAGCGATGCCGTATGAGTTTACCTAATGTGGTGTTTCTTGATGCAGAGACATTAGATTTAGAGTCGCTGGATACTCAACAACTCAGTGATGTAGATGCATGCCTTACGTTGCATCAAAATACCCTTCCAAACGATGTTGTTACGCGAATTGAAAGTGCCACTGCTGTATTGGTGAACAAAGTTGTACTAAGCGCAGAAGCGCTGCGCCAAGCGCCCAGGTTAAAATACATTGGTGTTACAGCTACCGGCATGAATAATATCGACCTAGAGTATTGCAAAGCAAATGATATTAAAGTGCAAAATGTTCAGGCATACGGGACCAGCAGTGTGGCGCAGCATGCGTTAACGCTACTGCTTAATTTGGCCACCCAGTTTGTGCACTATCAGCATGATGTAAAAGCGGGGGCGTGGTCTGAATCTTCCCATTTTTGTTTACTGTCTCACCCTGTTGTTGAATTAGAGGGAATGCACGCTGTCATTGTAGGTCATGGCGAGCTTGGCAAGCGAGTAGAAGGTTTATTTAAAGCTATGGGCATGCAGGTGACTATTGCTGGGCGTCCAGGAAGAGCCGACGATCCGCGCCCGTCGCTTTCATCGCTATTACCTAGTGCTGATGTGGTGAGCCTTCATTGTCCGTTGACGCAAGAGACAGACAAGTTGATAAACGCAGAAACCCTATCGTTAATGAAGCCAAATTGTTTTTTAATCAATACCGCGCGAGGTGGACTGGTTGATGAACCCGCCTTGCTTGGAGCACTTAAAAATAAACAAATTGGTGGCGCTGGGCTCGATGTATTGTCTGTTGAACCTCCACCCTCTGATCATATTTTAATGCAGGCCAATTTACCCAACTTGTTAATAACACCACACAATGCATGGGTGGGGAAACGCGCGCGACAAACCTTGCTCGATTCAGCGGTTAACCACTTAACGCAATTTTTAGCGCAATGATAATTGAGGATTAATGGGCGAATGAACAACCCAACCTTATTCTCATTGTGCTGTCTAATTTGGGGCTCAACTTGGATTGCGATTACCTATCAAATTGGCCATACATCTGAGACATTTGCTATAGCGCTGCGCTACTTACTCGCCGCCGTATGCTTGGGAATTTATTGTTTAGTAAAAAGGCTGCCGTTTGCCCTTCCCTTGCAAATACACGTGAAGATGGCTGCGGTGGGCTTATTTCTCTATAGCTTAAATTACACTCTGCTTTACATGGCACAGGCACATATTATCAGCGCGCTTTTAGCGTTGATGAGCTCCTGTATTATTTATATTAACGTGGTGCTACGTCGCTGGTGGTTAAAAGAGCCTATTCGCAAAGAGGTAGTGATTGGGGCGACGTTTGGATTAAGCGGTATTGTGTGTTTGTTCGTACCCGAGTTCTCGAAAGTTTCCATGGACGCAGCGCTGGCTTTAGGATTAAGCATTGCCTTTGTCAGCTTTTTTTGTGCTTCAGTGGGCAATGTTATTTCTGAGCGGATTTTAACTTCTGGCACTCCGGTTATTCAGATGAACTTTTATGCCATGTCTTACGCCATGATTTTGCTATTTATAACGTCGTTATTGTTGCCGGGTAAGCTCATTATTCCCACCAGTACAGAGTTTTATTTATCGCTGCTTTATCTAGCTTTGTTTGGCTCTGTTTTTGCCTTTGGTGCTTATATGAAATTACTTCAACAAATGGGGGCAGATAAAGCGGCTTACGTGGTATTGGTATATCCCATGGTTGCGCTGGTAATTTCAACCTTCTTTGAGGGCTATCAGTGGACAGCGCTCTCTTTCGTCGGTGTTGCTGTAGTGCTAATGGGCAACGCAATTGCCATGGGAAAAATACCGCGCTTTATGCGTCGCCCTTTTTTATCTCACTAAACCAAATTTAACAAACTAAAGCCTACTAAAATAAGGCCTAACTAAGTAAGCGGCTTAAAGCGCATTTATTTTCTTGTTTAGTTCATAAGCTGGCTCAGTCACTATAGCTTCTAGTGTTTCTATTCGCGCCATAAGCGCTTCTATTTGAGCGTCTTTTTCTTTTATTTGCTGCTGCTGTAGCGCTGCTTTGCTCGCTATAAACGGGTTACTGCACTTTCCGTTCATCCAGTCGTTCAAGCGCCACTGAAATTTTGCGTCTAAATAACTCGCTAATAGCGCAATAGAGGTGATACTTCCAAGTAACAATACAAGGCTTAATGTAGACATAGAACTCTCCTTCACTAGGATAATTTATGTGTTGGTTCAAGGCATTCGTTGTTACTAGTCACGGCTTTTCAGAATAAATTACAAAAAAGATTTATAAACGTGTAATAAAAATAAATGGGTGCAGACTGTAACTGGGTGTGTTGAGCTTTTTGCTGCATTTTTGTAGTGGTCAACTCGCTACAGTAATGATTAGGGTACTTACGTACCTGCTAAACATAAAAACTTTTAGAAAGGGCAACCCGCTTGGGCCAAGGATTTGAAGACGTTTTTACACAATACGGAGCATTGTTAAGCCGCGTTGCAAATAGCTACGAAGCTAACGAGGCTATGCAGCAAGAGCTTTTGCAAGAGATTGCTATTGCTGTGTGGCAGGGGCTGTCTCGGTTCAAGGGCGATAGTAGTGTAAAAACCTATATTCTGAAAATTGCGCACAATCGCGCGGTAACCCATGTAGCAAGCCAAGTAAAACGTGTTGATACTCACCGATATGAAAGTGATACGTTGGGCTCTGATGGTTACCAAAGTCCACAGTATTCTCCAGAAGTCGTTTCTAGCCAGCAGCAATCGCTAGCACGTTTGCTGAAAGTCGTTCGGGCACTTCCCCTGCAGCCAAGACAAGTGCTTACCCTGTCGTTAGAAGGATTAAGCTATGACGAAATTGCCGAGGTATGCGGTATATCAAAAAATCATGTGGGTGTTATTTTGAAACGGGCAAAGCAAAAAGTGCTGCAGGAGGAACCCAATGCATAACGATGATAATAAAGATCGAGTAAAAGCTAATCGAGTTAAAGGAAGTGACACTGATTTGACTATGTTATGGCAGAATCAGCCAGTTAACGATATCGACCTATCTGAAGTAAAAAAAAGCTTTAACAGCGAGCGAATAAAACAGCGTATTTATATGGTTATAGATTCTTTAGCGCTTCTGCCTTCTCTCTATTTTTTATCTATTTACTGGGGAGAGCTATCTTTTACTGCAAAAGGGTTATGTATTTTTATGGTGGCAACGGCCATTCCGTTTTTAATTTATCAATTGTGGCTGCGACGAGTGGCGGCTTTTGCCAAAGACTCACAAACTCTTGATCATTTACATCAATACACGCGCCAGATAAAAAATAATATACGCATTGCGTTCATCACCAAGCACTCTGCATGGCCCGCGCTTTTTGTGCTGCCTGCGTTTGCATTAGAGCGATACTTTTTTGGAGAATTAAGCCCCGAAAAATGGGAAAAAATCGCCTTCAGTTTTCCCATCGCAACGCTCATTCTTATTGTATGGGGTATTTGGGCACACAAGCGTCAACAGCGCTTTGAAAAACAACTCAAAGCGCTAGAAGAGATGGCAGAGCAGCGCACAGTTTAGGGCGCACTCTTGTTTCTTTAGTCGTTATTTTCTTTATCGCTTTGTTCGTCATCGCTCTCAGAGCGCCTGCGGTTTTCGCCTAAGAAAAACTCATAGTAGAGGTCGAGCGCAAATTCAGACTGGTCTTCTAACGTGGTTTGAATTGCTTCCAAATAAAGGTTAGGTAACAGTTGGTACTTTAACGCTAGGTCTGGCGGCAGCTGTCGGCGGCGTAATGTGCTATTCACGTCATTATTCCCTAGACCCACATCCACGTTGTATTCCACAGACAAGCGGTCGTTTATTTGGCCTGTGAGTGACAGCATATCTTCATTAGTACTTAGACTGAAGTCGTCGATGCCCAGAGCACTCCCCACTTGGCCGGTAAGGGTTTTAGTATTAGAAAGGCCAAAACCTAGTAGTAGCGCGGCATAATTCGGATCGGATGCCCCTGAGTTTGGCCCAGACCCGGTCAATAAATAGGAAAGCACGCCTTGCTGATCCATCGCGGGCTCTGAAAAGAGATTAATACTTGGTGAGTCTGCTGAACCGTCTATACGTATACCGGCTATTACATCATCATCAGTCTTCGCAGGATTACGTATTGCCTCTACCAATAATGAAGGTTGACCAATAGGGCCGTTAAACTGTATTTCACCCGTTTGAATAATCAAGTTTTGCCCGTAAGCTACATAACGACCGTTTAAAATCTGCAAATCACCATAGCCCACGAGTGCGGGTTGCGTATTAATACGGATCCCACCATACAGACTAGCCGTTAGCCCAAAGGCCTCAACTTTCACCTCTTCGGTTTTGGCTTGGTCTATATGCACCATTACTGATGCATGGACGATGTCCAGGGGCTCTTCTTTGCGAGGCTCGCCGCGTAGGTGCACATCTTTTGATGGCGATACGGCGCTGTCTGGCAGCGACGCTATTTCAATTCTTGCCCATGGAATATTTACGTCGCCGGAAATATCTATTTTTTCTTTTGTAGCAACAACGTCTAAATTCGGTGACACTTTTAAACGCGTATTCGGCTGGCGAATCTCAAAGCCATCTCCCTTGAGACTAAACTTTGCACTAGGATTGGCAGACCAATCCAGTTCGCCGGTTAATGCTCCGTCACCTCCGCCTAGTGTGAAAGTACCGTCTAATTTGGCAACCTGACCGTTTAACACAATAGATTGGCTCCAGTCTGAAAGAGAAACCGGAGTGTCTTGAATGTCAATGGCTCCGTTTTTAATATTTAACTCACCGTTAAGCTGTGGGTCGTCAAGATAACCTTTTAGCGCTATCTCTCCGTTTAATAACCCCGTTAAGGTGCGAATGGCTGGCGATATTGGTTTAAATGGCGATACGTCTATCCCTTCCATGCTCAACGTGCCTTCTAGAGGCTTTCTATCGTCGAAAGGGCGAGTATCAAGTTTCAGCGTAGCGTCTCCGATATCTTCGCTCACTATTAAAGAGGTAGACGTTAATTTGCCTTGCTTAATATCCCCAGAGGTTTCAACAGAATTAATCGTTAGCGCTATTGGACGTGTTTCGCCTAATTGCCACTGTGCAGAGCTTAGTGAAGCAGTAAATGTAGCGTCTATAGGGTCAGCCTTTGAGTAACTTCCTTTCGACTTAACAGTGAGCGACGCGCTTGATGCTTTTGACACTACACTAGGGGCAAGCTCGTTTGCCCATAAGCCAACAGGCAGTGACGAGGCTTTAATATCCCAGGTTGCTTTATTTTCCTGATAATTCACGTTGTCTATACATAGTTCACCCTCGCCTCTTGATGACCAACAGTGACTGCTTATCTTAGCCGTGAGCGGCGCAGTGCCCACTTCAAGGTTGAATGGCGATGAAAGTAGCCAACGCATATTCGCAATACTTAGCTGTGTCTCAGAGATACTGCCTTTCCATAAATTGTTTTTCCATGCTCCCGACAGGGCAACTTTAACGGCATGCTCTGGAAGAGTGAGGTCTATATCAGCGTTATGGCTTTCATAGGTGCCGGTTATCGACACGTCGCCGTTTAACGGGCCTTGTTCTGCGGCCTGCTTGTTTAAGTTTGGAGATACGCTTACATTTGAGAGGTTAAGTGTGCTGGTTGTAGATGGATTTTGCCAAGGACCACTGGCTTGAATATTGCCCTTTATGGCGCCAGATGCCTCAGTATACAAAGCGTTAATCGACGCTATGTCTATATCGATATTTGCATTTAAATGCCGTTTATTAAGCACTTGAGCAAACGCTTTTATTCGGTTTTCGCTTTGTTCGATATTCACATTGGTAACGAGCAAGTCACTTGGTCCCGCATATACTGCTTCACCAACTAAGCGCAACGGCTCATCTTGAAGCTTTCCGGCAATGTCAATATCGCGCAAACTAACGTGTAAGCCCCCGCGCTCAGAATATTGTAAGATACTTTCGATACTCCCTCGCAGCTCGGTTGGCGCATATTCGTTAAACTGCTGGGCAGAAACGTTTGTTAAGGTGGTTTTACCCTGCCAGGCAACGGTGTCGTTCAAATACAGCGTACCTGTATTTTTTATGTTTCCCTCTAACGCAGAAATATCCGCCTCGTTGACGTAGATGTTGTTCTTTTTTAACACTACATCTAAAGCGACCGGAATCTCACCAATGTCGGGTAAGTTCGCAGAACCGCTGCCCAGCACTTTGTAATCGCCCATGGTTCCATTTACGGAAATTTGGCCTGCGTCTAGTGTTGCGCCCTCTAGGGTGGGAATTGACTGTTTTTGCCAATTGGCGTCAAAATTAATAGGTAGAGACTCAGACAGTAAGTTTGTCGATAAGCGTGTGCTGGCGGTGATTATTCCACTGGCATTAATAGAGAGATCAATATTATCCAAAGCCCCTGTAGCGTTCAGCTCTATATTTTGGCGCTGGCTGTCTATCAATGCGTAGCCGGTTAAATCGATATCGAGTGGGTAATTGCCTTTTAAATCTGCATCAATAAAGCCCGAGACCTGCCCTTTTTCATGCTTAACATTTAAAGACTCAATGCGCAGCGCTGAATGCTGAAACGTGGTATCAGTAAGGGATAGCGCAAGTAAACGTTGCTCAATATCGCCTTGGCTAAAGCGCAGCGCATTAATACGCACTGCGCCAAATTCTACAGGTATGGGGGTTACGATTATCGGTAGTTCAGGCACTGTATAATTGAGTGAATATGAGGTGGGAATTTGAGCATCTAATGTCGAGCTATTTTGCTCTACGGTTTTTGAATCACTATCACTTCTATTTTTAGCGGTTGTACCCGTAGCTTCGCTAGTGTCTTTAGCTTCATTGAGCGCTATAGCAACGCCATTTACCTCTAAAGTGTCAAATTTTATGCGAGTGGCGCCAGAAAAATCCTCTAACAGCAAGGTGTCTACCGATACTTGGACGCTAAGTGTTTCAACTTCAATGTTTTGTAACGAAAGCTGAGCAACATCCACGGGGATGGGAAGTGCAAAGGTCTCGCTTTGTTCTTCTGTACCTTCATCAGCGGCTGCTTTGAGTTGCGTTACCGTCGCATTTTCTACCTCTAAGTTGTTTATGCACACTCTAGGCTCGAAGGCACATCGCCATGTTACGTCGGCATAGACTCTGCCTACTTCAACACGCCACTGCGGGTTTTGCCAGTTTACTTGAGTAATGGTTAGCGGCCCAGCGAACCCGCCTTCAATTTGTTTTATCGATAAATTTGCTACAAAGGTGTTTGCTATTAACTTAACTACAGGCCCGCCTAAAGGACTAATTAGCAGTGCATAAACTATGACCACAAAGAAAACGGGAGAAAGCAGAATTGCTGATAGCGTGCGCTTTTTCATCTTCATATTTCAGGCCCTATTAAAAGATGGAAGCCCCACTGGTTTTCATCTGGTGCAAAACCGCGGGCAATATACACTCTTACTGGGCCAATGGGCGAAAGCCAATGCACACCCGGACCTACACTATAAGTAAGCTGAGCATCAGTAGTGTTTGAGGCGGTTCCAGCGTCGACAAATGCCGCTATACGCCATTTATCAGCAATACGGTAAGCATATTCAACACTCGAGGTGAATAAATATTTACCGCCAATAGATTCAGTTTTAAGTTCGCCCGTTTCTGGGTTGATTACCTCGGCCTTCGGTGAAATGTCCCTAAAGTCAAAGCCTCTTACGCTTTGATCGCCACCAGCATAAAATCTAAGTGACGTGGGCACATCTGCAAATCTATTGGCTCTGATGGCGCCCAATTCTCCGCGAAAAGTAAATCGGTGAACATTGTTGAATGTAGTAATCAACATGCCCTCAACTACGGCTTTGGCAAAGTTTATGTCTGATCCTGCATTTTCTCTACCTACTTGCCCAAGTACTTGAAAATAGACGCCATTGTTAAAGTCGAGTTCACCGTCTTTGTTGCGATAGGTTACAGAGTATCCTGGCAGAACAAGGGATGTAGTATTGGTATTCAGCGAGCCCTGGTCGTACGTTTCTCGCAAATAAGTAATAGATCCATCTTGCTGCCAAGGAGAACCATCGTCTTGCCAATAGCGATGTGCAGATAAAGAAAGGGTTTCACTTTCGAACGACGTATTGCTGAATTCTATAAATTGATAGCCGGTCTCAAAGCTCACATAGTCGCGAGTGATATTCTTCATCGGTATGCGGTAATCTGCAGATACTGATTGTTCGGGCTTTGAGACAAAAATATCAGCGTTCATTGAGTGGCCAAGGCTATTAACCCAAGGGCGCTCCCAGCCAAGACTAATTCTTGGTCCTGTATCTGTAGCGGCGCCTAGTGCCACATTGAATGAGTCTGACGGACGATGCAGAAGAGACACTTCAATTGGAACTCGTAGGCCATCTGCATCGCTTACAACAGGCCGCGCAATAACACGGCTAAAATACCCTGACTGATTCAAACTGCGATTGAAATCACTAAGAGTTGATGATGAGTATGGTTCGCCAGGTTTAAATGGCATCAGGCGTTTTATAATGGCTTTCGCTTTGTCGTCCCCCACTATTTTTACATCGCCAAAGTGGTACTGTGGGCCGCTTTGTGCAATTAGCAGAATGTTCGCCTGTTTTTCTTCTCTTACTAAATCGAGGCGCGTGGCCTGCCAGAAAAAGTCAAAATAGCCATGAGATAGCGCATAGTTAAACATTGATGATTTAAATGCCTCATAAACGGGCTGATTTAGAACATCTCCCTGTTTAAGCTTAAAGGCGTTAAAGCGTGAACGAAAGTTATTGTCTGTGCGACCTTCGCCGATAATCTCTCGGGTAACTTTGTTGACGATGAGCGGTTTATTAAGAGATACCGTTACCTTGACACTATTTTCACCGTTAAGTGCAATTGCCGTTTCACTATTGTAGTAACCGAAGGGCTGTACCGCCTTGGCTACGGTCTCAGCTACTTCTTCTTGCCAGTAAGGGTCGCTTAGCAAAGACTTTTCTACATCTAAATTATTCAGGTGAACTCGAATATTTTCTTTCACCTTGCTGTCTTCAACGCCAGATATTGAATATGAAATTTCGCTCTGGGCATTTACTGAAGCATGCCCTAGCGCCAGTGCGAGAGAGAGAGCGGCAGCAAATTTAGGCATAGCGTTAAAAAAAGCACGCACGAGGGCAAAACTGTTTCGTATGTGCACGCGGCAGCATGTTGACCAGATAAAAAAACATCGCAGTAGAAGGTTAATTTCTACAGTAATAGAGGGCATTTAAGTGCAAGATCCTTAAAGCATTGGTTCGGTATACGGGCTCGCTCGATAAAAGTATTCAAGCCAACTTACCGTTAAATGGAAGTTTACGAATACTTGCCGAAGTATTATAACGGCTGACGCTCCTGATTTCCCTTCGTTTGTGTTACGAATACGCTGCAAATCATATCCAGTGACAGCATACCATATTTATATTTCTCATCTGAATTGCGCGATGAGCCATTAAAAATTTGCGTTACTTAAACTAAAAAGACGGGGGCGCTTTGTCACCTTTTGCCTTTCTAGCACTGTGTAACACATTTAATACGTATAGTGAGTGTGAATAGAGCGATAAGTATTTACTCTGACGCTGTTGAAGTTAACATTAGGTTGTAAAGACCTATACATATCGCATATTAATAACAAAGGAATGTAATGCAATTTAACCTATCTTTTATCCTCTATCGCTTCATTATTTTCTGCGTTTTAGTAGTAATCTCTATTCGTGTAGTCGCTCAATCGGAGCAGCCATTTAACTATCGAGACTTCAGTGCGCTTCCAGCCTATGGAACTCCCGCATTATCGCCTGACGGTACTAAAGTGGCCTTTGTACAAAATGTTACAAGCCCTGAAGAACTTAGCATGCTGGCGACGTACGACTTTAAAGAGGGAGAGAAACACTTTCTGTTAAAGACAGACAACGAGAAAGTGCATATTAACTGGTATAAGTGGGTGAACAATGAACGTTTGATTGTTAGCGCTGTGTATCAGTCTCGACGAGGCAGAACCAAAGTTAAAGACACCCGATTATTGAGCGTACGTTTTGATGCAGGGGGAAAAGGGGTATTTAACCTTATTCATTGGAAACGGTTAAATAGCAGAGCGGGTAACCCTACTCACACCCCGCAGTTTCAAGATGAAGTAATCGATTGGATGCCAAATGATCCGGAACATATTCTCATATCAATTGATGCCGAAGTACTTGGTCTCCCTTCTGTTTATAAGGTCAACGTAAATACGGGAGGTTTAAGCCGAATCGTTCGTGGAAAAAAAGGTATAAGAGACTGGATTACAGACCGTCAGCATAACGTTCGCATAGGTGTTTCTCTGGATTATGATACTGGAGAGCGGGAAGTACTTCTCAAGGACGGCGATAACTGGAAAACACTGTTTTCATATAATGCAATGACGGAAAAAGGTGAGTACCCAATGGGGTTTGCACTTGATCCAAATATTCTTTATTACCGAGGTTATAAAGGAGACTTCAAAGCAGTTTATAAGCTGAATTTAAAGACAAATGAAAGCACAGAAGTGTATTCGGATGATGGTTACGACGTCAACGGAAGCCTCATCTACTCGCCTCTTACCAATGATGCGATTGGTGTTAGGCACGACGGACGTCATTACTGGGATAAGCGCTATGTTGCGTTGCAAAAAGGTTTAGACCAGAGCTTGCCAGATTATACTAATACTTTGGTGAGCTTCAGTGATGATGAGAAAACGTACCTTGTCTATTCAGAATCGGATACGTTGCCTGGCGTATTTCTACTTGGAAACAGGGACGAGGGGCAATTAGATGTTCTCTTCCATCAGTATTCACAAATCGACACCTCGAAACTTTCTCCGCACAAGCTTATTTCCTATAAAGCGAGAGACGGTGTGTCGGTAGAGGCGTATCTCACTTTGCCAAAGGGAGAAGGGCCTTTCCCAACTATTATTCATCCTCATGGAGGCCCTGGTGCTCGCGATTTTAGTGGTTTCGATTACTGGACTGCGTACTTCACAAGTAAAGGCTATGCAGTGCTTAGACCCAACTTTAGAGGCTCGCAGGGCTACGGCTATAGTTTTGCCCAAAGTCAAATGAAAGGCTGGGGTTTAACGATGCAAGACGATATCACTGACGCTGCACATTGGATGGTAGAGCAAGGGCATGCTGAAAAAGACAATATGTGCATTGTGGGCGCTAGCTACGGTGGCTACGCCGCACTTATGGCGACCGTAAAAACGCCAAATTTATTCAAATGCGCGGTGAGCTTTGCAGGGGTGAGTTCTTTGAAGCATTTGGTGTTAAGCGCTCGTAGGTTTTTAAACAATGAGTTTGTGAAAAATCAGATAGGTGATGACTTTGATGATTTAGAAGCTCGCTCTCCTTATTACAATGCAGAAGGTATTAAAACCCCTATTTTATTAGTGCATGGTGAAGAAGACCGTGTTGTGAGAGTGCGACAAAGCCGGTATATGAGGGATGAACTAGACGATTTGGATAAAACGTACAAGTATGTCGAATTAGAAAACGGCAATCACTTTCTTTCCATTCAGCGCAACAGGCATCGACTCTTTCAGGAAATGGATGAATTCTTGAACACTTACCTCACGAAGTAAAAGTATTTAGTAGCAGCTCAATTTATATTAATGTTTGAGCATAACTAACCGACTAAGTTGCCAGTAACTGCGATAGGTGTAAGCAATGCTGGCGGCTTTTTAATCAATATTGCGGTATACTATCTCACGTAGATTCAGGCTTTCAGGCGCGAACCAGTCGTGCTTTTTCATTCCCCTTAGTGTCTGTCTATTTTAACTGTTAGACGAGCTTTCGCTGTTTCAATGTTAAGCGCGAGAGCAAAGCTAAGAAGTAATAGCAGTAAAGACTGTCAGATACTGTATTCATATTAGAGAGATTATGCCCCAAGAAAATAATGGCGTATCGCAAGATACGGCAGTTGTTCAAAAGCCGGTTTTAGGTATTGTTGAATTTGTTGCACTGATGGCCACCATGACATCGCTGGTGGCTCTCAGTATCGACGCTATGCTGCCAGCGCTTTTGCAAATTGGTGAATCCTTAAATGTAGAGCAACCCCACCATACCCACCTTATTGTCACAGTCTTCTTTGTTGGTATGGCCTTTGGGCAATTATTTTTCGGCCCTTTCTCAGATAGTCGCGGCCGCAGGCTAACTATTCTTGTAGGGCTATGTATTTTTGCAATTGGCACTTTTGTCTGTATGTCGGCGAATTCATTGGAAACCATGCTGGTGGGAAGAGTCATTCAAGCATTTGGAGTATCTGGGCCACGCATTGCTTCAATGGCAATTATTCGCGACCTGTATGTGGGAGACTCGATGGCGCGGGTCATGTCGTTCATCATGATGGTATTTATTTTAGTGCCAATGCTCGCCCCTATTATCGGGCAAACGGTTATGGACTTGTTTTCTTGGTTTCATATTTTTACACTCTTTCTTATTGTTGCCACCATGGCGGGTATTTGGTTCTTTTCTCGTCAAGGAGAAACGCTACCTAGAAATAAGCGCAAAGTATTCTCTTGGGCACAGCTTTTTATCTCTTCTAAGTATGTTCTTACTCATCCTGCAGTGATGGGCTACACATTCGCGATGGGATGCATTTTTGGTTCGTTTTTGGCATATTTGAGTGCCTCTCAAACCATATTTCAGGTGTACTACAATGTAGGCGATATGTTCCCTTATATCTTTGCAACGCTTGCTTTCTCCATAGGTTTAGCGTCGTATTTTAATGGTAAAATGGTAATGCGATTTGGCATGAGAAAGCTTTGCCGATTTGCACTCAAAGGGGTAAACGGGTTTGCTATTGTTTATTTAGCTATATTATTAGCGTTTGATGGCTTACCGCCGTTAGTACTCACCGTATCTGTAATGTTTGTCGGCTTTTTCTTCGTCGGTATTCTGTTTGGCAACTTAAACGCCATGGCTATGCAGCCACTTGGCGAAATGGCGGGTTTAGGTGCCGCAATTATTGGGTCGTTCTCCAGTCTTTTCTCAGTACCTGTTGCACTGTTTATTGATAGCTTTTTAGTAGGAAACCTCATGCCTATTGGTATCGGTTTTTCTGTATTTTTTGCTTTGGCGTATGTTGCGGTTCGGTTTGCTGAAAAAGTGAGAAAATACGGCGTGTAAAAATAAAAAAGCCCGACCAAAATGGTCGGGCAAAAGGGCTTAGTTTAAGCACCTAACGACAGAAACTGTCCTAACTACTGTCTTACACTACTATAGCTTTCATGTCAGTCATGTAGCCACGCAAGATTTTTCCTACTGATTCCACGCCGTGTGAGCGGATAGCATCGTTTACTTCAACTAGGCGTTTATTCTCTACCTGGTTAGAGATAGCTGGCAAACCTTTACCTATCACTGAAGTATCGATAGTAGGCATAAAGCTTTCACGCAAAATTGGAATTGCTGCATTCGCAAACAAGTAGTTTCCATATTCTGCAGTATCTGAGATAACCACGTTCATTTCATATAAACGCTTACGTGCGATGGTATTTGAAATAAGGGGTGTTTCGTGTAGCGACTCGTAATAAGCTGATTCAGGAAGAATGCCTGCCTCAACCATAACGTCGAAGGCAACCTCTACGCCGCATTTGATCATGGCAACTAAAAGAATGCCGTGGTCAAAGAATTCTTGTTCGCTAATTTCACCCTCGTAAGTTGGCGCATTTTCAAAAGCGGTCTCGCCAGTTTCTTCACGCCATTTCAGAAGGTTAGCGTCGCCGTTTGCCCAGTCTTCCATCATAGTGCGAGAGAATTCACCGCTAATGATGTCATCCTGATGCTTTTCAAATAGCGGACGAAGTAAATCTGTAAGCTGGTCGGAAAGCTCAGCGGCTTTCAGTTTTGCTGGATTAGATAAACGGTCCATCATATTAGTAACGCCGCCAATCTTAAGTGCTTCAGTAATAGCTTCTAGGCCGTACTGAATAAGTGCACCGGCGTAACCTGCATCAATACCGTCTTCCACCATTTTTTCAAAGGCCAGCACAGCTGCAACTTGTTGCATACCGCACAAAATTGTCTGCTCACCCATAAGGTCAGACTTAACTTCGGCAACGAATGAAGACTCGAGTACGCCCGCTCTGTCACCGCCAGTTGCACTCGCAAGTGCTTTAGCCGTGTCCCAACCTTTACCTTCAGGGTCGTTTTCTGGGTGAACCGCGATTAGTGTCGGTACACCAAAACCACGCTTATATTCTTCACGTACTTCAGAGCCAGGGCTCTTTGGAGCACACATAACTACAGTAATATCGCTGCGGATCTGCTGACCCTCTTCAACAATATTGAAACCGTGAGAGTAGCTAAGTGTTGCACCTTTTTTCATAAGTGGCATAACCGCTTCGACAACGCTAGCATGCTGTTTGTCTGGTGTAAGGTTATACACTAGGTCAGCATCAGGAATTAACTCTTGGTATGTACCAACGGTAAAACCATTGCCCGATGCGCGCTTGTAAGAATCGCGTTGTTCATCGATAGCTGCTTGACGCAGAGCATAAGCAACGTTTAACCCAGAATCACGCATGTTCAGGCCTTGGTTAAGACCTTGTGCGCCGCACCCTACGATGACGACCTTCTTATCTTTTAAAAACTGACAACCGTCAGCAAATTCATCGCGTGCCATGAAGCGACAGCGGCCAAGCTGGTCTAACTGCTGGCGTAGTGATAGGGTATTGAAATAATTAGCCATAAAAATTTCCGAACAACATTCATTTTTGTCAATATCAAACACCGTCATGGTGTCGATAGACCTCGTCTATGACGACTTGCTGAGAAGATTAAAAGATTTCTTTTGTTTTGGAAAATGATATATTTGCAAGATAATATTGCAAATAGTGAAACGTTATGGATTTTCGTAGTCTTCAACTCTTCAATCATTTGGCCACTAGCTTACATTTTGGTGATACTGCTGAAGCCATGTATGTTTCTCCGTCTACGCTAAGTCGCGTTATTCAAAGGCTTGAAGACGATTTGAGCTGCACTTTGTTTAAGCGCGATAACAGAAAGGTGGCACTTACTCACAGTGGACACAAGCTGTTGGCTTTTTCTAAACAAGCTTTAAAAGATTGGCAGCAGCTCAAAATAGATTTACGAGAGGACAGTGAAGCGTTACAAGGCGAGATAAGTGTTTTTTGCTCGGTAACGGCCAGTCAAAGCCATTTGCCCAATATGCTTCGTCAATTTAGGGAGCAACATCCCGGCGTAGATATACGCCTAATTACGGGTGACCCCGCGCTAGCGATAGAAAAAGTAAAAAGCAAACAATGCGACCTTTCTATCGCTATTTACACTCCGGATATGCCTACTGATCTGCATTTTTCCGCGCTTGACGATGTTCCGTTGGTGTTAATAGCTCCCCGAGAATGGCGTTTGACTCAGTTGAATCAGCTCGATTGGATACGCCATAAAGTCATTATGCCGGAAACAGGGCCGACTCGGCGCACTGCTTATCATTGGTTTGCAGAGCACGGTATTCGCCCTAACGTCTATGCTTATGTCGGTGGTAACGAGGCAATTGTGAGTATGGTGGCCTTAGAGTGCGGCGTGGGGTTTGTGCCTAAAGTAGTGTTAGATCACTCAAGCATGGCCAGTGCTGTTACGCAAATTCAGGTAGATGACATAGAGCCTTATGCGCTCGGTTTATGCTGTCTGCAAAGTAAGCAGCACGAGCCATTAATTGATGCTTTTCTAAAACTCGATGTGCGTTAGCTAACAGCTACTCAATTGTTTTATAAGGTTGTCTAAGGCTCTGTATCCTAACGCTTCACTAATGTGAGCACGGGTTACATTATCTTCGCGGTTGAGATCGGCAATGGTTCTGGCTACTTTCAAGGTACGATGAAAAACGCGCATAGATAAGTTTAGCTGTTTGGCTGCAGCCTTTAAAAAATTAAGGTCGCTATCGCTTACCTTACACGCAGAAGCAAGCTCTGCAGCATTGAGCGCAGCATTAGGTTTGCCCTGCCTCATAAGCTGTATATGACGGGTTTCTGCAACGTCCTTTTTTACAGCGTGAATAGAGTCATCGGTACTTTTTTTGGCCGAAGGTAGGTCGTATTCTGGTAATCGAGGCACTTCCACTTGAATATCTATTCTGTCTAACAGCGGCCCCGAGAGTCTATTGAGGTAGTTAAGCTGTTGCTGGGGAGATAGGCGGTTATCGTCTATATCGCCGGTTGGACTTGGGTTCATTGCCGCCACAAGCTGAAAGTTTGCAGGGTAAGTCGCGCTGCCAGATGCTCGAGAGATATGTACATCACCGGTCTCTAGAGGTTCGCGCAACACGTCTAATGCTTTACGGCCAAATTCAGGCAATTCATCTAGAAAAAGTATCCCGTTGTGGGCTAAGGATATTTCGCCTGGAACGGGCTGAGAGCCACCTCCAGTCAATGCAACAGCAGAGCTAGTATGATGCGGGGAACGCAAATGCCTATGCATAAACTTTTCGGGGTTAAGTTTTTCGCCTTTTACCGAGTATACAGAAGCAACTTCAAGAGCCTCTTCTTCGGTGAGAGGCGGCAATAAAGCCAGCATACGGCTTGCCAGTAAGCTTTTTCCTGTACCAGGTGGGCCTACCATTAACAAATTATGTGCTCCGCAAGCTGCAATGATAAGTGCTCGCTTAGCTTGTTCTTGGCCAATGATATCGTCCCACCCAAGGTTATTGATTGTCGAGGAGGAAGGCGTAAATGGTTGTCCAACTGGCAGTTTTTTATTGCCACTTAAATGCTCGTAAACAGAGAGCAAATCAAAAGCGGGCAGTCGAGCTGCGTGCGATACTAACGCAGCTTCTACATCGTTATCTCCCGGGTAAATAAGGGGGATATCTTCATTTGCCGCTGCGATAACAACGGGGATAAGACCCCCTACGGGCTTTATTTCGCCGTTTAGTGCAAGTTCTCCAACAAAAGCGATATTTAGCAAACTGGTGTCTGAGAGGTAACCAGAAGCCACTAAAATACCCACCGCAATGGGTAAATCAAATCGGCCTCCGAACTTAGGAATATCTGCAGGAGCTAAATTAACTGTTATCCGTTTGGCGGGAAAGTCGAAGCCGCTGTTAATTAATGCGCTTCGCACGCGTTCGCGGGCTTCTTTAACACTCGTTTCTGCCATACCCACTAGCTGAAATGCAGGCAAACCGTTAGCTAGGTGAATTTCCACCGAAATTTCTGGCGCAGATAACCCCTGCCCCGCAAATGTTTTCACCACTGCCATACTCATCCACACGCTCCAACAATGTTTACAAGGTTGAGAGCACACAGCTATTCGCTCCTTGCGATTAAACTTATCATTAGTGTAAGCGGGGTTGGTTATCTTGAAAACTGTACTTAAGGGGAGAATATGTAATTGATAAGTTAAGATATTATTATTGCTGCTAGAGCACTAACTAGTTTGTAGTGCTCGTGTGGTAAAAGCGTTAATGGTGCTCTTTATAAAATACAGGGAGCTGCCAATGCCAGCGCATGCTGCCCAAGCGCAATAATACGGTAATAATAAGCGCGCTAATGCCACACCACTGTGTAGCAAGGCCGAAGAAGTGTGCTATTCCGTAAGCAACACCACCAGCAATACAGGTCATCGCGTAAAGTTCTCCATTCAAAACAAGCGGCACTTCTCGGCAAATGACATCTCGTAATAAGCCACCAAAAACACCCGTAATGGTACCCATAGCCACGGCAACGGCCATCCCCGTCTCATTTGCCAGCGCCTTTTCAATGCCTACCACATTAAATAGTGCGAGCCCAAAAGCATCGGCGATGAGCAGGTAATGAAAGGGAAACCGTGGGCTAATACGAAGCCACAGAATAGGAATAAATGCTGCAACTAGTGTGGTGTATAAGTAGTCTGTATCGGCAATCCAAAACACGGGAACGTCTAACATAACATCGCGAAGCGTGCCGCCACCAATAGCAGTAGCACTAGCCAGCACAATGACCCCAAAACCGTCCATACGCTTTTGGTAAGCCATCAAAGTGCCAGAGATTGCGCATACAGCTACCCCGGCGAGGTTGAGCCAATGAAACCAATCAAACATGTATGCCAGCCTTTTCTCTGCGAATTAAAAATCTAAAAATATAAAAAAGTAGCGTTAAATCGCTCGCTAACCCGCAAAATACTTGATTCAGTGTCGGGTTTTATGATATTTCTTTGCCCGTGATTGTCGCAGCGGCCACTGCGATAAAAAACACTATACATGCGTAAAGCGCGTTAAGAGGGCCGCCATAACCCTCGCTGAATAACATCTCATTCATTGCTACTGTCTGTAAAGGGCCAGTAGCACGTCAAGTTTATCACTAAAAAGAGCGCCGTAACGGTAACTTTTTTGCGACCTTTTCTATCGATATTAGCAACGCCTATTTTGTGAGTCGTCTATTATAAAAGCCAGTGCAGCAGTTTTTTAAGAAACTCAACTCGTCTGCCAGCTTTCGGCATCACATTACAAAGGCTTGCCAGATACATTTTTAGAGTTGCCAGTAAGAATATTTTAATTATGCAGGCCCTAGCAAAACGCAAGCCGCCTCTTACTGCAATAAAATACAGCATAGTAAATCGGTAAGTTAATCTTGCTGACACTTATTTTTCGTTTGACCATATCAACGGGAGGGATTTATGCCCAAGTTACGTTCTGCAACCACCACGCAAGGTAGAAATATGGCTGGTGCTCGCGCTCTATGGCGCGCCACAGGCATGAAGGATTCTGATTTCGGAAAGCCTATTATTGCTATTGCCAATTCATTCACGCAGTTTGTGCCTGGGCATGTGCATCTGAAAGATATGGGGCAATTAGTCGCTCGTAGCGTTGAAGCCGCGGGTGGCGTAGCCAAGGAATTTAATACTATCGCGGTGGACGACGGTATTGCCATGGGCCACAGCGGAATGCTTTATAGCTTGCCGTCTCGTGAAATTATTGCCGATGCAGTTGAGTACATGGTTAATGCCCATTGCGCAGACGCCATTGTATGTATTTCTAACTGCGACAAAATAACTCCAGGAATGTTAATGGCCTCTATGCGCCTGAACGTTCCAGTAGTGTTTGTGTCCGGTGGCCCGATGGAGGCAGGTAAAACGAAACTGTCCGACCAACTGATCAAACTAGATTTGGTTGATGCCATGGTTGCCGCCGCCGACGATAAGGTAAGTGACGCCGACTCCGATGAGATAGAACGCTCAGCATGCCCAACATGTGGCTCGTGCTCGGGAATGTTCACAGCCAATTCAATGAACTGCTTAACTGAGGCGCTTGGTTTATCGCTACCGGGTAATGGCTCAATGTTGGCAACCCACGCAGACCGAGAAGGTTTGTTTAAGAAAGCCGGCGAGCAAATTGTTGAGTTGTGCAAACGTTACTATGGCGATGATGATGAAAGCGTGCTACCACGCAATATTGCCAATTTCAGCGCTTTTGAAAATGCTATGAGCTTAGATATTGCCATGGGCGGGTCGACCAATACCATATTGCATCTTCTCGCAGCGGCCATGGAAGGTGAAGTACCTTTTACCATGGACGATATCGATCGCCTGTCGAGAAAAGTGCCTCACCTATGTAAGGTCGCGCCTGCTACACCTCAGTATCATATGGAAGATGTACATCGCGCAGGTGGTGTTATTGGCATACTCAACGAGCTGAATAAAGCGGGTTTGTTAAACACCGATGTTAACCACGTGCTGGGCAAGCCACTTACTGAAGTCATCAGCGATTGGGATATTACTAATCCGGAAAATGACAAAGCCATTGAGTTTTTCCGCGCAGGCCCTGCTGGTATTCGCACGACCAAGGCGTTCAGTCAAAGTTGCCGCTGGGACGATGCAGATACCGACCGAGAGCAAGGCTGTATTCGCTCAATAGAAAATGCATTTAGCCAAGAAGGTGGGCTAGCAGTCCTTTACGGCAATGTGGCTGAAGATGGCTGTATTGTTAAAACCGCAGGCGTTGACGAGTCGATACTGACTTTCGAAGGTACGGCGCGAATTTATGAAAGCCAAGATGATGCTGTAGCCGGTATTTTAGGCGATGAAGTAAAAGCAGGTGATGTTGTGTTCATTCGCTATGAAGGCCCACGCGGTGGCCCAGGTATGCAGGAGATGCTTTACCCAACGTCTTACTTAAAGTCTAAGGGATTAGGTAAGCACTGTGCTTTGGTAACAGACGGACGCTTTAGTGGTGGCACCAGCGGGCTATCTATTGGACACTGCTCGCCAGAGGCGGCAAGTGGCGGCGGTATTGGCTTGGTTGAACATGGCGATAAGATCAAAATCGATATCCCCAATCGCTCCATTAATATTGTCATCAGCGACGAAGAACTCGCTGAGCGCCGTGCAAAAATGGAAGCTAGCGATACCCCATGGCGTCCAAAAGATCGCGTTCGCGAAGTGTCTACATCTTTGAAGACGTTCGCTGCTCTTGCAACTAGTGCCGATAAAGGTGCAGTGCGCGATGTGAAAAAATTGGAAGGGTTATGAGTGTAAGCGACCACGAGTATTTAAAGAAGATATTACTGGCCCCTGTTTATGATGTTGCAGTGGCCAGCGAACTCTCTTATATGTCTTTGCTATCTGCTGAACTTGGTAACGACATATTTTTAAAGCGCGAAGATCAGCAGCCAGTAAAGAGTTTTAAGCTTCGCGGTGCCTATAATCGAATTAACTCTCTGTCGGATGCGCAGCTTAATGCGGGTGTTATTGGGGCTAGTGCTGGTAACCACGCACAAGGTCTGGCCTACAGCGCCAAGATGAAGGGAATTAAGGCAACGATAGTGATGCCTGAAACAACGCCGGACATCAAGATTGACGCAGTACGCCGCTTTGGCGGAGACAGTGTGGATGTGGTACTGCATGGCACAAGTTTCGACCAGGCAAATGGCCATGCTAAGGCATTGTGTGAAGAGTTTGGATACACCTTCGTTCCACCCTTTGACGATCCTGATGTTATTGCCGGGCAAGGTACAGTAGCGCGAGAGCTGTTAGAGCAAAACCCCAATATCGACATCTTATTCGTTGCTGTTGGCGGCGGTGGTTTGGCGGCCGGTATCGCAGTGTATTTGAAGCAGCTAAAGCCCAGCATAAAAATTGTGACGGTTGAGTCAGAAGAATCTGCCTGCTTTATTAAAGCGCGGGAAGCTGGTACGCCAACGGAATTAGACAGCGTCGGTATTTTTGCCGATGGCGTGGCGGTAAAAGTGATGGGCCAAGAAACCTTCAGACTGTGTAACCGCCTTGTAGATGAAACTATTACGGTTACCAATGATGAAATTTGTGGCGCTATTAAAGATATCTTTGATGACACCCGCGTTATTGCTGAACCTGCTGGCGCTTTATCGGTTGCGGCCATTAGAAAATATGCCAAAGAACACGATTTAAAAGGCAAGGTTTTAGGCGGTATTTTATGCGGAGCCAATATCAATTTTCATACTTTGCGTTATGTTTCAGAGCGCTGTGAGTTAGGTGAGCAAAAAGAAGCGGTATTTGCCGTTAAAATTCCAGAGAGCAAAGGCGCCTTCAAGCAGTTCTGTGAATGTGTTGGCGCAAAAGCGATCACCGAGTTCAATTATCGTTACGCTAGCGACAGTGAAGCCCATATATTTGTAGGTGTAAAGCTAAAGGGTGGGCAGAAGGAGTTTGCCGAACTTCAGGGCGACCTAGAGAACAAAGGTTACGATTGCTTTAATCTGTCAAACAATGAATTAGCAAAGCTACATGTTCGCCATATGGTTGGCGGAAGACCGCCAAGCATTTTGAACGAACAGGTGTTTAGCTTCGAATTTCCTGAGCGTCCAGGGGCATTGTTGAATTTCTTAAACACCTTGGGCGAGCAATGGAATATTACTTTGTTCCACTATCGCAATCATGGTGCTGCTGAAGGTTTGGTGCTGGTGGGTTTTGATATTGCACCCGATAGCCGAGAGGCCTTCAACCAGCACGTAGTGGAATTAGGCTACAAAGTTGAGGAAGTGACAGATAACCCAGCTTATCGTTTCTTCTTATCACAACCTGAATGATATTTAGCAAAACTGATAGTAAGAAAACTCGCTTTTAGCGCAACGGTTACTTCTTATACTGCTTCAGGCAAAGCATTTGCTTACTCTGGAGCAGTATAAGAGCCTCCTCTTTTCGACAAAAACTTAGTCTTTATCTGAATGTAATGCAACGTTCTCTAAATGCTGCATCATTTCAGGCCAAATCAATGCCATAACGTCTTCGCGAAGCGCTTCGCATTCTTCAGAATACTTCAGGCTACCGTCATCTTCTGAGTCCAACCAGTGATTATCTTTAAGAGCACTAATGAAACTAGACAATACATTTTTGTCATAGAACTCAGGCGAACTCAAACCGTAGAGCGCAGAGAGGCGCTCTGCCACTTTTTTACTAGCTCGCTCAAGAGCACCGCGGCTAATCGACTTCTCTTTGTCTAAAATAGTCAATACGACAGCATAACGCTGTAATGTTTCCTGCATGCAGCGGCTAAGAAGCCAGGCAGAATGAAACTGCTTACAGTGAGCATCAGGAGGAAGCAATTCTCCATCAACTTCTCGCAGTAAGCCATTGTCTAACAGCGTTGTTATTAACGCGTCTGTGTGTGCAAGGGCTTCATCTTGAGTAAGGTGGAGAAACAACTCTTTCTGCAACAGAGGATACAGCGATGCGATAAGTTCAAATACCTTGTTTTTGCTGATGCCTTTTTTGGCAAAAACAGAAGCCATGATCAGCCCCGGAATAGCAAATAAATGCAAAATGTTATTGCGGTAATAAGTGAGATAGACCGCAGATTTTGGCTGTGGACTGATGAGTTTGCCATAGTCGTCTTCGGTAATATCGAATCGGCCAAGCTGTAGAGTATCGCTTAACAAGGTTTCAGCAGAGGCATCTGGGATGGTTGCATCTGCGCTGAACGGCGCACGTTTAAATAGGTCTATAAAATCGCTCATTGCTTGCTTAAGTTCAGACTCACTCATAGTCTGGGTTTTTGAAGACAGTAAGCATAGTGACACCAGGGCCATTCCGTTCAAGGCCGCTGCGCGGTTGATGCGGGTCATTACATTATTAGCAAGCTCGTTAACCGCTGGAGTTAACCAAGCTGGTTTCTTTTCAGGCTCTGCATCTCGGCATTCTCGCCAATTAGGCACGTGAGACTCTAAAAACTGATTTAGCTGAATGGGCTCACCAAAATTCACGTAGCCGTGACCATAGTTTTTAAGCTTTCTGATAGCCGTAAAAACTTGAAGGTTAGATTCTTTTTTCTTCTTCGACCCCTTCAGCTCGTTCAAATAGCTCTTCACTTCCATCACGTTTTCATAACCAATATAAACGGGTACCAAACTTACTGGGCGATTTACACCTTTCAGCATGGCCTGAATGGTCATTGCAAGCATACCTGTTTTGGGGGGTATTAGTCTGCCTGTGCGGCTGCGGCCGCCTTCAGGGTAGTATTTAACGGAATAACCTTTATTAAACAGTAATTCCAAGTACTCTCTGAATACTGCCGTGTATAGTTTGTTTCCTGCAAAGCTTCGCCTTAAGAAAAATGCCCCGCTTCTTCTGAATATCTTGCCTACAGGCCAAAAATTTAAGTTTATCCCCGCAGCGATATGTGGCGTGACCATGCCTTCGTGATAGATAACGTAGGTTAAAAGTAAGTAGTCCATGTGGCTGCGGTGGCATGGAACATAAATAATTTCATGACCGTTAGCAGCCAGCTCTCGAATTCGTTCTGCGTGACCCACGCTGATACCGTTATAAATTTTATTCCAAATACGGGTAAGAATTCTGTCACCAAATCTAATCAGCCCTTCGCGATAGTCTGCAGCAATTTCAGTGATATATGTTTTGGCGCGTTCCTTGGCTTTTTCGTGAGAGATTTTTTTGCCGCGAGACTCTTCCGCCATCGCCCTGCGAACTGCATCAGAACCTAACACACTATTGTTGAGCTCCTGACGTTCTAAAAGCGTGGGGCCCGTCATACTTTGGCGCTTACGCTGAAAGTGAGTGCTTGCTACTCTTACAAGTTTTTGCGCTATGCTTTGATCGCTCCCGTGCTGATTAGCCATGGTGCGTGCAGAAACCGCTTTTGAGTAATTGATAAAATTGTCGCGGCCTAAAAACAGTACAATAAACAATTTTCGAAGCCAGCTGGGTGCCGCTTTATACGTAATTAGATCACCTAAACCCGGTTTACCTTTACCTGGCGTTCGTCCCCAGGTCACAAATACAGGAACCACCTGAAGGTCTAGGTTTTGATGATCTCTGTGCAGATGAAATAAGTCGGTGAACACATCGGCAATACCAGTGTTATCTGCACTTGAGCGGAATAGCGGCTGCGTTTTTCTCAAGAAAAGTGTTGATGGGTACTCTCTACCTGCTAGGGAAAGTGTTGCTGTAGGATCGGGAAGCCCTAGTGCTTCTGTCGACATCTTGAGTGCAAGCTGGTCGGTCACCGAATTAGTTGGCAGCAAATATACCATCGGCTTTTCTTTATCAATACCAAGCTCTGAATCGACATTCACCGGAATACTGTGTGCTTTGACGAGCAACTTAACAGGATAATGAAATACCGATAAAAAGGCTTTGCGCATCCACGACATGAATTCTGTCATCCTATGAAATAAAAACGGTAATAGTGTATCACAAAACCAGTGGCGTCTTGTTTTAAACGCGTAAACGGGATGTGGTACAACGAGTTTACGTTCCTTTACTTAGGCTGGTGAAGGGCAGCCTAAGCATTCGGTTTACGTATCGAATATGGGCGCAAATTTAACGAATATAGCGCATAGCAACATTACATCTTTCGTAGGCGCTTCCGTATTTATCCATAATGTCGGCGCAATGCGTAAATCCGTTTTTTTCGTATAAATGGATGGCGGCTTCGCAGTCTTTATTGGTCAATAAAAATAATGTATTGAAAGCAATAGAAGGTGCCTCAGTCAGCACATGCTGCAATAACCTCTCTCCTACCTTTAAGCCGCGAACGTTGGACACAACTCCCATTTTGGTGAGTTCAAATACGCCATCAGACTTTTTCGCCAGGGCACATGTGCCAACTATGCCTAAGGTAGGGTGTTTAGCAAACCAAATGTACCCGCCTTTGTCGATAATAAATTCTTTAGGACGAGAAATAACACCTTCGTCAACAGGTTCAAGAACAAACATCGATGTGATCCATTCTCTATTTATAGAATTAAAATAGGGCGACAATTGTTCGCTAAAAGGCAAAAATTCGAGCGGTGTTGAATGTTCCATGAATGACAAACAGCTTGTTTTACAATAACGCTATGCTAGTGAAAAATAGTGCCAATGAATAGCGAAAAGCGCACCTTTATTACCCAAAACTCGTATCAAACTTTTAACTAACGACAACAGCGGTTTGGTTAAGACTAATTGCTGGGCTTATAAACTGGTATTTAGCCAATAACTAACTACTTTTATAATAGAATCCGCCTAAGAGACGTTAAACTTGGACGACAGCAAACGACTGAAAACCATTGATGCATTCATGCTAAATAGCGAACTTAATTTAGATCTTGATGATTTAATGACGCTGCTAGCTGAAGCATACAATGTACCTATCGCGTTACTTGGAATTGTAGGTAGGCATGAAGAAGTGATTAAGGCATGCCACGGTACAGATATTAAAACTATTCCAAGGGAGCATGCGTTTTGTAATCGCGTAGTCGACTCAGGCGAAGCATTAGTCGTATCTGATGCTAATGAGGATGAGCGCTTTGCCCGCAATCCCATTCTAATTAACGACAATAAAGTCGTCTTCTATGCGGGTACTCCTATTGATGTTGATGGTGAGACCATTGGTGCGGTGTGTTTAATTGACAACCAACCTAGAAAGATTGAGAACGAGAACCTTACTTTATTAAAAAGGATAGGCGCTTTAGTTAGCAAACACATTGCTTTGTCCCGAGAGCATGAGATGCTTAAACGCGAGCATGGGCTTATTGAAAAGTCGCCTATTGTGCTGGCCACATGGAATTTTGCTAATTCTTTAAAGCTTGTATACATCTCTAAAAATGCCCGCGCCGTGTTAGGTGCAGAGGCGGCCGACCTGTTAAACGGGAATATCGAGCTAATTGATTTAATGTGCGATCAGTCTGATGCTGATTTCACGTTTGCGATGCAGGCACACATGGAAGGGGTAGAAAGCCATGTGTGCAGGCTGAAGGTGTCTGCTCCCACCCGCACCATATGGGTGAGTATGATTTCTACTGCCAGCTTTAACGACGATGGTAGTTTGGTTTCAGTACAGGCATTTTTATTCGACACTAGCGATCAGAAATATGTAGAAGACAAGCTAAACGAAACCAACCAGCGTATGCGCTTGCTGCTAGAAGCCTCGGAGTTAGGCACATGGGATTGGAACCTGAAAGCGAATGTTAATCAGGTAAACAAGCGTTGGTGCGAAATTATTGGTATTGATTATGAGTACTACGACAGTAGCTACAGGTACACAAGACAGCTCATCCACCCCGCCGACCTGATGCAATTTGAACAGCATCTTGAAGACCATATTGCAGGAAAAAGCCAAGTTTTTAATACTTCATTTCGAATGCAACATGCCAATGGCAGTTGGGTTTGGGTCGAGTCTTACGGAAAAATAGTAGAGCGCGACACAAATGGAAAGCCCATCCGCATAGCGGGTATCCACCGCGACATTACGCGGAGAATGGAAAGTGAGATTTTTGAGCGGAAAAAAACTCAGCTGCTGCAGTTTATCAACAAAACTCGCGCGTCATACTTGGAAAGCAATGATTTAACATTAGCGTGTCAGACAGTACTGCCCGAGCTTATAGATTTATCTGATAGTCAGTTTGCTTTTATTGCACAAATGCAAGACCAAGATACTGAGCCTAAGCTGTTTATACACGCTATTTCTGAAATTGTTTGGGACAGCGAAAGTTTTTCTCAATATTCGGAGTATAAAAACAGAAATCTATATTTCACTAGTTTCGACAACTTATTTGGGAAAGTTATTGTTTCAGGTGAGGTGATTATTGCTAATTCGCCCATAAACCACCCTGCATCAAGAGGAACGCCAAAAGGTCATCCTCGAATAAACCGATTTCTAGGGCTACCGATTAAGATAAAAGATAGAGTTGTCGGTATGATAGGTTTAGCGAATAAGTTTGAGAGTTACAAACCCTCTGATGCCGAATTTTTCCAGCCATTTGTAGATGCCTGAGCTGGCCTTTTCTATGCCGTTGATTTAGAGCGAGCGAGAGCTGATGCTGAAGAAAGACTGCGCAAGCTGGCAATGACAGACCCCCTTACGGGGCTTCTCAACAGGCGCTCTTTTTTAGATGAGTGCAATAGAATTGCTCAAACACACAAGCAGACTGCTGTGGCGATAGTGGATATAGATTACTTCAAAAGCATTAACGATACCTACGGACATGATGCCGGCGATTACGCCTTAAAAGAGATCGCAAACATTACTCAATCCATCTGCAACGAGCATGGCGTTGTGGCAAGGTTAGGCGGTGAAGAGTTCGCTATTGTATTGGTAGACAAAACCCCAAAAGACGCTGATTTGATTTTTGAAAGACTGCGGGATGCAATTAATTCAGCTCAGTTTAATTATAAAGCGGACCGTATTAGTCTAACAATCAGTACTGGTGTGAGTTATACGATGGATTCTTTCGAGGTTGACTTTAGTGCTTACCTATCTGTTGCAGATCAGGCACTTTATGAAGCTAAGTCCATTGGGCGTAATCAGGTATGCTGGCAACCTGGAATACGTTAAATGGTCGGTATTAAATCCGATTTTTTGTCTGTAGCGCCCGTCAGCGCTTGTTATTTGAATTTAGGTGTATATACTTACAGGAACTGTATGGACAGACAGGTCTTTTATGCGCCCACTCACAGCTCGACAAACAGAAGTTTTAGAACTTATTAAATCTAATATGCAAGCAACGGGAATGCCACCCACGCGTGCAGAAATAGCCCGTCACTTAGGTTTTAAATCGGCAAATGCCGCTGAAGAACATTTAAAGGCCCTTGCGCGTAAAGGCGTGATTGAAATTCTTCCCGGTACATCTCGTGGTATCAAGTTAACCATTCCGATAGAAGATGAAATAGCCGAAGAAGAAGGTTTACCGCTTATTGGGCGAGTTGCTGCCGGTGAACCAATTCTTGCTCAAGAGCACGTAGAGTCTCATTATAAAGTTGATCCTGCTCTGTTCCAGCCTCACGCTGACTTTCTATTGCGTGTAAACGGCATGAGTATGAAAAATATCGGCATACTCGACGGCGATTTACTAGCCGTTCATCGCACCACCGACGTGCACAATGGTCAGGTTGTTGTGGCCAGAGTCGATGAAGATGTAACGGTAAAACGTTTGGAAAAGCGTGGCCGAGAAGTGCTACTTCACGCTGAAAATGAAGAGTTTTCACCCATTAAAGTTGATTTAGCAAACGAACCTTTCGCGATTGAAGGTATTGCTGTAGGCGTTATTAGAAACGCTGACTGGATGTAGCCTTTTACCTTACTGTATTAAAAGCGGCATGATAGCCGCTTTTTTTAGCACTTAAGTCTAATAATCTCCCCTATTTCTCCTGTATAAGCTACAACTTTCAGTACTTATAAATATCATTGATATACCATTTTAGGCGTAAATCTTTAAGCGCCAGTTAAGATGGTTTTGCGCTGGTTTCGAGAGTGTTGCTAAACGAGCTCTGCTCAAAATTTATTCAATATTTGCCGCTTAGCGTTTGATTTTAAGAAATTAAATGGCAATAACCTGCACAACCAATCACTCCAAAAATCTACTCCCTATAACTCTGTTATCCCCCATCTGTGGCACTTTGCTTACTATTTGAGTAACGACCACGAAATTCTGCTTAGATTAAATTTTGACCTCTTCATTAAAATTTTAACAGAAAAGACTAGACGGAACGCTATTATTGCGCAATTCTTATACAAGCTTTAACAAAATAATAACAATGACTTTGAATTCAATTTACAAATTGATGTATTGAGTTAATCGTTCACAAACCACTTGGTAGAGACTGCGCAAAATAACATTTGGCGTTAATGGCTCTGCCATTACGGAGGTGCTGAGTGAAATCACTAAAGATCGCAATGTCAAAATGGTGTGTTAGCGTTCCATTTTTGTTCTTTTCTCAATTCCTTTTCGCGCAAGAGGCCGCAGAAGAATTATCTTCGCTTAATCTTCGCCGCGGTGCTACTGACATAAGTGGCCAAGTATACGACCTGCATATGCTCATGTTCTTTATATGTGTAGCTATTGCCGTGGTGGTGTTTGGAGTTATGTTTGCTTCTATGTATTTACATAGAAAGTCACGAGGCGCCAAGCCAGCAAACTTTCATGAAAATGTAAAAGTAGAAATTGCATGGACGGTGGTTCCATTCCTCATCCTTATTTTTATGGCCGTACCCGCTGCCAATACGCTTATTGCCATGGAAGATACCTCTGAAGCTGACATGACCGTTCTAGTGACAGGATCTCAATGGAAGTGGCATTACAAGTACATGGACAGTGACGTTGAATACTATTCTTTGCTTGCTACTCAGCGTGAGCAAATTCAAAACAAATTTACGAAGACCGACAATTACTTATTAGAGGTAGATCGTCCTTTAGTAATTCCCACCGGGCAAAAGGTGCGATTTTTGATCACATCGGACGACGTTATTCACTCTTGGTGGGTACCCGACTTTGCGGTGAAGAAAGATGCTAATCCAGGCTTTATTAATGAAGCTTGGGCAAAAGTTAACGAGCCAGGCGTTTACAGAGGCCAATGTGCGGAGTTGTGCGGTAAAGACCACGGTTATATGCCGGTAGTGGTTATCGCAAAGGAACCAGCGGAGTTCGACGCGTGGATGGGTGAGCAGGAAGATCGTGCACGTAAAGCGAAAGAAGAAGAACAGCGCTTACTATCGATGAATATGTCAATGGATGAACTTATGACAGAAGGTGAGCGAGTTTACAACGCCACATGCGCAGCGTGTCATATGCCAAATGGTGAAGGTCTGCCGGGCGTTTTCCCAGCGCTTAAAGGCAGCAAAATGGCACTGGAAGATCAAACTGGGCACATTGAAATTGTGCTTCACGGCAAGGCCGGAACGGCGATGCAGTCGTTTAGCAAGATGTTGAGCCTTAAAGAAATTGCAGCGGTTGTTACCTACGAGCGAAATGCGTGGGGCAATAACACCGGTGACATGGTTCAGGCTAAAGATGTCAACGCTTTAGCAACTGGAAACTAGGAGCGAATGATGAGTAAAGCAACTGAAGTAATTTCGCCAGATACCTCTGTGCATCACGATGACCACGATCATCATGACCATATACCGAAGGGAATTACGCGCTGGCTGTTCACTACGAATCACAAAGATATAGGTACATTGTATTTATGGTTCGCTTTCATCATGTTTTTGGTGGGCGGTGCTATGGCAATGGTTATTCGAGCTGAGTTGTTTCAGCCTGGGTTACAAATTGTCGAGCCAAACTTTTTTAACCAGATGACTACTGTTCATGGGTTAATTATGGTGTTTGGTGCCGTAATGCCTGCGTTTACCGGGCTGGCAAACTGGTTAATTCCAATGATGATTGGGGCACCAGATATGGCGCTTCCCAGAATGAACAACTGGAGCTTTTGGATTTTACCAGGCGCCTTTTTAATTCTACTTAGTTCCTTGTTTATGGAAGGTGGCGGTCCGGCGTTTGGTTGGACTTTCTATGCCCCACTATCAACAACCTATAGTGGCGACTCTACAGCACTGTTCGTCTTCTCTGTTCATATTATGGGTATTTCCTCAATCATGGGGGCGATAAACGTTATCGTAACTATCTTTAACATGCGCGCGCCTGGTATGACATGGATGAAAATGCCGCTGTTTGTATGGACTTGGCTAATTACTGCGTTCTTGCTTATTGCAGTTATGCCTGTGTTAGCAGGTGCAGTCACTATGGTACTGACCGACAAATTCTTTGGCACAAGCTTCTTCGATGCGGCCGGTGGTGGCGACCCCGTTATGTTCCAGCATATTTTCTGGTTCTTCGGACACCCTGAGGTTTACATTATGATACTGCCAGCGTTTGGCATTATCTCTCAAATAGTCCCTACGTTCTCCCGCAAGCCGCTATTTGGTTATGCCTCAATGGTGTATGCAACAGCGTCTATAGCATTACTGTCATTTGTTGTTTGGGCTCACCATATGTTTACCACAGGTATGCCGGTTTACATGGAGATGTTCTTTATGTTTGCCACCATGCTCATTTCCGTTCCCACGGGGGTGAAGGTATTTAACTGGGTAGCCACCATGTGGCGAGGGTCGCTTACCTTTGAAATGCCAATGATGTTCGCTATTGCGTTTATCGTGCTATTCACTATTGGTGGGCTATCGGGACTCATGCTGGCAATAACACCGGTTGATTTCCAATATCATGATACCTACTTCGTGGTCGCTCATTTCCACTATGTACTGGTTACTGGTGCTGTCTTCTCCATTATGGCTGCTGTTTACTACTGGCTGCCTAAATGGACGGGCAAAATGTACGACACCACACTGGCGAAGTGGCACTTCTGGTGCTCTCTTGTTTCGGTAAATGTACTGTTCTTCCCTATGCACTTTGTTGGTTTGGCGGGGATGCCTCGTCGTATTCCAGACTACGCACTTCAATTTGCAGACTTCAATAAATGGATAAGTCTAGGTGGCTTCGCCTTTGGGTTGTCTCAACTTATTTTCTTAGCGCTATTAATTAAAGCGTGCAAAAAACAAGGCGAGCCAGTATCGGCACAGGTATGGGATGGAGCTGAAGGGCTCGAGTGGGAAATTCCTTCTCCTGCGCCTTATCACACATTCGAGACGCCACCAGTAGTTAAATAGTGTTTCGAACTTAGACTGAGACGGGGCTATTAGTAATGGCCCCTGGCAGACTAAGAAATAGAATTCCAAGCGGAGGCACAGTGTATGACACAAGCAAGTGCGAACAATAAGATGGTGGTCAAATTAGTGGCCATTGTTATTGGTATGTTTGGATTCGGTTTTGCGTTAGTGCCGCTTTACGATGTCTTTTGCGACATTGCTGGCATAAATGGCAAGACAGAGGGGACTGCAGCGGTTTATCAATCTATCGATATTGATGAAAGCAGAGAGGTTACCGTTGAATTTATTACTCGCACTAATACCGGAATGCCGTGGGAGTTTCGAGCAGAAACCAAACGTATAAAAGTACACCCTGGTGAGTTGAACACGGTGTCGTTTTACGTGCGAAATCCGGCATCGAGCAATATTATCGCACAAGCTATACCGTCGGTTTCGCCAGGCACTGCAGCCATATATCTCAATAAAACCGAATGTTTCTGCTTTAATCAGCAGCCATTGCAGGCGGGGGCAGAAGCCTATATGCCTATGCAGTTTTATGTAGACCCACAGCTACCTGAAGATATTACGTTTTTTACATTGCAGTACACACTCTATGACGTCACCGCGAGAGCGAGTGATCTAACAACTAAACCGAATCCTTTTATGGATCCGTCGTTACAAAGCGGCGAATAGTCTGTTTGGGATAAGGAGAAAATGATGCAGCAAGAATATCAAAAATATTATGTACCCGCGCAAAGTCCGTGGCCCATTGTGGGGGCGGTCGCTCTGTTTTTAATCGCAGTAGGTGCCGGCAATTTTGTGGTTGAGGCAACGAAGGGCGAAAGTGGTTATGGCAGCTATGTGCTGCTAGCAGGGATTGTTGTTTTATTAGTTATGCTAATAGGATGGTTTAAAAACCAAATAGATGAGTCTATGTCTGGACTGTACAGCGACCAGTTAGGACGCTCTTACAGACAGGGCATGAGTTGGTTTATCTTTTCTGAAGTGATGTTTTTTGGAGCCTTCTTTGGCGCACTCTACTACGCGAGATTTATCGCTGTTCCATGGTTGGGCGGTGATTCAAATAATGCGATGACAAACGAAGTGCTTTGGCCAGGGTTCGAGGCCATGTGGCCACTGGTGAACACCCCAGGCGGTATTACCACACAAGAAATGAGTCCAGGTGGATTGCCCACTATTAATACAATTATTTTGCTTGTCTCCTCAGTGACGCTGCATTTCGCACATGTTGGTTTGGAGCAAAATAAGCGCAAACAGCTCACTCTTATGTTAGGTGCGACTATCTTACTTGGCTGTGGATTCTTGTTTTTGCAGGTTGAAGAGTACATCCATGCATACCGCGATTTGGGCTTAACTCTGCAATCGGGCATTTACGGTAATACTTTCTTTATGCTGACAGGGTTTCACGGCATGCACGTTACCTTGGGCACTATCATTCTAATTGTGATGTTCTTCAGGGTGTTGAAAGGCCACTTCACGCCAAAAGAGCACTTTGCCTTCCAGGCAGGAAGCTGGTACTGGCACTTCGTTGATGTGGTGTGGGTAATGTTGTTTATTTTCGTCTACGTGTTGTAGCGCAGCTAGTCGCCAAGCCCTAATAAGGCCTAGGGTTTGGCGAAATTAACCCAGTTCCAATAGCTATCAATATAAGTACAACGATGATGACAGAGGTAAGTACCCTTCGGCCGATATATTTGCTCATAGGGCCATCTTTAGGATCGTTTTTCATCATCACACGCATGGCCATAAAGAGATTAACAATCATAAATAACACCAGGGCGACAAGGATTACTTTTATTAACATAACCATCTCTTCTTTTTTTATTTGTTTTGGTTGGAGCTGTTAAGTATGTCACAACGTTTTCAGTTTTTATTTCCTTGGCTAGTCACCGCAGTGAGTGTGGCGGCGATGTGTGGCCTGGGATTTTGGCAACTGGAGCGTATGGTCGAAAAACAGCAGCGTTTAGCAAGCATAGCGCAAAAGCAAAGCAATGAAAGCCTTAGCTTAACCGATGCGCTGATGGAAGAAGATCCCAGAGATATTGCAATCAGCTTTGTGGGTACACCGGATGGCGAGCGCGCTTTATTACTTGATAATCAAATCCATGAACAAAAAGTTGGCTTTGATGTATTTGCGCCTGTGTTAACTAATGCAGGCTGGATTTTAGTTAACTATGGCTGGATACCGGCGCCAGACTTAACGCGAACAATACCCCAGGTTAACCTATCAAGTGCGACACGCCAATTTGACGGCATTGTGACCGTTCCTGGAGACAACCCCCTTGTTACTGAGACTAATGTCAGCCTTCCCAGTTTTCCTGCCCTTGTCCAACAGATAGCGTTCAAATCGTTAAGTGAAAGTTTAAATGTTGCACTTTTACCTTATGTTGTTGAGCTCACCTCAAAAGACCCGGCTTTTGTTCGCGATTATGAGCCGGTTGTTATGCCGCCAGAAAAACACCTTGGTTACGCAGTGCAATGGTTTGGTTTAGCCATCGCTGCGGCAGCCATAGGTGGCTTCGCAATCAGTAAAAAAGGACGTATTCATGAGTAATACTACTTCCAAAAAAACACTAATTATTATGGTCGCCGTTTTTGTTCTTCCGGTGGTGTTAGCGAAAATTGCGCTAGAAAACGATTGGTTCAACAAAGCGTCTACAAATAAAGGCGCATTGCTTCAGCCAACCCTTGATTTAAGCACCATGCTAAAAGAAAGCTCACCAACTTGGCGTCTTCTTTATATTTTGCCTGAACAGTGCGACCTGCGTTGTGAAAACGCTCTGTTTAGTATTAATCAGGTGTGGCTGGCGTTAGGGAAAGAGTCTGATCGCGCTCAAGCGCTGGTACTAACCACGCCAAAGAGCGACAAAACTGCACTCGCGTCATTAGCCGATTACCCTAATGTCGCTACGTTGTCGGTAGATGACACGGGGCCATTAGCTTTTCAAAGCGTTTATGTTGTCGACACGCTAAATAACGCCATGCTTTTTTATCAGATCAGTGAAGATAAAGAAGAGGCGGTGATGGAGAGTCGTAACATGCTCGCTGATATCAAAAAATTGCTTAAATTATCGCGTATAGGGTGATAGCCATGAAAAAACTCACGCTGTTTAGTCTTTTTTTAGCTGCCTTTGTTATTGTCCTTGGGGCCTATACACGCCTTACAGATGCTGGGCTTGGCTGCCCAGACTGGCCCGGGTGTTATGGCAATTTAACCGTGCCGCTTGGCGATGAAAAAGTGAGTGCGGCAAATGCGGCCTACCCAGAGCGCCCAGTTGAAGCGTTCAAAGCATGGAACGAAATGATTCACCGTTATTTCGCAGGTACATTAGGATTATGCATAGCAGCCATCGCGTTCATTGCCATCAGACAGCGTAAACAGGGCACACCGCTAAAACTACCGCTTATGTTATTAGGGCTAGTCACCTTTCAAGCTGCGTTAGGCATGTGGACCGTGACGCTGAATTTATTACCTGTGGTGGTGATGGGGCATCTGCTTGGTGGTTTCAGTGTGCTTTCTTGCCTATTTATTTTGTACCTGAGGTTACGTGAGGCTGAATTCACTCAACATCCGAATACTAACCGTCAAGCCAGCGCTGTCTATGAAACAAGTAGTGATGGTAAATCTGCCAATGATTTTAAGGTAATTGCTTCTATTGGTGTTGGCGTTCTTGTAATACAAATAGCGTTGGGCGGATGGACTTCTGCCAACTACGCGGCACTTGCCTGCACAGATATGCCAATTTGCGAAGAGGGATGGCAAAGCCGACTCGATTTCGCAGGTGCATTTAGTGTTCCCGATGCAGATAACTACGAGTTTGGTGCTCATGACTATGGCGAGCGAGCCACCATGCATATTGTTCATCGCGCTGGAGCGCTCATTACCTTCGTATATCTCATGGCTTTGGGAGTTGCCATGTTATTTAGTCGGTCCTCGAAAGGCAGCAGCTTAGCTAGCATTTCGCCCTCTCAAAAAAGATTAAGCAAGATAATGATTGGTTGCCTTTGTGCTCAGGTAGCGTTAGGCATTAGTAATGTGGTGTTCGCGCTACCTCTTGCTGTGGCTGTGCTCCACAACGCAGTCGCTGCCATTTTACTTCTTTCGCTATTGGGCATCGTGTTTTCTCTTTACAGCCCGCGCACTGAGTTATTTGCTCGCTCTGCATCTGTTTATGCTGCATCAGATAATGCAGCTTCGTCGTCTCACCCATTGCCACAGGCCTTATCTAAGGCTTCAGGAGGTCTTCATGGCTAAATCAGCCTCTCTTCAATCTCGCGCGGCACGGTCGCATAATACTGTTTCATGGAAAGATTATTATGAAATGACCAAACCCAATGTGGTTATGTTGCTTCTTTTAACCGCATTGGTGGGCATGTGTTTAGCAACGCCTAATTGGGTAAATGCTATGACGCTTATTAGCGGCCTTATAGGTATTGGCATGCTGTCGGCTTCAGCGGCGGTAATTAATCATGTTGTCGACCATAAAATAGATAGCGTTATGGCACGTACCTTTAACCGGCCCGTCGCAAAGGGCAAGGTGAGCGTAAATAACGCACTGTGGTTTGCCGGTATATTAGGCGTAGTTGGTTTCGCCGTGTTGGCAGTTTTTGTCAATATGCTCACTGCATGGCTAACATTCGCCAGTCTTGTAGGTTATGCGTTTGTTTATACTATGTATTTAAAGCGTGCAACGCCGCAGAATATTGTCATTGGCGGTCTTGCTGGGGCAGCGCCTCCGTTACTGGGGTGGACAGCGGTAACAGGTGAGATACACGCCCATGCGCTGCTACTAGTTCTTATTATCTTTACATGGACACCGCCTCATTTTTGGGCGCTGGCCATTCACCGAGAGAAAGACTACGCAAAAGCGAAAGTTCCCATGCTGCCTGTTACTCACGGCGTATCCTTCACTAAAACATCGGTGTTGGCTTACACAGTATTACTCGGCCTAGTTTGCTTGCTACCCTATCTAACTGGCATGAGCGACATGATTTATTTAGTGGGGTCGAGCGCGTTAAACATTGGATTTTTGCTCTACGCTTTAAAATTAAAGTTCGCAGCAGACGAGCAAACGGCGATGAAAACTTTTAGGTTCTCTATAATTCATCTCATGGTATTGTTTGTGGTATTGCTACTCGACCATTACATACCAGTGAGTTTATGAATCAGAAGTTTTTTGTAGGAGTTGTTGCGCTTGTTGCTCTAATCGGTGGTGTTATCGGTGCGCTTTACATAGCGCCACCGAGCACAGACAGTAGCAACACTCCTGCCTATTTCCAAGAGTACCCGCAACCTCGAGCTATTGCCCCTTTTACACTTTCACACCACAGCGGCAAAGAGTTCACAGAGGCATCGCTTAAAGAACAATGGAGCTTGGTGTTTGTAGGTTATACCTTCTGCCCCGATATATGCCCAACCACCATGGCCGAATTAAATGGTATTTATCCACAGCTGCAGCAAATCGACAGTGTTTATCCTATACGCGTCGTATTTGTGTCAATCGACCCTAAAAGAGACACTTTAAATAGACTTTCTGAGTATGTGAGCTATTTTAATAAAGAGTTCATTGCGGTCACAGGTGAGCATAAATCGCTTTTTCCGTTTGTCAGAAACCTTGGCATGATGTACGCCATCGCTGACAGCACAGACAATCCGAATTACCTCGTAGACCACAGCGCATCAGTAGTGCTTATCGACCCTGAAGGGCGAGTAGTGGGAAGATTCAAACCAACTAGACAACCAGGAAAACTGTCGATAAGCGATCCTCAGCAGATTCTGGCAGACATGCCAATTATTATTGCGAAGTAGTTATATGGAAATAAATATCAGGCCGGGCGTGGCATCCGACGCCGCTTTCGCAGCGCCGCTCATTTTAAGCGCTGCCGAATCATTACTCACTGCTATTTTTGGGCATGACAAAAATAAGACGGCCATGGGCTACCTGACTCACTCATGGGAGCTGGGTGGAGGTCAATACGGTTTCAAAAATCATTGGGTGGCTGAAAAAGATAACACAGTGCTAGGCTTAGTTACCGCTTGGCACAGCAAATTGGGCGCGGCATTTGATAGGGCTACGTTGGACAGTATAACGTCTTACTTCACTCTTGATGAAGCCATACAGGTGGTAATGCGAAATCAAACGGTTGCTGTTAATTTAACACCGCCTGGTAACACCGAGTTAATGATTGGTCATTTGGCCGTTGCAACAGAGGGACAGAGACAAGGTGTTGGTCGTAAGCTTGTTCAGACAATGTTTGAGCAGGCTAAAGCCCTTAAAAGACGACATTTAGTATTAGACGTTGAAGTTTCTAATATTGCTGCCATTCGTTTTTATCAATCTCAGGGTTTTATTGAGGACTCTGTAAATAAAGGTTTTATTCGTTTCTCTCGCGAAGCGCTGTAAACGTATTACCTTTGATTAATGGCCTTATATTAAGGCCAATAGATTTTTCTGCTTACTGTTATCCAATATTCTTATTTCATTTCCATTGCCCCAATAGCAAACCTTTTCGTTGAGAAAAGGTCATTAACATTTAATCGGGATATTTACCCTCACTATTGGCGAGGAAAAATGGCACAGAATACCAATAAAAGCGTCCTGCCATAGATTCAGATGGAGCAGTACAGTTAACCCTAGAGCGGCCAACGGGCAATTCACCCTCAATAGAGAAGCTTATTTTTTGATTGTTAACCTCAGTATTAATACTGCTTCCTGCATAAAAGCAATTTACCTGTGATAGGCGCACATCACCTTTTGATACTGTTAGTGTAATTGGCGCGTTAAGCATTTTGTCTTTCAAGCGGGGCTCAGGCATAGAGGTGTGGGTGACGGGCATTGCTAAACTGTTGAGCTTTGTCTTTAGTGTGTCGAGTTTTGCATAAGGCCCTGCAGCGGGGAAACGCGGTAATGCGAACAAATTACTGGTTGGGCCTACAGCGCCAGAGTGCTGTCCAAAACCAACATATCCGTGCTCTTCTAATTTAGATGCCAGAGCTAAATTAAATTCACCGAAAGGGTAGGCTAGGTATTTAAGACTTACGCCAAGTTGCTCTTCTATTTTCTGTTCAGCGGCTTCTACATTTCGCCATACTTTTTCAAGCCATTCGTCGTCGGTGAATTCGTTATTAAGCATGTGCAGGTGGTCTAAAGTGTGGTTGGCAAACAGCACACCGTCTTCGTGCATCGTGCTTACCTGCTCCCATGAGAGCTGTTTAGGCCCTACGCCAATTTCATTGGGGTTGATAAATATTGTGTAGGAAAACCCATACTCAGAAAGAATTGGGTGCGCATTGTGCAAAATATTGGCGTACCCGTCGTCAAAGGTAATGGCAACGGCATTGTCGGGGAGTGGAAGGTTTTCAGAGATTGCTTTAACCACATCTGAAAGCGGAACAACGGTATGGTTTTTTGCAATATACTGCATATGAGAACGAAAAGTATCTGGGCTCACACTTGTGCTTGGCGGTGTGTCATTTGAAACATGGTGATAAAGCAAAATGGCTGCATTTGTGGTGTCTTTTGACGCAGCAACGCTGTGTAGCGAAACCAACATAAATGCTACACAAGCAGTTAAATGAGCAAGGAGTTTGTTTACGAACTTACTCTCTCTATTCATCGTTATTAGCATGTTACACTTCTCCCTAGTTATTCTACCTAACCCTTCATGTTTGAGAGCCTTGATGTCGACTGCCACCGAACAGCATAAACCACTATGGTTTGATCATACACGTTTACTTGCCCTTGCGCTGCCTATGATATTAGCCAATATCACCACACCACTGCTTGGCTTGGTAGATACCGCAGTGCTTGGGCATATGCAGGTGCCAGCTATGCTTGCCGGAGCGTCTGTTGCTGCGCTTATTCTTACGCAAATATATTGGGTTTGTGGTTTTCTAAGGATGTCTGCGACGGGCCTAAGTGCACAAGCAAAAGGGAGTGAAAACCCGACCGTAGAATCGGCAAAAGTACTTTGGCAAGCCATGGCATTTTCTTGTGTTTTAGGTGCTCTCATTTTGCTGCTTCAACAGCCTATTTTACATGTTGGGTTAACGCTTACGCAGCCAAATGAGAGCGTAGCAAGTTACTTAAACGATTATTTCGCAAACCGAGTGTGGGGAGCGCCTGCAGCGATGCTGAATTTGGTGCTTATAGGTTGGCTGGTAGGACAGCAAAAAACCAAGCAGGTCATGATCATTCAAATTGTGGGAAATCTATTAAATGCTGGGCTCGACGTTGCATTTGTTTATGGCCTCGGTTTTTCCGTCGCTGGTGTCGCCCTTGCTAGTGTTATAGCTGAATACAGTATGATGGCAATGGCGTTGTATATTGCCTTAGGTCGGGTAAAAGGCGTACGCATTGCAGGCGATTGGTTTAACCGCGCGGCTCGCCGCGTATTAATGAAGCTAAATGGCGATATGCTTATTCGCAATTTAGCATTACAGGGCTGTTTAGCGTTTCTTACCATACAAGGTGCTCGGTATGGAGAAACATCTGCGGCTGTAAATGCGATATTAATGCAGTTCTTTGTTTTAATTGCCTTGGGATTAGATGGTATCGCCTATGGCGTAGAAGCTTTGGTGGGCGAAGCTAAAGGCGCCGGCGACAACCAAGAGATCAAACGAAGAACCTACCAAGGGTTATTTTGGTCTTCGCTCTTTGCTGTTGGCTATAGCATTGGCTTTTGGCTATTTGGCGAGTCCATTATTCGTTTGCTCACCGAGCATGGGGATATTGTTGAAGCGGCACTGCCCTATTTACCTCTTATGGTGCTGCTGCCTGTTTTAGCCCATTGGTGCTTCTTGTTCGACGGTGTTTTTGTGGGGTTAACAAGGGCTTCGTCAATGAGAAACACGATGCTGGTGAGCGCATTATTCGTTTATTTTCCTATTTGGTTTATTACTCAAAATGCAGGTAATAAGAGCCTGTGGTATGCGCTAATTGCATTCTTATTTGCCAGAGGAGTGACTCTGGGCGTGAGCTTTTACCGGTTAGGCAGTAAAAATGCGTTGTCAGTCAGCGAAAGTTAATGTGCTGATACTGCAAGAGTTATGAAAAGGTTGGCGGTGCTGAGAAAGTTTCTGTGCATAAAATGATGGTGGCAGAAAAACAGGCTTCTCTGCCACATCAAAAGGTCTTGAGCTTATTTTTGGATTATATGTGTTGCGCAGAGTTTATTCCCCGCAGGATCGCGTAAATAAGCAAGGTATAACTGGCGCTCTTCGGTGCCTCTAATGCCGGGTGGATCCTCGCACACAACGCCACCATTTTCGCTACCTACTTTAAACCATTCATCCACCACTTCTGGTGAGCGCGCGGCCAAGCCCAGAGTGAAACCATTACCGTGGGTGGCTTCCTCGCCATTGATTGGCTTTGTCAGTGCGAGTATGCCTTTGGGGGTGAAATAAAATATCCGACCGTGCTCGTCATAAACACCGGCGTCAAATCCAAGCACGCCCAGAATGGCATCGTAGAATTTTTTAGATGCTTCTAGGTCATTCGCACCTAACATGACATGGCTAAACATGTTGTATCCTTCTTCTTATCATTCCCAAATGGGGACTATTTTATACGGCGTATTTAAATCTACCCCGTGGCGAAATCCACTGCAGCTGCGGCATGCAGTGCTGTGGTGTCATACAGTTGAACGTTAGTATGTAGTTGCTGAACTAGTAAAGCAATTTCAGTGCAGCCAAGAATAACGCCCTCTGCTCCTACAGATGCAAGATTGTCGATGATTTCAATATACGCGCTGCGAGACTGTGTGCAAATCACGCCTTTGCATAATTGCTCATAAATGATCCTATGGACAATTTCCCGCTCGTGCTTGGAAGGAACCACAACCTCTATACCAAAACGCGATTTTAACCGCTCGGTGTAAAAGGTTTGCTCCATAGTGAATTGGGTACCAAGCAAACCCACTTTTTTCACCTTGTTAGCGGCTAGAGATGTACCTGTGGCGTCGGCTATATGAAGCAATGGAATAGAGAGATCTTTAACAACGTCGTCAGCTACTTTATGCATGGTATTTGTGCAAATAACAATGGCATCGGCACCTGCTTGAGAAAGCACTTGCGCCTCATTGTTAAGAAGTTCGGCCATTTGATTCCAATCGCCGGCTCGTTGAAGCTGCTCTATCACGGCAAAATCAACGCTACTTAATAGCAATTTTGCGCTGTGAAAACCGCCGAGCTTTGCGTTTACACCGCGATTAATCATTTGGTAGTAGCTTACCGTAGATTCCCAACTCATTCCGCCAATCAGGCCAAGCGTTTTCATTGTGTTTTACTCTGTTTTTAATTTAAAAAGACGCGCTTTCTTTTACCTACATTGCAATGTTGCGCTAGCCATTGCAAGTGACATGAGAAAAGTCACTGTTGCAAAATATGGGCTACATTGTGAAAGGCGATGTGTAAAACCTATGTCTTAGAGTATGGTGTTGAAAGGCGGGTATTAGCGGCTCTTGCTTATTTGGGCGTTATTGAGGTGGTGGAGGTTTTATATTTTTCAACGATGAGAATCTTTGCATAAAAATGCCAAAATAGCCCCACATAGCGTAAGCAAAACCACAAAGGAGTACAGCAACAGAGAAATAATGCAGAACTGCATACAAGTGGCTGATAAAAAATAACAGCACAACGCCGACAGCAAAAATAGTGAGTCCTATTTTGAATCGCTGCCAGCTTGTGTGAATATCTGGAATGGGGATCAAGGTTATTCCAGTTTAAGGCTTAATAGTAAGAGTGCTCACCAGCCTCGTGCTCGGTAGCATCTCGTACGCCATTCAGCTCGCCTGCAAACTGCTCTAGCATTTGTTTTTCAATGCCGTCTTTCAGCGTTACGTCTACCATAGAGCAACCGTTACAGCCGCCGCCAAATTGCAAAATGGCGAAGCCATCGTCGGTGACTTCTGTAAGCACAACTTGTCCGCCATGATTGGCAAGCTGAGGGTTTATCTCAGACTCAATCATGTAATTAATTCGGTCTATAAGGGGAGCGTCGTCTGCTACCTTTCTTGCTTTAGCGTTCGGTGCCTTCAATGTAAGTTGAGAGCCCATCTGATCAGTAATGTAATCAATTTCAGCTTCTTCAAGATAAGGAGCACTTTCTTCATCTACAACCGCGTCAAAACCATTGAACGTTAAGCGAGTGTCAGTATCTTCAACCGCGTCGGGTGGGCAATAAGACACGCCACATTCCGCCGACGAGGTGCCTGGGTTTACGACGAATACACGAATATTCGTGCCAGACTCTTGTTTACTCAGCAGTTTTACAAAGTGAGCCTGGGCTTCTTCTGATATAGTTATCATCGGCAAGTCCTATATTATTCAAAATTTGCAGTATTGTACCAAATTTACCTGACTAAAACAGTCAAGTATTAATTAAAAATTTAGAACATGTTGATGACTAAATCTTATTTAGACCGTTACTATCAACATGCCATCATGAAACAACAAGACGGGGAAGCGCTATGCTAGCGAATCTTTATAACACCGCCAAAAAAACACGCCTTACATGGATAAAAACGCTGCTTTTAAGCACCGCTGTGTGTACATCTGCCATCGGTATGTCAGCAAGCGCCTCGACTATTACCATCGCGCCTGATAAAGGCGGCATGCCTGTTCAAGATTATCTTCCAGACACGGTCACTTACGACCCAGCCATCCCCACGCCTGAGTCGGTGCTAGGAGCAAATCTTGGGCAGTGGCATGTACGTCACGATCAGCTTGTGAATTACATGTACCTTCTTGCTCAAAAGTCCGACCGTATCACCATAGAAGAGACAGGGCGTACTCATGAAAATCGTCCGCTGCTGCTTCTCACTATTACATCTCCTGCTAATCGAGATAACCTTGAAGACATGCGCAAAACACATCTCAATGTGTTGGAAAAAGGAAATACGCCCGCAAGCGACGCCCCTTTGGTTTTCTACATGGGGTATAGCATCCACGGCAACGAACCTTCGGGAGCAAACGCGTCGCTCGCATTAGCCTACTACTTGGCTGCCGGTCAGGGTAAAGAAATTGACACACTGTTAAACAATAACATTGTACTACTAGACCCTTCTTTCAACCCTGACGGGCTGTCGCGCTTTGCACAGTGGGCAAATATGCATAAGGGTAAACAGCTGGTAGCAGACAGTAATAACCGAGAGCATGACGAAGGGTGGCCTTCAGGTAGAACTAATCATTATTGGTTCGACTTAAACCGAGACTGGTTATTACTGGCTCACCCAGAATCCCAAGCGCGTATTAAGCAGTTTCATAAATGGCGTCCGCACGTTTTAACCGACTTTCATGAGATGGGCACAGACAGCACCTACTTTTTCCAACCCGGTGTGCGCTCTCGCAAAAATCCGCTTACGCCTGATGAGAACGTTACGCTAACTGAAGCGATTGCGAACTATCATGCTGCAGCGTTTGACGCGAAAGGTCAGCTTTATTTTACCGAAGAAGCATTTGATGATTTTTATGCAGGGAAAGGCTCTACCTATCCCGATTTACACGGCAGCATAGGCATTCTTTTTGAGCAGGCAAGCTCTCGCGGACATCTTCAATCGTCAATTAACGGAGATTTGGCTTTTAGCGACACTATCGCTAATCAAGTAACCACGTCGCTAAGCACATTTAAAGGTGCTATTGCTAATAAAGCTGCAATTCTCGACTATCAGGCAGAGTTCGTTAACAGCACCATGTCTATGGCGAAAGATGATGACACACATGGCTTTGTGGTAAGTGCTTCGAACGATAGCGGGCGTTTTCTTGCGTTCACCAATCTACTTAAGCAGCACGACATCGCGTTTGATGTAATTACTAAAGATACGTCGGTAAATGACGTAAAAGTAAAAGCAAATAACGCTATTTTTGTTCCAGCTGAACAACCGCAATATCGCTTAGTTAAATCAATCTTTTCAACGCAAACGTCTTTTGAAAATAATACATTTTACGATGTATCAACGTGGAATTTAGCGCTTGCCTTTAACCTCAATTATACCGCGGCTGAAAAGGGAGATATGCGCGGTGTGAAGCGCACTAATATTGAATCATTCGATGGCACATTAGCCAATGTCGATTTGCCTGATGTAGACGAGGACGCTTATGCCTACGCGTTTTCTTGGCAGCCCTACTACTCTCCAGCACTTCTTCAAACCTTGTTAGAAAAAGGTGTTCAAGTGAGAAGTTCTGAAAAAAGTTTTGCTGCTGTAAGTATGGATAACAGTGTTATTAATTTCCCTGCTGGCAGTGTTGTCGTTCCTACAGGGCTGTCGCAACCCAATAATATTGCCACTATTATCAGACAAGTTTCTGAGCAAGTTCAGGTGCCGGTTTATAGTTTGAAAAGTGGGTTAACGCCGTCGGGCAACGATTTGGGCAGTCGCAGCATGTCACCTATTAAAGCGCCAAGTGTCCTTATTGTTGGCGGAGAAGGTACACGAGAGTACGATGTTGGCGAAATTTGGCATTATTTCGATACTAAACTAGGGCTCTCAGCAAGCATTGTAGAGCAACAAAAATTGATGAGAGCTCTACGTGATGACAGTACGCACTATACCCATATTATTTTTCCAAATGGCCGTTACTCATTCTCAGAGAAAGAGAACCTTGAGCTCAAACGCTGGGTAGAAGCAGGTGGTGTGGCAATAGGTCAAAAGTCGGCGCTTCGTTACTTTGCTGAAAACGACTGGTTAGATATCGATATTGTTGGTCGCGATGCCATCGACAACGCTTTTGATGAAAGCACCTTGTCTTACGGCGATGGATCAGCACTGTATGCCAAAAAATTGGTTGCTGGTGCTATTTACGAAGCCGATGTAGATACTACTCATCCGCTTTTTTACGGTTATACAAAAGATACATTGCCGTTGTTCAAAACCAGCAACATGATTGTGAAAAATGAATACTCTCCGTTTACAACGCCTGCACGCTATACCAAAAGTCCGTTAATGGCCGGCTTTAGCGATACTGCGATGGTGGCGTTAGTGGCCGAAACTCCGGCGGTGATAGCTGAAAAGCAAGGCCGAGGCGTAGTAATTGGGTTTACCGATAATACTCAGTTTAGAGGCTATTGGTACGGAACAAACAAGATGTTAGCTAACGCGATATATCAGTCTCATTTCATTCGCTAATTGTCGCTTTAATAATTAACTATTCCGCTGAGTCTTTATTGCTAGTGGAGCGGCTAGAACTTGGATAAGGATGTCTCTAGCCCCGTTATATTTTCAATAAACTACTTTTGGGCGGTGGTGTAAAAGTCATCGCCCAAACCTGAATAGTGATGTTTGGGTATCGCTTCCTTAATAAATAACTCAGCATATTCACAGTAACCCCCGTTGTTATCACGTCATCTACAATAGCCACATTCAATTTCTCACCGCTATTACACGCAATTAGTTCAGCAGCATGATGAACTAGAGAAAAAGCCTGTTTTGCATTATCTTTTCGTTGTGCCTTTGTGAGCTGATGTTGAGTGCTTGCGCCTGTTCTTTTAGCCCATTGGTGAAGACAAGGAATTCCCAGCTGCTTACTTAAATACTCAGCAATGACTCCCGCCTGATTATAATGGCGTGTAGCGAGTCGCCATGCACTTATTGGTACAGGAAGGAGTAAATGAGGCACAGCAAGTGTGCAGTGTTGCTTTTTATCGACAAACCAACGGCATAAGATCTTGCCCGCAGAGAGTGAGTGTGAGAATTTAAAATGATGAATAAGCGAAGACATTGGCCACATATGAAGCCCAAGAATAGATAAGGAATGGTAATGCTTATGGGCGACATGACTGCCAACAGGACCAAATCGCAACAAGTTATTTCCGTGAACCTCATCGTTGAAAAAAAACATGTCAGATTCACACCATTGACACACTGGCGCAGGACTTGCCTGATAACATAATAGGCATGAGAGGTTCATTTCAAAACGGGCTCTGATTTTTAAAGCAGTCCGGTTTTAGACCGAAACACTTATTTGAGGTGCTAAATGGAAAGTTTGATTAAAAATGAGGCACTTGTCACCCGTACTTATGGTACTGAAATCAAAGATAAGAGCAAAAATGCAATAGACACAAACGCTGCTGATGTGAGCAACACAGGAATAGATATAGTTCTTCTCCATGGCTGGGGCATGAATAGCGGTGCTTTTTCTTCTTTTATTCCCTATCTTCAAGACAGCTTTCGCGTAACTACCATAGATTTGCCTGGTTTTGGGGAAAACGTAGCTGCGCTTCCATCTCCTTACACGGTGGATGCGTTAGCAAAACTGTGCGCGGCACAGCTTCCTAAAGATTGCGTATTAATAGGCTGGTCGTTAGGTGGGCTAGTGGCTCAGAAAATAGCGATTAATGCGCCAGAAAAACTGTCCGGTTTAATCACTATTGCGTCAACGCCTCGCTTCAGTGCCGGCCATTGCTGGCCTGGGATAGCAGAAGATCTATTAAACATGTTTGAGGCGCAGTTAGAAAAGGACTATAAAAAGACGTTAGAGCGCTTTCTTGCTATTCAAGCTATGGGCAGTGCAACTGCAAAAAACGATATAAAGACCATAAGGCAGCAAATAACTGACTACCCAGACCCAGCCGAGGAGGCCTTGAAGCGAGGCCTCAGTATTCTTGCAAACGAAGATTTGCGAGCGCAGATCGGCAGAATTATGACACCGACACTTAGATTATATGGCCGTTTAGACAGCCTTGTACCTACAGCGGGAATAGACAGGGTTTGTGAGCTTCATCCTCAAGCCGATACCGTAGTAATGCCTCACGCTTCTCATGCGCCGTTTATCTCTCACCCTCAGCAAACAGCAGATATCATTTACCGCTTTTCCACTAGCTTACAGCACCAAAGAGCATCTTAAGTGCCCTTTATTGAAATAAAATTCATTGTAGGTACAGCGACTTAGTTTGTACCTCTGCGAACGGGCTTTATATTTCCCTCTTGTTGGTTAATAATTGTGCATGAGAGGTTAGGGGATTTTTATGTCTGAAGTAAGTGCTGTTTCGTTAAATTCTGCGTTTGCGGCAGGACAGATGGGCTTGCAGCGTGCCAGCGATGGTGTGACACAGGCAGCAGCAAATATTGCAGATAGAAATAATAGAGATAAAAGCGCACAAGCAGATATACAATCTGCTTCTGCTGATGGGGCTGCTAAAAGCCAGCCTAACTCAAACCTTACCTCCGATCTAATATCGCTAAACGTCAATAGTTTAAACGCCCAAGCGTCGGCAAAAGTTATCGATGTTGCAAACGATACACTTGGGACCATCATAGATACGCTAGCGTAGGGAGCAAGATGTGAACTTTGTCGCACCTATCCTTACCGCTGTTGCTTATCCCACAGCAAACACAAACACCGAGTCTGCTCGTAGAGACAACGTGCAGCGCGAGACCATTCCTAAGCCTAGCGATGCCGAACAGGGCGCTTCGCAAAAGGGGTTAGGATCTGAAGCGGATAAAGCGAGAAGCCCGGGTCTACCTCCATCTCCCGTGACTTACGAACGACCTCAAATTCAGACTGAGTTACAAGCTGCATTTCAAAATGTCTTTGGCCAAGAAAAAGACAACGCACAAGATGAGAGCGCGGGTAAAGAAGGTGCCGAGCAAGAGCAACGAAATCAGCAGCAGTCATCAGTCTCAGAGGTTACCGATGAAGAGCGGCAAGAAATTGAAGAGCTTAAAGCTCGAGACCAAGAGGTTCGTACGCATGAGCAAGCTCATGCCGCTACTGGCGGTCAATATGCTGGTTCTCCGCAGTATGAGTACACTACTGGTCCTGACAACAAACGTTACGTCACCAACGGCCAAGTATCCATAGATATTTCAGAGGCGCAGTCGCCTGAACAAACCTTGCGCAAAATGCAGCAAGTTAGAGCGGCAGCGCTAGCACCAGCACAGCCGTCTTCGCAAGATTTAAAAGTAGCGGCTGAAGCAGCTCAAAAAGCGTTTGAAGCGCGTAACGATATTGCCAAAGAAAACAGAGAAACTGTACAACCGTCTAGCGGCGGGAGTAACCCCATTTCTGGAGTTCAAGGCACGCAAGGTGGCGGTGCTGATGAAGTTAGTGGAATAGAGATTCCCAGCGTTGATATTGCTGTTCCAAGTATTGATGATATTACCGGTAGCGCTGGCGTAGAAAGGCCTACACGTAGTTTAGATGAAGCTATGTCAATGACGAGTGCCGCAGCGACGTCACGAGAGTTAAATATTGAAAGTGAACGGGCAGTAGACAATGCGGGAATGAATGCGCGCATTGGCAGAATTCAGAGCCTCTACACGCAATCTTATACCCCAGCAAGAGAAGGCTTGTCGCTACAAGCCTAGCTTCAGCAGTTGCTGAGCGCGCTGCCTATTGCCTGTCCCCTCACCTTTTCGCCTTATTTTTTCGCTTTTGCAAGAGCATCGGCAAATGCATTTCCCATTGCGCTATTTTGCGGTTGCTTTGCACTGTGGTTTTGACTATTTCTTTGATTACGTCTACCTTCACCCTGGTGTGAACGCGGCGTTTTATTTTGCTTACCCCTACCGTCTCTGTCAGACCTAGGTGAAGATTGAGTGCCTGCGCTTGCAGATTGCGGTGTGTCATCTAGGCGCATGGTGAACGAAATACGTTTACGGGCAACATCTACGTCCATCACTTTAACTTTAACGATATCGCCCGCTTTTACCACTTCACGGGGGTCGGAAATAAACTTGTCTGTCAGTGCCGAGATATGCACCAAACCGTCTTGATGAACGCCCACATCGACAAAGGCACCAAAATTGGCGACGTTACTTACCACCCCTTCTAAAATCATTCCTAATTTTAGGTCATTGATAGTTTCTACGCCTTCCTTGAAAGATGCTGTTTTGAACTCTGGGCGAGGATCTCGGCCGGGCTTTTCCAGTTCCTTAAATATGTCCTTAACTGTTGGAATACCAAAGTCGTCGCTAGTAAAGGTGTCTGGAGATAGACTTTTTAATAGCTCGGTGTTCCCAATAATATCGTTAACGGCAACAGCAGTGGTGTTTACTATTTTATCTACCACAGGATAAGCTTCAGGGTGTACAGACGAAGCATCAAGTGGATTTGTACCATTTACAATTCTCAAAAAACCAGCCGCTTGCTCAAATGCTTTAGGGCCTAAACGCTCTACATCTAATAATGCCTTGCGGTTTGAAAATGCTCCCTTGCTATCGCGCAGTTTAACAATGTTGTGGGCTAAGGTTTTATTTAAGCCCGATACATAGCTAAGTAGTGCAGGAGATGCAGTGTTTACATCTACACCTACGGCGTTTACGCAGTCTTCAATAACTCTGTCTAACGATTTGCCAAGTTGGCTTTGGCTTACATCGTGTTGATATTGGCCTACGCCAATGGCTTTTGGCTCAATTTTAACAAGTTCAGCAAGAGGGTCTTGAAGACGACGGGCAATAGAAACTGCTCCGCGAATAGAAACATCTAGCGTGGGAAGTTCTTTAGAGGCAAGTTCAGACGCAGAGTACACTGATGCCCCAGCCTCACTTACCATTATCTTTTGTGCGTTAATATCACTGTTATTTTTCAGTACTTCACCAACAAGCTTATCGGTTTCTCGCGAGCCGGTTCCATTGCCAATGCTGATGAGATCAACTTTATATTGTTTACACAAAGTGGCTAGGGTACGACTAGATTTATCCCATTGGTTTTGTGGGGCATGAGGAAATATTGTATTTGTTGCCACAACTTTGCCAGTGCTGTCTACAATGGCTACTTTTACACCCGTACGTAAACCGGGATCCAGTCCCATGGTGGTTTTTGCGCCAGCAGGAGCAGCCATCAACAGGTCGTTGAGGTTTTTAGCAAATACTTCAATTGCCTCTTTTTCTGCTCTTTCTCGAAGTGCGCTGAACAATTCTGTTTCCATGTGAAGACCAATTTTAATCTTCCATGTCCACTGAACTACTTGTGCTAAGAAATCGTCTGCTGGGCGCCCTTGGTGCGCAATGGAGTAATGCGAAGCAATAATGTGCTCGCAGTGAGATGGTCCTTTCTCTTCCTGTTGCGGGTCGGCGTCAATTTGGATGTGCAGCAAACCTTCGTTACGGCCTCTAAACATGGCAAGCGCTCGGTGAGAAGGCGTGTTCTTGTATTTTTCACTGTGAGAAAAATAGTCTTTATATTTGCTCGCTTCTTGCTCTTTACCTGGAGCTACAACGCTTTTTATATGTGCGTTATTGATTAAGTAGTCGCGAATTTTACCTAACAGCGAAGCATCTTCTGCAAAGCGCTCCATCAGGATAAAGCGTGCCCCTTCTAAAGCTGCTTTGGTGTCAGCAATGCCTTTTTCTGCGTTTACAAATTCACCAGCGGCTTCTTCAACGGCTGTATTTGGTTGGTTGAATAAAGTATCAGCTAATGGTTCTAATCCCGCCTCTATAGCAATTTGACCTTTGGTTCGGCGTCTGGGTTTGAACGGAAGGTACAAGTCTTCTAACGTTGTTTTGCTATCTGCTTGATTGATACTGGACTTAAGTTCGCTAGTCAGTTTACCTTGCTCGTCTATCGAGCGGAGAATGACGTCTCGGCGTTCTTCTAACTCGCGAAGGTAGGTAAGGCGCTGCTCTAAATTTCTAAGCTGTGTGTCATCAAGCCCTTCAGTAGCCTCTTTTCTATAACGTGCGATGAAAGGCACCGTTGCGCCCTCGTCGAGAAGTTTTACTGCAGCATTTACCTGAGAAGCTTTTACTGAGAGTTCTTCAGCAATTTTGTTGATTATCATATGTGGCCTAAATTTCTAATGAAGCGCTTTTGGCAAAAGCGAAATAACCTATGTCGTTTTATACGTCAGGTCTTTAGTGAAAATAAGTATGACGAATATTCTGTTGGCGAGTATAGCACTGCACCTTGCTGAAAGTCGTCTCAACCCCCTCTTTGTGGAGATATTTTGCGTTTACCCTGTTAAATTTTATCGGTCGGGTCATACCAAATTTTATTTATCCACCATTCTTTAATATCGGTTTCAGTTTTCACTACAAATTCGTCGTCTTCTTCTTTGCCTAATAATGCTCTAGCCATTGGGGAATCAATAGAAATGTAATCTTTGCGACCGAATATTTCGTCGTAGCCTGTGAGTCGAAGCTCCATGACTTCGCCGGCCTCATTCTCTATTTCTACCCAAGCTCCGAAAAATACTTTTCCCTCTTGCTGAGGATCGTAGTCAACCACCTTGAGGTTTTCTAGGCACTTTCTTAAGTAACGTACTCGGCGGTCTATTTCCCTAAGCTTTTTCTTATTATATTGGTAGTCTGCATTTTCGCTGCGATCGCCGAGGCTTGCTGCCCATGTCACTTTTCGAGTTATTTCAGGCCTTTCCTCACGCCACAAAAAATCCAGTTCTTTTCTAAGTTTGGTATAGCCTTTTCGAGTGATAAGTGGTGTTTTCACAATATTCCGTTAGTAAGTAAAAAGATGAAGTTGTCACTATCGCGTTTTCAGCTTTACCGTAAAAGTGTACAGAAAAGGTTAACGCGCATTACGCTTGTAGTGTATGTGGGTAATTATAGAAAACCCAATCACAAATGTAGAGACTCCTGCGTATTACCGTTTTTTGAGAGCTTATTAGGGAAATAAACCTCGTCCTTTTACTGAACCTAATCTTTTTTATTGTTGTCGCAGTATAAATAGTGAACAATTCAAGCGCGGTTAAACCGCAAGGCTGTGTTATGCAAAATAAACTGTCCATGTTGTATCGTCAAAAAGCAGTACACGACCCTGTTAATGTAAGCGGCACAATCATTGGGTTTGTGGTGCTGTTAACCGGCGGCCTTTTACTCTTTTATGCACTTCTGGACATGGTGGTGCGCCTGCAAAGTCTACAAACCGTCTGTTATCTCATTGTAGGTGCAGCTTTTTATAAAATTGGCCAGTCGGTATTAAGGCACTTCGCTACATTTAACGTTGTTACTGAGCGTAGACGGGGACCTAAGCGTTAAAACAAAAAGGTCTAAACGGCTTTGTTTTAGGCGAAAACGTTACAAGCGGACACCTGGTAAACCATGACAAATCACCGTTTTGTACTATAGTTAAAGAGTGATTCGAGGCACCTAGCACATTGAAATATCCACTTTACTATTTGGATAACAACGTGGTTGAACACCACTTGCTCATTGGAAAAGGTAGGCACGGAGATAGCCAAATTCACAAAAACAAAAAGCCGGCGCGTGGTGCGCCGGCTTTCTCTTTGAAGCTTCAGAAATACCGCTTTACTAAGGGTAAGTTAGCCCATGTGTTACCGCAGCATTTTGCTTATCGAGTTACTACTCAGTAGGAGCTTCCGTTGCCGGGGTGGTGACTTCAAGCAACTCCACGTCAAAAATTAGCGTAGAATTTGGTGTAATTGCACCTGTTGCACGCTCACCATAAGCAAGGTCAGACGGAATGTGGAAGCGATACTTTGCGCCTTCCTTCATTAACTGAACGCCTTCAGTCCAGCCAGGAATAACACGGTTCAATGGAAACTCTGCAGGCTCGCCTCTATCGTATGAAGAGTCGAACACAGTGCCGTCTAGTAGCGTACCGCGATAGTGTACTTTAACCATGTCAGTAGCGGCTGGGCTTGCGCCTTCGCCTTCTTCAAGTACTTCATACTGAAGGCCTGACTCAGTTGTTGTGACGCCTTCACGCTCTGCGTTTTCTGCAAGATATGCTTCGCCCGCTTCAATGTTCTTCTCAGCTGCTTGCGCTGCCATTTCTTGTTGCTTTGCACGCAGCATTTCTTCGCCTTGTTGAGCAATTTGTTGAATCTGCTCTGGGGTGAATTTCAACGTGTCGTTCAAGCCGTCAGTAAAGCCTTGTTTAAGCGCTTCTTGATCTAATGCCAAGCCAAGTTGCTCTTGTTGTTGAGCTCGATTGGTAACAAATAAGCCCATACTTGCCCCCATCGCATAAGCTTGCTTTTGCGTATCGGTCATTTCTTCTGCCGCAACAGTCGATGTATCTGCGCTCTCTGCGCTGGTAGTAGTAGCCTTATCTGAAGTATTTGGCTGGCAAGCGAATAAACCAAGCGCAGCTATTGTTGATAGGGCAACGAGCGACTTCTGCATAAAAAACGTCTCCATTAATTTTTATCATCATGCTTCTGTATCTATACTGCTGCATCTAAGGCAGTTTGCACAATAGTTTAAGATGCGTAATCCGTGCTATGTTAAACGTAGCGTTTATAAAGCGAAACCCATTTGATTATGTTTAGGTTCAAAATGTTCCCGAGATTATTGTTACTCGTTCCACTTTTTTGCGGATCCATAGGGTGTTCAGTCCCTGATACTACGCCAATAAAGCAGTGGCGTCATGTTGAAGAAGGTGCTTATGCGGCAGACATTTCTTCAGATGGGACCATCGCCGTGGTGTCGGGAATTAATAATGGCATAAATGTCTGGCGTATTGGAGAGAATGAGCCTTTGTATCGGTGGGGCCATCAGGGAGAAGGTAATAATCTGGTGGTTTCTGTTCATATAAGTGCAGACAAACAATACGTGGTAACGGCCGACAGAGAAGCATTCGCCTTATGGAACATGCAAACGGGTGATCCGGAAGGCTTTTGGCGGATAGATGAATCAAATATTAGAGATGTTGCTGTGGCAAATAACGGTAGAGGGGTACTGGTTGCTCGCTCTAGCGGCACTATCATGTTTTTCGAGCCCGTTACCCAGCGGCGCCTTGAGTTTCTCGGTCACCAAGAAAAAGTAAATTCAATTGATATTTCCCCGAACGGTAAGTTTGCGCTGTCGGGGGGAAATGACTATATCGCTTATCTTTGGAGTACAGAGACGGGCCAAATTATTCACACCTTTACCCACCCCTCGCGAGTCACCAAAGTCGCACTAGACGATCAAGGAAGGTTTGCATTTACAGCGGATAGCCAAAGCAAATCCCAAATTTGGAATGTTCAGTCAGGTGAGCCTGTTAGCAGTTTAAAATTCATTTCGCGGCAGAGAATATTCACCGATGTTGAGTTTTCCAAAGACGGTAAGTATTTACTTACCGGATCGCCGTCTAGAAAGGTGTACCTTTGGGACATTGGCACAGGTGACCAATTGCAATCTATTCAAGTGGCCTCTCGCGAGACAATATCACCACCAACAGCAGTTGTTTATGGCGTTGGGTTCTTGCCCAATGGTAATATAGTGACTGAAAGCAGTAGTGGCCTGGCGGAAGTATGGGCTAGAGAAAATTAGCAGTGGGATTAATATAATAAATGTCTAAGAATCGCAGCGCCGAAGAGACTAAAAAAGATAGCCAAGTATTAGAGTTACAAGAGCAGCTTAAAGATGCTCTAGAGAGTATAGAAGAGCTGCAGACCAAAGTGGCGTTTCAGGAATACACTATTGATTCGCTAAATGATGCGTTGTCTTCTCAACAAAAACAGATGGACGATATATCATTTAAATTGCGTCATGTAGTTGATAGGGTGAAGTCTATAGAGCCATCTAACATGGCTAAAGAGTCTGAAGAAACGCCGCCGCCTCATTTTTAATGTAAGGCATTTTTTGAAATTACTATTTAAGAGAGCTAATTAATGAGCGATTTAGATACAGATTCATTTGATATAGATTCACTCGATAACATCGACTTTGATTCAGTTGAAAAGTCAGTGGCTGAAAACCAGGCCAAAAAAGACCAGCAAGAAAAGCAAGCGGTAGAGGGAATGCGTGATGGAGCGAATGATTGCGGCGACAGCTGTACCATATAACACCACCGGACAATAACATAATCAGACAGATCACCTGATGGGCCTGGTGTGCCCTACCGCCAACAATATCCATCCTTCAGAAAGCGTAAACGTAAATTAGTGAGGCTTGAAAATCCCGATAACGTTTTCGCTTTCGCGCGTCACTGCACTGACTTTATCATCAGTTTGCGCTTCGTTGTAGCCACAGGCTACACACTCTAATTTTTCCACATTGTTCTCATAGTACAATGAAATCGTGTCCAGCTCTTGGCACTTTGGGCACGTTGCGCCTGCGACAAAACGGCGTCTTGATGATTTTGACATATCTATACCTTTTAATGCATTGCCCTTATTATACCGCCAAACACCATGCGTTGATCAGCTTTTACTTTAAGTTTTTGCTATTATACGCGCCCGAAGTTTCCCAGCGAAGGTAAGTCATGATAAAGCTCTCGAATGTATCGCTATTGCGCGGCAGAAAATTGCTGTTAGAGGACGCATCTGCACAGGTTTTTCCTGGTCATAAAGTTGCGTTAATAGGAAGCAATGGCTGTGGTAAGTCGACCTTATTTGCCTTGTTGAGAAGTGAACTTACAGTGGATGCTGGCGATTGCAGCGTACCAAGCGATTGGCGAATTGTTAGCGTTGCTCAGGAAACACCTGCTACCGATCGCAGAGCTATCGATTATGTAATTGATGGCGACAAGCATCTGCGCATGCTGCAAGAAAAGTTACGTGTTGCCGAACAAGAAGAAGACGGCGTGCAAATTGGGCAAGTTCACGGTCAACTAGAACAGGCTGGAGCCTATGATGTTGAATCGAGAGCCGCCACTATTCTATCGGGCTTAGGCTTTACCAATTCTCAATTAACCGCGCCTGTCACCGACTTTTCTGGTGGCTGGCGTATGCGTTTAAACTTGGCGCAGGCACTGCTTTGCCCATCAGATCTATTGTTGCTCGATGAGCCAACTAACCACTTAGATTTAGACGCGGTTATTTGGCTTGAAAAGTGGCTTCAGCGTTTCTCAGGAACATTGCTTCTTATTTCACACGACAAAGCCTTTATCGATAATACAGTTGCGCAAATTATTAGCGTAGAGCAGCAGAAGCTAGTCACCTATACGGGTAATTATTCAGCCTTTGAAACCCAGCGGGCTGAACGTATTCGTCTTCAAAATCTTGAATATGATAAACAGCAACAGAAAGTGGCTCACCTGAACTCCTTTATCACGCGGTTTAAAGCAAAAGCCAGTAAAGCCAAGCAGGCCCAAAGTCGAATTAAGCAGCTTGAAAAGATGGAAACCTTGTTGCCTGCACATATGGCTAGCCCATTTAGCTTTTCGTTTGCTCCCCCGTCTGCTTTACCCAACCCGTTAGTGCAAATGGAGAAAGTGCAGCTAGGATACGGCGAGCATACGGTATTACAGCAGGTTAAACTCAACCTAGTTCCGGGTAGTCGTATTGGTTTACTAGGGCGCAATGGGCAGGGTAAATCGACGCTGATAAAACTGCTTGCAGGGGTTCACGCTCCTAAAAACGGCATTTTTAATACCGCTAAAGGGCTAAAAATTGGCTATTTCGCGCAGCATCAATTAGAGACCCTCGACGCCAATGCCACCCCCATTTTGCACTTGCAGCGAATAGATCAAAAGGCCACTGAGCAGCAGTTGCGGGACTACTTAGGTGGCTTTGGTTTTAACGGTGATGAAGCGCTCGCACCTGTTGCCCCTATGTCGGGCGGTGAAAAAGCGCGCCTTGTATTAGCGTTAATCGTGTATCAAAAGCCAAACTTGCTGCTGTTAGATGAACCGACTAACCACCTAGATTTAGAAATGCGCCATGCGCTAAACATTGCGCTACAAGGTTTTGAAGGTGCAATGGTATTGGTTTCTCACGACCGTTTCCTTTTATCTTCAGTATGTGAAGATTTTTATCTTGTCGATAGAGGCTATGTTGAGCCATTTACTGGCGACTTAGATGATTATCGTGACTGGATTTTAAAACAGCAAGCTGCTGAAAAAGCAAAATCTAATCAAGATGCCAAAGATGAAATTCAGGGAGAGCATGGCGATAAACCTGAACGCAAAATTGACCGCAAAGAAGAAAAGCGCAGAGAAGCTGAATTTAGAAAACAGATCGCTCCCTTAAAGCGTGCCGTAGAAAAACATGAAAAAAATATGGAGTCTCATTCAGCGTCACTTGCTGATGTTGAAGAGGCGCTTGCTGATACCACGCTTTATGGTGAGGACAGAAAATCTGATTTGATGCAGTTGCTCGACAAACAGACTCTGCTGAAACAGCGTTTAGAAGAAGAGGAAATGGCGTGGTTAGATGCGCAAGAGCAAATAGAACAGCAGCGAGAGGCATATGACATCGCAAATGGTTAATCTTGATAAAGAAAAGTTTTGGCAGTACAGCATTACTCGCTATGCAAAAGGAGATGTAGCGCCGCTATCATTATTGCTGCAAGACCAGCATGGGGTTAACGTTAATGTGCTATTACTAGTGTGCTGGTGTTTGGAAAATAACGCTGTTATAAACCTAATGCAGTTAAAGTCTGTAATTGATGCCGCGGCAAATAGCGATGTGCAACTTAAGTTACACAGAGAAAAGCGCAAAGCCGCTCGCCCGGTTTCTAAAGGCTCAAATTTGTCGCAAACCTCAACCGATACTTCTCAAAGCGGTGGCGAACACAATTCTGAAGATGGTGCTGGTAAAAGTACCGGTAAAAGTACCGCAAACTATGAGGCACTAAAAGAGCAAGAATTAGAGCTTGAGAAAAAGCAACAGGAGGCGATTGTTAAAGCTTTTTGTCAATTAGATGTTCACCGAATATCTGCACCACCGTCTGGCGATAAATCGAAGGTATTGAATGCCTCTGTTGCTGCCCTCATCAATGCCTATGGGTTGAGAGAAAATCAAGAAGCTCGCAGTCTGGTTAGTCAGTTAATCGCACAGCTACCGTAAATAATGAGTATTCTCAATATCCAATACTATACCTATTACATAAAAAGAAACCGCAATGAGTAAGTTAGCGAAAGCACACGGAAAAATCATTAAGAGCAGTTTTACAGTGCCTAAATGGGCGAAGAATCGCCATGTGCAAACTATATGGCCTCGGTTTATTCAAAAGCGAATGCCTCTTTCTTATCAAATGGAAAGGCTCACGTTACCCGATAACGATTTTGTCGATGTTGCATGGGGTCCAAAGCCTGAAGAGGTATCAGGTATTGTCGTTCTTTTTCATGGTTTAGAAGGCAGTATTAAGTCTCACTATGCTAACGATATGATGGCAAATCTGTCAGTAAATGGCTGGCAAGTTGTCATGATGCACTACCGCGGCTGTAGCGGTGTACCCAATCTCAACCCTCGTGCCTACCACAGCGGCGAAACAGGCGATCCTAGTTTTTTTCTTGAATGGTTAAGCGATAAGTTTCCACAGGTTCCCAAAGTGGGCATTGGCTTTTCTTTAGGCGGCAACATGCTATTGAAGCTGCTTGGGGAAAACCCCGCGCAAAAATGGCTGCAAGCGGCGGTTGCTATATCTTCGCCGCTTAAGCTTTCTGAGTGTGCAAAGTCGATTAATCACGGCTTTTCTCGGGTTTACCAAAAATATTTGTTAAACAGCATGAAAAGCACACTGCGTAAAAAAATGGAATATATTGATTATCGGAAGCTTATTCAGCTTACTAAAGACGATGTGGATAGCATGACTAGCTTCAACGAGTTCGATGAAAAGGTGACTGCTCCTTTACATGGTTTTGAGGATGCGCAGGATTACTATGAAAAATGTAGTGCCTATCATTTTTTAAGTGCTATTCACTGCCCTACGCTGGTTTTACACAGCATAGACGACCCTTTTATGAACCACTTAGTTGTGCCAAAAGAAGAAGATCTCGCTAGAAGCGTAACGGTTGAACTGAGTGAGCGCGGCGGCCATGTGGGATTCATGCAGGGGTCTATTTTTAACCCCCGCGTTTGGCTTCATGAGAGAGTGAAGCAATTTGTTAGCGACGTGCTTCCAATAAATAGCTACTGCCGTTATACAAATAGCGGATGTTAGTATTTTTATGATGAAAATAGCCACCTTGGAGCTGTTATGTTAATTCCTATTGAAGCGTTAGAGCCTGACACTGTTTACAGTTTGGCAGAGTCGTTTGTATTGCGTGAGGGTACAGATTACGGTGAGCAAGAAACTGACTTTAAAACAAAAGTTCAGCAAGTTCTTGATAGCTTAAAAACGGGCGAAGCCGTATTGGTGTACTCTGAATTACACGAAAGTGTAGACATAAAAAGAAAAGAAGACATTTTACCTGAAGACGACAGCCAGAGTTGATGCGCCAGAAGTAGGTACAGTGAAATTATTTGAACGGATAAAAAAAGCCGGGTTGAGCAACCCGGCCACCTTCCTGAGGAGAGGGAGGTTTAAAACGCGTAACGAGCTGTCACTTGCATAATATCTAACTCGTCGATGAGCTTATAGCTTGCTCCTACTGCCCACTGGGGCGTGATGTAGTAGTTAGCGCCTACTTTAAAAGTGGGTTCACCGTCGTCAACGTCGTAGTAACCCACTTCACCAGCTAGTTCCACTTGCTCTGTAATCATTGAGCGAAGGCCAGCATTTATACTGTAGCCAGTTTCGTCATCAAAATCTCCATCAACACGCTCTAGGTTTGCGCCAAAGTACGCGTCGGTCGTAGCATTGACTGGCAGTCTGTACCCACCACCTAAAGTGAGCATGTCGAAGTCGAAGTTACCTTCTTCAAAAAAGCTGTACTCGCCATTTAAATACCAGTTGGCGTTAAGTAAGTACTTTCCATTAATCGTCAGGCCGTCAGGCTCAAAAGATTCATTGTTATCGAAATCTAGCTTTGTATAGCCGCCTTCAACATAACGCCAATCTGGCTTATCGGCCAAAGCTGCAGTTGGTGCAACTGTAGCGACAACTGCTGCGAGTGATGCAAGTGGAAAAGTAAGTGCTGTTAATAGTGTGATTGCTTTGTTCATGTGTTAACTCCTTAATAAAAAATGATGATAACTAGCGAACCTGAATTCCTGCGTTCTGCCCTGTCATCCTCGTCCTATTGCTCGAACTACTACTGTTTTTGCAAAGCCTCTGCCAACTCGCTCATTTAATTGATATCAATCGCTGGGATTGTTTTAAATTATTGAAAAGATAGAGAAATATATTTTTAGTATGCTGGAAGAAAAGATGCAGACAGGGGAGTATTTCGAAAAAATAGAGAGGCGAAATGAATACAGAGATTAAAAGTGTCTCTAAAAAACAACAGTTTTTAAGGGGGTTGATAATGTATGTACAGTTTAACGCTAGATATTTGCGAGCATTTTAAAGAAAACCCTTTTTATTTTATTGGTAATTTATTGATAGTTAAAGAGATTATTTTATTTGGCTTCTTTTTTGAACGCGTTGGAACGTCTTTTGCTCACCTATCATCGAGTGCTATCGCAATGTTGTGAAGTCGCAGCGAAGTTTTCATATTTCAATTTTCTTTTTTTAGTTTTACTTGCTGCGAAATCTAGATGAAAGGAATAGAGCGCCTTTCTGCTGTTTAAGTAAGCAAAGCCTATGTGATAGCCCATTTACCTAAAGGAGAGGAAAAATGGCATTACCACGTTTTTCGAACACTATTTGTAATTTATCTAAAAGTCTTTTACCTAAAAGTTCTTCGCTGCCGCGCGCAATGATCAGCGCTGCAAGTGTAATGACGTATATTTTCTTAACAACAGCATGGGCCTTGCCTGTTAATGCAGCACCGGTAAGCAAAGCCAACGAGCCGCAGCAAGCATCACCGGTTTTACAATCTATCATCGATGCAGCTCGAGCTTCTGCTAATGAAAGTTATGAGCAAGATGATCATAACCTAGACAGCAAGTTGAAAGAGATAGATTATCAAACTTATCGTTCAATTCGTTTCGAGCCTAAGCAGAGTCTTTGGCATCAGGAAAATGACTACGAACTTCAGTTTTTCCACCCTGGGTTTCTTTATGAATACCCAGTCACTGTTTATACCATCGGCAGTAGTAACTCGCCAAAACGGCTTCCTTTTAACAGCAATATGTTTCGTTACGACGGAAAGTCCTCTGAGCTTGCTGGATTAACAGATGATGAATCTGGTTTTGCCGGTTTTAGAGTTCACTACCCCATTAAAAGTGAAGAGTATAAAGATGAATTTGCGGTTTTCTTGGGGGCTTCTTACTTTCGCTTAGTAGGCAAAAATCAAGTTTATGGCATTTCAGCCAGAGGCCTAGCGATAGACACTGCGCTTACAAAAGGTGAGGAGTTTCCCCACTTCACAGAGTTTTGGGTAGTTGAACCTAAGGACGGGGATCCGATCACTATTTATGCAAGGTTAGAGAGCCCTTCGGTGGCTGGTGCATATAAGTTTGTTATTGAGCCAGGTAAAGACACATCAGTAGATGTAGAAAGTTGGCTATTCGCTCGAGAAGATGTTGATAAGTTGGGTATCGCACCTTTTACCAGCATGTTTTTGTATGGCGAAAATACTCAGCAATCTTTTGATGATTATCGCCCTGAAGTTCACGATAGCGATGGCGTACTAATGGTAACGCATGCCGGAGAAGAAATTTGGAGACCGCTTACCAATCCTTCGCGTCTGCAAATCACTTCACTGAGCGATAATAAGCCTCAAGGGTTTGGCATGTTGCAGCGCGATGGCGAATGGAGCAACTATCTCGATGCCGAAGCTAACTATCACATACGCCCAGGTTTGTGGGTAACTCCTAAAGAAGGTTTCGACAAAGGCCATTTAGAAATAGTTGAAATTCCAACCACTTCTGAAATTCATGACAACATTGTTGCGTTTTGGACGCCAGAGCAGGCGCTAAACGAAGGCGAGTCGATGTATTTCTCCTACGAGCTTAAAACTGTTGAGCAGCATGCTTTTGACAGCGAGTTGGCTACTGTTGAGCGCACCAGACAAGGCCAAGCAGTGCTGCCTGGTGACGAATTCAAAGATGAGGTGTTAGCGACTACACGTCAATTCAACATAGATTTTTCAGTGCCAGAAGATCAAGTTTTCGATGCAGAGACAACCAAACTCGTTGTGCAAAGTGTCAACGGTACAGTATCGGAACAACGCCTTTACCCCGTTGCAGACGGCGCAGAATGGAGAGCTACTTTCTTCATGAAGCCAAACGAAAAGCAAACTGTTGATATGCGTGTGTATGCAGAGCAGAACGGCGAACGAGTAAGCGAGGTGTGGAATTATGTCTATCAACCTAAATAAGATTGATAACCACAAGCAAGATACACGCTCGTCCGTTCGCGATAAGAAACAATTGGATAGCGGTTTGCAATCAGCACAGTCACAACGAAATCAGATCGTCAAAGGAGCAAGTATGCGTTTATTTATAATGGCAATGCTCGTAATTCCAAGCACGGCCTTAGCAGGCTGGAGCTTGTATGAAATTTTCTTACCCAACGGATTAACCAATTTAGAGATCGCTCAGTTAGGACTTGGTTTAACCCTATTTGCGTGGCTGTGCATGGCGTTTTGGACAGGTATTATTGGGTTTGTTTTACAGCTGTTTAACATCGACCCTCTTAGTTTGAAGAAGAAGCCCAGTCAGCCCGACTTTAGCGTTTCTCTTAACCAGCGTCACGCTGTTGTAATGCCGGTGTACAATGAAGATACAAAGCGAATTATGGTTGGCTTTGAAGCATGTATCCGCGAGCTCATGGAACGTGAAAGTGGTAACAACTTTGACTTTTTCATGCTTAGCGATACCCGTGACGCAGAGAAGGCCGATGCCGAGCTGCGCGCATTTGCTCGCCTTCAAAGGCGCCTTGGTGATTATGCGCAGCACGTTTTTTATCGTCGCCGTGAAAACAACACGCACAGAAAGGTGGGTAATCTCAAAGAGTTTTGTGAACGTTGGGGCGGCAATTATGAAGCTATGATTGTGTTAGACGCTGACAGCGTAATGACCGGTGAGCGTATGGAGGATTTAGCGAGAAGAATTGAGCAAGCTCCAAATACAGCGCTTATTCAAACTATTCCTATGCCAGTTCGGCAAAATACATTTTTTGGTCGTTTTGTGCAGTTTGCTGCGCATTTATATAGTCCAATGCTGGCCACAGGGTTGTCGTTCTGGCAAACCGACAGTGCGAACTATTGGGGGCATAACGCTATTATACGTATAGCGCCGTTTATGCAGCACTGCGGCTTACCTACTCTTAAAGGACGCGCTCCGTTTGGCGGGGAAGTATTAAGCCATGATTTTGTTGAGGCGGCCCTTTTGGCTCGAGCTGGATGGGAAGCCTATTTACTAACAGATACTACGGGAAGCTATGAAGAAGTACCGAGTAACATTGTTGATTATGCTATTCGCGATCGCAGATGGGTACAGGGGAATATTCAGCACCTCGGGCTTTTGAATGTAAAAGGCCTAAAAATGGCTAACCGTTTGCACTTCCTATTCGGTGCGTTCGCTTATATATCATCACTTGTTCTGTTTTGTATGTTGGCACTGGGCACAGTCGATGCGTTAATTCGTGCTACTACCGTTCCTCAATTCTTCATGTCTGAATATCAGCTATTTCCAAGTTGGCAGGTTGCCAGACAGGATATGATGATGGTGACAATGTGGGGGACTGCAGCCCTGTTATTCCTGCCTAAATTATTGGGTATTACTCTGGCGTTAACTAAACGCAGAAGCGAATTCGGTGGCGCATGGTCGCTAGTCAAAGGCGCTACAGTGGAGCTTATAATGGCAGTGCTGATTGCGCCTCTTATGATGTTTTATCATAGTTACTTCGTTATAAGCGTGTTTTTTGGGTTCTCAGTGAAGTGGGAAGCTCAAGAGCGAGAAGGCCGAAAAGTGCCGTGGTCTGTTGCAATTAAGCATACTCAAATCATGAGTTCGTTGGCCGTGGCATGGGGAGTTACAACGTTCTACTTCACGCCATCGTTGTTTATGTGGTTGCTGCCTGTACTCGTAGGCATGGTGTTAGCAGCGCCAGTTATCCGACTAACCAGCAGTGATGCACTGGGTATCACTATGCGTAAGTGGGGTGTGTTTGTTATCGGTGAGGAGGTGAATGAATGTAGGGCACTGAAGCGACTGAAAGTGGCTATGAAGCATTTTGCCATATCTCACTTTGCAGCTTCTAAACACGAGGTTGATGCGCCTGCATTACCGGATAGCCTGTGGTTAACTATGCCAGAGCAAGCGCTGAACCAAAAACCTGAGGTGAGAAAGCCGGTGCTGGCCGAGCAGATGTAAGAACATAGAAAAGCCGCTGATTTAAGCGGCTTTTTCGTCTCTTGTGGCGGCTGTAAGCCCACTGTAGCTCAATCTTCTCGAGCTCTAAACTCATAATGCTCCAAGCTGTTCATGCTTGAATTTTGCACTCACTTAAGCAGCATTGAAGAGATATACTTTCTAGCGCTTCAGGGTAACAGAAAATGTGACTGGTACTGTGGTGGTAATGCTTTTGAGCCCCGCTATTTCTTGCAGTGCAGCTACACCTTTTGCCAGCCCAAATGATTCTGCTTTGATAAGCGTAGGGGCGCTTGTGGACACCGTTAAGGTATCTTCATCAACCTGACTAACAGTTACTGCGAACGTTGTTGGGACGGCTTGACCATGCAGCGTTAAAATCCCGTCTACCTTACCATTAACAACGTCGCCAGCGTTAAGCTTCATCATAGAGTCGGTGAGCGTTGCTTCAAAAATAGCGGTGGCATACTTACTAACGTTAAACAGCATTTCTTGCATGCGTTTGTTGCGAATATCAATTGCAGTATTCACTGACGACAAATCAACTTCAACATTGAGCTTTCCGCTGTCTGATAAATTGCCATTGAAGCTGTCGAACTTGTGAACTTCGGTGACTTGCGAATTTTTTGTAGACAGAAAATGTAATGCACTTGTGTCACCGTCAATCGTCCAATCTGCGGCGGCCGGGAATGCAAGGCCACAAGTAAGTAAAGCTGTCGATAATGTACGAATGTACTTGGTCATCGTTTTATTACTCCTTTTAATACGTTAACTTCATTTGGCACGGTACTTTCGTGTGTCAGGCCAAAGGAAATGTATTCGGTAACAATATGGTTGAATTACAGCGAAATAATGCGTAAGCCACACCGATAATTACGCAATGTCTAAAAACGCATACGTTTTATTTGGTGTATGGGTTTTCGTAGTCATCATACTGCACAATGTCTTGCCATGGAACGCGTTGATCGCCCATTACCACAAAATCTGGGTTCTCTAGCGAATGACGCTTGTTATAAGTGAGAGGTTCGAAGTTTGCTGTGGTAATGCTGCCACCTGCTTCTGAAACAATACACTGAGATGCGCCCGTATCCCACTCGCCTGTAATGCCAATACGCATGAATACATCTGCTTTACCTTCAGCGATAAAACAGGATTTGAGTGAGCAACTGCCAAGCGGCAACATGTTGTAAATGCGTTTAGCACACATCCGATTAAGCACTTTTTCGCGAGATTGGCGTCGACTAATGGCAATCATTACTACACTGCTGTTAGGATCGCTCAATTTGCGAACGGAAATGGGTCTGTCACCTTCAGGCGAAGACTTAAACGCTCCCTTTCCCTTTTGCGCATAATAAATAGATTGACCAGGTGGCCAAAAAATAACACCAATAGTAGGTTCGTTGTTTTCAATCAGGGCAATGTTAACGGCAAAGTCGCCGCTTCGAGCAATAAATTCCTGCGTACCGTCGATAGGATCGATAAGCCAATAGCGACTCCAATGCTTGCGTTCCTCTAAACTGGCGTGCTTATTTTCTTCTGATAAAATTGGAATGTCGGGCGTAGCTTCCGATAACCGCTTATTGATGATGTCATTAGCGAGATAGTCGGCGCTTGTAACCGGAGAGTCATCGTCTTTTTGATAGGCGTCAAAATCACGATTTTCATAAACTTCTAAGACTGCTTTGCCGGCTTCTATTGCAACTTCTTTTGCCAATTCTAGTAGGTCGGGGTGGGCATCGTCGGGCATTGTTTATTGTTCCTTTAACCACTTTTGCGCTAAAAACAGTGCAGCAATACAGCGCGCTTCAACAAAATCCTCTCTTGCAAGTAAAGCATCTGCTTCGTTAATAGGCCAATTTATGACTTCCAAGGGTTCAGGTTCGTCGCCTTCTAAGGTCTTAGGATAGAGATCTCGAGCTAAAACGATGGTCATACTGGCATTGAAAAAAGTAGGGGCCATACTGACTTTGTGTAATTCAATGAGTTCTTTGGCGGCAAAACCGGCTTCTTCCTGTAACTCTCTATTGGCCGCCTCAATAGCAGTTTCACCTGGATCGATTAACCCCTTAGGAAAGCCTAATTGATAGGAATGCGTACCCGCGGCATACTCTCGAATAAGCACCATGGTTTGTTCATCTAACATCGGAACAATCATTACGGCACCGCGATTGCCGCCGGCCATTCGTTCAAATTGACGTGTTGCACCGTTAGAAAATTCTAAATCTAAACTTTCTACCCTGAAAAGATTGCTCTGTGCCACAATCTTACGAGAATGAATTTGTGGTAACGCTTTGTTGGGGTCAATTTTTGGCATGTCTCTCGCTACATCTTTGTTATCATGTTCACTGAATTACTCATATTCTAGCTTACTTCATTATAAGGAAAATCGCTTGCCCTTTCTGCCCTGGAATGAAATAGACACTGTGCTGCTCGACATGGACGGCACCTTATTAGACTTACATTACGATAATCAGTTCTGGTTGTATCACCTTCCAAGGCGATTAGCTGAAATTCGCGGTATCTCGGAGGAACAGAGTCAAGCAGAAATGAAGAAGCGCTACGAAAGCGTGTTTGGTCAAATTCAATGGTATTGCCTAGATTACTGGGCCGAATCCTTGTCATTAGATTTAGATACAGAATTTATGCCGCTAAAGCGCGAGTTATCTCACTTGCTATCACTGCGAGACGATACCATTCCGTTCTTAGATGCCTTGCATAAATCGGGTAGACAAGTTGTGCTGGTAACCAATGCTCACCCAAACAGTCTGGCATTAAAGCTCGAGCACACGCAGTTAGACGCCCATATAGATAACCTTATTTCTACTCATGAGTTTGGTGTAACGAAAGAGTCGCAGCTACTGTGGCAGCGTTTGCAGGAGCGCATTAACTTTGCAAACGATCGCACACTATTTGTTGACGACTCTCTACCCATTTTAAATGCGGCTAAAACCTTCGGAATTAAACATTTATTAGCGGTAGACAATCCCGACAGAACACTTCCAAATAGAAATATTACCGAGTTCCCGGCAGTAAGAGATTACCGTTTAATGCTCGACGATATTATCAACAACCCTAGCGAGGGGCAGTGATCATGGTTCTCGACACCATTTATATTGGATCGCAAAATCCAGTTAAGGTAAATGCTGCACTTAATACCTTGTCAGATACCTTAGAGCATGACTTCGATGCCGAAGGTATGTCAGTAGAGAGTGGCGTTTCCGACCAACCTATGTCCGAAGCCGAAACTCGAGAGGGGGCAATTAACCGCATAAAAGCGATGCTCGCTGCACATGAAGGCGGCTTTCCAGACTCTTGGTATGTGGCGATAGAAGGCGGAGTTGACGTTTTTGAAGATGGCCCTGCCACTTTTGCTTATGTTGCCATTTATCACGAAGGGCATTGGTCTGTTACGCGAAGTGCAAGTTTGCCGCTTCCCGTTGCCGTCTTTCAGGCCTTACAAAGAGGTGAAGAGCTTGGCTCTGTGATGGACGCATTATTCGACACCGTTAATGTAAAACAAAAAGGGGGGGCCATTGGTCTATTAACCCTAAACCATGCAACCCGCCAAAGTGTTTACGAAGTTGCTCTTACGCTTGCGATGGCAAAGTTTCATTTTCCTGATTTGTTTACCGATTAGGAAGGGCATGGCTTAATTATTCTCTGAAATCTTTACTGTTTCCCGTAATCTTTTCCCAAAAATCACTGCTGTTCAAAAGCTCCTTTTTAACGGGGATTTGTTGTTAAAGCTATGATTTTATTGGGCTATTTGGGCTTATTGCGGGTTGGCGCTGTAGTTGCACTACTTGTTTCATTATTGGAACAAGGAGTTTAACAATGAGCGATACAATTAATACGTACAACCCGGCAACCGGTGAGCAGCTTGATCATTATCAACTAATGTCAGCAGAGGATGCAGAGCGCGCGGTTACCCGTTCTCACGAGGCCTATTTAAATTGGAAAAAGACCTCTTTTGGCACACGTGCCGATATTTTCAATAATCTTGCCGATTTAATGGAACAGCGCATAGATGACCTAGCTAATCTGATGACCTTGGAAATGGGTAAAGTGACCGCGCAAGGCAAACAGGAAGTGCAGCTATGTGCTGAAATTTGTCGATATACCGCGAAGCACGGTGAATCGTTTTTAGAAGATGAAGCCCGTGTATACGAAGGTGGCAAAGCTATTATAACTTATCAGCCCACAGGCGTTATTCTTGGCATTCAGCCATGGAACTTTCCGCTTTACCAAGTTATTCGTTATAGCGCATCAAATATTATGGCCGGCAACACCACCGTGCTTAAGCACGCTCAAAACGTATTTGGTATGGCGCAGGCAATTCAGCAACTTTACGAAGATGCAGGGTTCCCTAAAAATGTATATCAATCACTGATGATCGACGGCAGTACGGCCAGTGAGCTTATTAAGCATGAACATGTGAGAGGCGTAACGTTTACAGGTAGTGACGGCGTGGGTAAACAAGTGGCCAAGGAAGCTGCCAGCATGTCTAAAAAGACAGTGATGGAGCTGGGAAGTAACGATGCCTTTGTAGTGCTTGCAGATGCAGATATCGATAACGCAGTAGAAATGTGTATTAAGGGCCGGGTTATTAACAATGGTGAAACCTGTGTCGCAGCGAAGCGTTTTGTTGTTGTCGACAGCATATACGACGAGTTTAGAGACAGATTTGTTGCTCAATGCAAAAAGCTTAAAGTGGGCGACCCCTCAAAAGAGGATACTGATTTAGGTCCTATGGCTCGCGAAGACTTGCGCGATGAACTGCACGAGCAAGTAGAGAAATCGGTAAATTCGGGAGCAACCATATCATTAGGTGGCGAAGTACCTAATGAAGCTGGCTACTTCTATCCAGTGACTGTGCTTGAAAATGTTACACCGGGCATGCCAGCCTACGATGATGAACTATTTGGCCCCGTAGCATCACTTATTCGAGCTCGTGACGACAAACAAGCGATGGAAATTGCTAACGATTCTCGTTATGGACTTGGCGGCGGTATTTTCAGTACCGATACTGATAAAGCCATTGAGCTTGCTAAAAACGAATTTGATACAGGTATGGTGAATATTAACGGCTATTCATTAGCCCAGCCTAACCTGCCCTTTGGTGGTGTGAAAGACAGTGGCTATGGTAGAGAGCACGGTGGCTATGGTATTCGCGAATTTGTGAATATTAAAACGATTATGGTAGCAAGTAACGAGGCGTAAAAATTGACCTTGGTAAATAACTTAAGCGAGCTTTAGAGGGTTGAACTGAAATTCAAATCTCACTGATGCATGCTAAGTAAAAGGGGCAGAGTGATTACTCTGCCCCTTTTTCTATGCCTGTGAATGCTTTTATGGTTTATTTAGCCTTTGTCCTCTGCGCTTCTCTCAATATGCTCATGCACTGATGCTAACACTTCTTTCGGGCTTTCTATTTGTGGGTAATGACCAATGTTATTCAGTTCTACCACGTGTGGGTTGGGAATGAGCTCCTTGTATCGACTGGCCATATGAGCTCCTGAAATAGGATCTGACATACCGACCGTTAACCGAATTGGAATTTTGGCATTTTGAAGTGCTGTCACCCATCGTTCTCTGTGCTTTTTGCGCTGATTCATGTAATCCAGCAGTAGATGCATATATTTATGACCGCTGTTGGTACTGATCAACGTCCAAAAATCATCAATGTCTTGTTCAGTTGGCGGTGTAGTTTCGCCAAAAATACCCCGCATACTTTTTCTAATAGCGTTTTTATTGAGAAAGCGAATAAGTATTCCTCCAACGGGAGAAAGTAAAAGCTTTTGAATAGGTAAGGCTAAATGGGTTTCTGGAAAGAGGCCGCCATTTAAAAGATTAAGCGTACTGATATGAAATGGCAGTGTACCATCGGCCTGCTGGGCCATAAGTTCCTGGGCAACTGTGTCACCATAGTCGTGAGAAACTACGTGTGTTTCAGGCACGTTTAGATGCTTCATAAGTGCACAGATAATACCGGCCTGTTGAGTAATTTGATATTTTACTGGCGCTTTGAAGCTAAATCCGAATCCCAGCATATCAAGCGTAATGCAGCGAAAGTACTTTGTTAATGTGGGCCATAGTTTTACCCAGTCGTAACTGGCTGTGGGATAGCCGTGGATAAGCAGTAAGGCAGGCCCTTCACCGTCAGTGCGGAAAAATATCTTTTGCCCGTTAACGGTAAAAAAGTCACCGCCGCTATGCCATCTTTCAAGCTGCATGTTTAAACACTCTGAGTGTTGGTTGTTCGCTGTTATTCAAACTACCTTACTTTTAAAGATTTCGTCTGTCGTTTTAGCGACAGACCAGCACTAAAAATGAGCGCATAAACCGGCCACTATTGGGCAAATGGGAGAGGTACCTCGGTGCCGTTTATGGTTGCTGTTCCGTCTTTCAATGCAAATGATGTTTCAAAGCCCTGTTCGGTTTCTTTTAAAAGGCCCTGTTGAACGAATGAATCAAGCACCATAGGCACCTGCTGTTCCGCTGCACTCTTAAGCTCATCGGCAGTCATACCTTGGGTTTGCGGGTTTGCAGCAAGCTCAGCTACCATATACCCTGAAGCCATGCTTTCAACGAACGCTTTGTCGGCGCTAATTTGTGCATCCATTAATAGGTGGGATACCCAATAAGCAACATCTTCCATGGTGTCAGGCAGTGAGGTTATGCCGGTCAACTTCGAGTTTGCTGTACCCTTAATACTCCCTTCTGGAAGCGTCATAGCTAGCTTTTTAATATTAATCTCGGGCTCTGTTTGCAGCTGCTGCAATAAATTATCTTTGATAAACACCTGAAGCTTTTCAGGCAAATCTTCGCTTGGAACCATCAACGATGCATTGCTAAATTCTTGATAAGCTTCAATGAAATCTATATCGAGATTGTTTACTGCAATACCAATTGCAATGTCAGATGCCTCTTGGGCCGCGCCTTTTATGTCATCAACGGCATATTCAAGATAAATATCTGCAGTATTAGCTTGTTCATCTATGTCGGTAGAAGTGATCATACGCAAAGTATCAATAATGACATTCGTATCTGTACTGTCTGAGAATTCTATTTGCTCTGCGGTCAGAGCGGCATCTGATTCGAAAAGCTTTCCACTTATCGCTGCCATAAAGTCACCGTGATAGGTCATATCAACAGTAGTATTTAACATGCCTAATGAGAAACCCGCTCCACTAATCTCAACAGATTTGCTACTGCCAATGTAGCGAGTTGCGCCACCTTCGTCGCTTGCTTCTCCGTTAAAACCAGAAAATACGAATTCTATGTCGCCGTCATTTTCAAGCGCTTTTAACGCGGGAATAGTATCGGTATAACTCAGGCCGTTAAACAGGCCTACTTTCCCTTCATTATAATAAAACGGCTGATTTTCTTGCCAAGTAACATATTCGCGAAGCATGTTTCCATCAACACTCGCATTGTATTTTACTTTTGCAATGCCCACGCCGTCGCCAAAATAAACGGGGCCGTGAAATGCGTTTACTTTAGCAATAACAACAGGCTTATCTGGAGTGTCTTGTTCCGCAGGGTCTATCTGCTGTGCGGCTAGCAAAGTGTCGATTTCTAGAGAGAGTTCAATGGTAGCAGTGCTAGAAAACCAGCCCTTGTCATAGGAAAGTACACTCGCTGAATAGAGCGGATGGTCGTCTATTTTCTCTATCGCGGCTCGAGTTTGCGATTCTACGCTATTGCCCACAAATGTGGGTGCTATTAATAACCCCGCGAGAGTTACACCGGCTCCAACAATAAACGCTTTATTCATATTACAGTCCCTTGTCCTTATTATTTACAGTCAAAAAATTACAGCTTTATACGGGTATAGCCATCTGCGTCGGGCTGTCCAAAAAGACGGGCAGCTTGGTGAACTTCGTTTGGTAAGCTGTCGTCGGGCTTAAATTTGCCTGATACCTGAAATTGCTTCATGTTTGCCGCAACGGTAGCGTCGATAGACAATCCCAGCATGTTTGGTTCACTCACGGTAATGCCGATATCTTCGCCTTCACAGCGCAGCTTAGCTGAGTATGTACCAAAGTCGATAGGGCCTTTGGTTCCCGCTACTGTGGCGTTAAGCCAATCTCCTGTACCAAACAAAGAGCGACAGCTTGGCCCGTAATGGAGTTCGTCAAGCTCAACTTTAAAGCGTCCTCCAGCATTTACAGGTAAAGGAAGTTGAACTTGCGCCAGCACCCTGTCAACGGGCAAATAAAGCGTAAACGCCTCGGTGCTCACGGTTTTTTGGCTAAACAAGCCAGTGGTGATGGGCCCTGTAAACGCTATCTCGTTTTTATCGCGAACGTTGCCAGCTTTCACATCCAGGTTAACTTGCCCAATTAGCATATAGAGCGGGTTTAGGTCCCATCTAAAGCTGTTTATGGGTAGACCGTTAACCACCACTGTTTGTGCTTTACCTGAAAATAAGGTTCCACTAACCCCTTCAATAGAAACACTTTGCGGTAATGTAACGCGTCCAATAACGTGAACTGCGGGCATATAAGCAATAGCGAACAATAAAAATGCAACTATTCCACCTAATACCCAGCTTATTTTTGACTTCATGCTTTACCTAATCGTAATCGGCGAATTTTGATAAACCCTTCGGCATCGGCCGTTGTGATATCAGCTTGTAAAATCACTACCCCCATGTTTTCCATAGACTTTAGCCATTCCAGCACATCATTAAAGGGGGCTTGATCAACCCAAATTTGAAGCTCGTCATTTTGCGGCTGCATTCGGGAAATGGCAATGTCGTGCTTGGCAGTAGTGCGATTTACTGCTTGCGGCAATGAGCCTGAAAAGTTCTTTTCTGAACCAGAAACTCTGCGAAGCTGTTGGGCACGCGCTGCACTGTCTTTTACCCACACAAGCAGCGATTGTTGGTTGTCGAGCAACTTTTGCTGCTGGGCCAGCGCATTATTAAGCGGAGACCAGATAGCAAAATAAAACAAAGCGATAACAATGAAAACACCAGACAAGATAACCAGTTTTTGCTCGCGTTCTGTGAGCGCTTTGTATCTTTCTAATAACGCGTTCATGATGTACTCCTAATAGAAACTGTGCCTATTACACCGCTATCGCGATTATTAATTGCACCTTGCTCAACCAAAAAGCCTGCTTGTTCTACAGATTTTTTGAATTTTTCGAGTGCTTCAAAACTTTTACCCTCTGCCTGAATACGAATTTCTGTGCGGCTAGCGTCAAACCTAAGAGTTTGAGGTTTAACGCCCGTTGCTGAAAAAGCTGGAGAGAGTTGGTCGAGCATCACTAACATAGAGGCATTGCCGCCGCTTTGTTCTAGCTTAGCCATTTCGCTTTGCAGTTTGCGGCGAACGTCGCGATAAGCGCCAATATTAGGGAAGCCGCGTTTTACAGTGTCGCTAATTTGAGTTCGCAAGGCCTCGTTTTGAGATTTTAACTGATACAGCGAAACTGTTTTATCAATTAGGCTGGTACACAGCACAAGCACAGCAAGCACTGCAGCAACTCGCCATTGAGATAAAGCGCTGCTGCGCTTGCGTTTAATTCTGTATTCACCCTGACACAAATTAAAGCTTGTCGTCATAGCCTCCTTAGCAAGTACCTGCATAGGAAGCTCTAGCGGCGTTTCTGTTTCTTCAATATTGGGCAGGTTTGAAAGATCGATACCCGCAAAATTAGTCACCTTTACCGGAGTTTCATGCTGCGAGGTAAAGTGGGCAAGGGTAGGCAACAGCCACTCTTGTTCTCCTTGAATACCTTTAAAGTTATCTTGTCTTACTAGCAGTTGTTCGCCTAAAGTAAGTACTGACCAACCATCTTCGGTATAGGGAACGGCAAGCACATCTGGAATAATGGTGTCACAAAACAGCTCAGCTTCTCCAAGCCACTGCTGCCACTGCTGGAGTTTTTCGTGACTTACAACCGCCACTGCCTGTTCATTGCCTATTTTAGGGCCCAAGGCAAAGAACTGCTGACTGATATCCGTGGCTAGCTCTTCTTCTAACATAAAAGGAAGTGCTGCAATCACCTTTCTTCCAGCGCGCGGAGGCAAGGTTACCCACTTCAGCAAGATCTCGCTGCTAGGGGCTAGCGCAATTACTGTTCGCTGTCCCGTACGCTCATTAAGCGTCGACAGTGCATCAGCATTCTCTAACTCTCCAGATGCAATGATGTCGTCATCTGTGGTTGAGTAAACCAGCCAGCTTACCGGGTCGCTTTTGTTTGCGCCCAACCGTACCAGTAGTTGTTCCATTATTGTGTTCCTCCGAACTCGCGCTTCAATATAGTAACGCCACTATCTGTGCTTGCTTGAAACACGGTGGAAAGCTTAAATGTTGCTTTATTGTATTGAGTTTTTGTATGCAAAATAAAGTATTCTGATTTAACCGTAAACCAGTCCCTTCGGGTATTTGATAGGCTTAGTGCCTGAATAGATGGTTCGTTTAAGAAGTCTTCCACTTCGTCCCAGCCGTCTTGCGGTCTGCTAGACAACAAGCTGGTAGCTTGTTGTAAATCTAGCCCGGTTAATCCCGCTAGCAAAGGAGCTTTGTCATCATCAAGGGTATTAACGTTCACTTTTAGCTCTACGTTATCCGGTATGACACACACCAGCGAAAGAACGTTGTTTAGCCACTGAGGCGATGCGCCGTTAATAATGCGCAATTCGCTGATAGACGCAATAGGTCCGTTTGCCGCTAAATAAGGATACTCCCGAGATTCGTATTCACTGTCTTCAGCGCCATAGGGCCGCTGGTTATCGTCCTCGTCTACCCAGTCGGCAAGACTGTCTCTAAGCGTCTCTGCGGTATAGGAATCTAAACCGTCTATACCCAAGGCCAGTAGCATATTGCCAAAGGCATCCATCGCTTCTGTTGTGTTGCCTGAATTATTTGAGCCAGCACTAGTTGCGCCAGAAGCAATAGCATTAAGATTAAAGCACGCCCGTAAGTCTTTTAAGTTAGCGGTTAGTCCACCACCATCTAAAGGGTAAGCGAATTCTTGTGCCCAAGGCTGATCTAGAGATATTTTTTCTGGCGTTTCTTCAATCAGCGTTTTAATTGATTTTCTCGCAAACGCCTCAGCCCCCATGGCATACCAGTAAGCCTGATTGTTATCTTTTAGATTCATGGTTCGCTGCACCTGAAGTTGCAGCCTAGTGCCCATCTCAGTGGCAAGTACCGCAACAAGGGCTACTATCATCAGTACAATCATCAGGGCAACGCCCTTCTGATTGGCGGGTGATTGAGGCACAGAACGTCTCATTACGAATTACCTGATATCAAGGTAAACTCGCGGCGTAACAAGCCAAAGTCTTTACTCACAAACTCAATGGCCACAGCACGAGGCAGTACCTTACCCTGATAACTTTCGCTCCATTTTATGTCGTCATCTTCTTCAACCGTGGATGAACTATTGTTGCCAGCTAAGAACTCAACCTTAAAGCTTTCTATTTCATCTAGCAGCACACGCACTTTGGGCTCGTAACCAATAACGTTATCAACATAGTTACTGTACAGACGCTCAAGCTGGTTGTCGCGAAGTCTGTAAGCTACATATTGGAGTGTGCTTCTTGGTAACATAAGTTGAGGGTTATGCCAGCCTCCGCGCACAAAGCCTATGCCATCATCGTCACTTCCCTCGACTTCTCCCCCCGCCATAACAATTTCACGCTTCTCTCCGTCTACCCGAACCGAACGAGATACCGCTTGCTGAATGTCTCGCTCGATGGTCACCATAGCGCGCTGCAGTAGCTGAAGCTTTTCAAAACGTTCTTGTGACAGCGTATTGCTATCTATAACGGTGGTCAGTAAGCCGGTAGAGGCCAAGCCAATAAGCGTAAAAATCGCCATAGCGACAAGTATTTCAATGAGTGTGAAACCGCGCTGCATCGTATTAACTCTTCGTTGGTTTGGCGACGAAGGTAGTGACAGAGGTCACACTACTTGCGTAATTTTGGTCTTCGCCCACAGATATTGTTACCGAGCGAAGGTCGGCATCGTTAGTCTTGGTTACCTTTTGTTGCCAAAACCAAGTTCTGTCGGCCATTTCCATAGAGCCTTTTAAATTGTTTTTAGGCGGCCATGTAGTTTCAAGTTGTAGCTGATTTAAACGATTGCTAGCAACCCAGTTCGCAAAGGTAACCGATTCAATTTGACCTACGCTAGATAAGTGATCGCCAGCGGCTTTTAATATAGCAGTGCCGGTGAGTGCAAAAATTAGCAGGGCAACCATAACCTCAAGAAGCGTAAGGCCTTGTTGTTTGCGGCGTATAGAATGTAGCGACAAAGTCATAGCGGTCGCTCCAATGGTCCCTCAAGAAAAAGCGGCGGTAAGTCTTTATTTTGAAGACTAAAATAAACCGGTTCATCACCTTCCTTACCGTCGTAATTGAACGACAGCGTAAAGGGCGTTATTTCGCCGCTCGACATAATTAATATTTGCGGTGGAGGTAGCTTTTTATCTTCTTCGCTACCAATTTCTACGCCGTCTTCAGACACGCTTAAGGTTTCGTCGAACAATTCTCTGTCGAATAGTCTGTCTTCAACCACCCAAGGTAAATCATCTAAATTGAGAGTGAGCGTGAAAGGCTCGGGTAGGGTGTGCTCACCATATACCTTCTCATCTTCAATACGCTGCCATTCATCGTTATCGTCTAGATAAACGAAGTAATATTCGCTGTCGTCCTGCTCAACACGCACACCAAGTTGCTGCTGATTAAGCACGGCAAAGTCGCTTGCCATATCTACGATAACTTGTAGCCGTTGTGCTTGGCTCTTTAGTAAGTCTGACTTGCTGGCACCGAAAGCGTTAAACATAACGTAACCAGCAGCAAGACCCATAAGTAGCAATACCAACATGACTTCTAATAGAGTGAAGCCCTTCGTTCTTAAATGAGTATTGCCACTATGATACATAACGTACTTAGTTAAGATATTCGTTGATATTCCAGTTGCCGATGTCGTCGTCGGTACCTGGTTCACCATCTGGGCCGTTAGAGAATATGTCCACCACACCAAGTTCTCCTGGGCTTATTAGCGCATAGGGGTTGCCCCAAGGATCTTCAGGTAAGCGTTTTATAAACCCGCCTTCTGGATAATTGCGAGGAATGGGATCCACCGTCGGTGCTGTTACTAAGGCATCAAGACCTTGTTCAGTTGTAGGAAAACGGTTATTGCGAAGCTTATACATTTCCAGCGCACTTTCCATTTGCTGAATATCTACGGCCGCTTTCTTAAGCTGTGCTTCTTCTTGGTTGCCTAATATTTGAGGGGCAACCATTGATGCCATAATGCCGATAATCAACAGCACGACCATTACTTCAATTAAACTGAATCCAGAACTACGTTTTAAAGATTTCATTACATATTCACCATGTTGTTCAATGCTAAAATTGGCTGCAGAATTGCCATTACGATAAACAAAACTATTCCTGCCATTGTGACTATCAGTAAGGGCTCAAATACCTTCAGTGAGACACCAATAAGCGACTCGAATTCCCTATCTTGGTTATCTGCGGCTCGGGCAAGCATTTGTTGCAATTCACCCGACTTCTCACCCGACGCAATCATATGCATCATCATGGGTGGAAATATTTTTGTGTTATCTAGTGCAGCACGCAAGCTGCTGCCTTCTTTAACGTTAATGGCAGCATCGGCTACTTGATTTTTTATGTACTGGTTTTCAAGTACATCGCCTGAAATTCGCATGGCTTCTAAAAGCGGCACTGCACTGGCGCTAAGAATACTTAGCGTACGTGCAAACCTAGCTGTATTAAGGCCTCTGGTAACCTTTCCAATGAGCGGTACTTTTAAAAGCGCTTTGTGATAGCGCAGTTTCATTAACTTTTGTTGTAAAACCCGCTGCAAGATAACAATGAGCACCGTAATGGCGATAAGCATAAACAGGCCGTAGTTTTGCAGCCAAGTACTGAGTGATATAAGAAATTGCGTTATGCCGGGAAGATCCTGACCCATGTGGTCGAATTGCCCCACAATTTTGGGTACTACTACGGTAAGCAATAGCAGAACAATGCCCATTGCAAAGAACAGCATTAGCGACGGATACACCAGTGCCTGAGTAATTTGACTACGCGTTTGCTGGCGCCGTTCAGTGTAATCAGCCAAGCGATTTAATACGGTGTCTAAGTGTCCCGATTTTTCGCCTGCCGCTACCATAGAGCGATACAGGTCGTCGAATACGCTCGGAAATTCCGCAAGAGCGTCGGCTAAGCCATGACCTTCAACTACTTTACTGCGAACCGCCATCATCATATTTTTCTGACGAGGCTTCTCACATTGCTCAGCAACAGCCAGCAGTGCTTCTTCTACAGGAAGTGCAGATTCTACAAGAGTGGCCATTTGGCGAGTGAGAAGCGCGAGGTCAGAGGCTGATATACGCGGTTTAAACAACGTAAAGTTAAACCCAGCGCTATTATTTTGGGCGCGTTCGGCAACCTGCTCTACGTCAAGAGGGATTAAACCTTTTTCGCGCAGCTGCTGGCGAACCTGGCGAGCATTGTCACCTTCAAGCACACCATTTTCATTTTTACCGCGGGCATTGACCGCTTTATAAGCGAACGCTGCCATATTAGTCTTCCCTCGTTACTCGTAATACTTCTTCAAGGGAGGTTACCCCAGACAGCACTTTTCTACAGCCGTCTTCTCGTATGCTAGGTGTGGTGGCTCTTATGTGACGTTCGATAGCTTGTTCACCCACCCCTTCGTGCATCATTTCCCGTACTCGTTCGTCAACAAGCAGTAGTTCATGAATACCCGTTCGACCGCGATAGCCGGTTTGATTACAAGCAGCACATCCGCGGGGCGTATAAATAACCGTGTCGGCATTAGCAGCAGAGCCTAATACTTCTAGCTGTGATGCATCTGGCGTGTGAGGCTGTTTGCACTCTTCGCACAAGGTTCTAACCAAGCGTTGCGATAGTACAGCAAGCAAACTCGACGAGAGTAAGAAAGGCTCAATGCCCATATCTTCTAATCGCGTAATGGCGCCAGCAGCGGTATTGGTATGCAGCGTGGATAGTACCAAGTGACCGGTTAAACTGGCTTGCACAGCAATTTGGGCGGTTTCAATGTCTCGAATTTCACCCACCATTACCACGTCTGGATCTTGACGTAATATGGCACGTAAACCTCTTGCAAAGGTCATATCTACACGAGGGTTAACCTGAGTTTGCCCAATGCCGGGTAAATCGAATTCGATAGGATCTTCAACGGTAAGGATATTTCTATCTCGAGAGTTAATCTCGCTAAGACCAGCATAAAGCGTGGTACTTTTACCTGAACCGGTAGGGCCTGTAACCAAAATAATGCCGTGGGGCTTTCTAATTAACGTAGAAAAGTGATTGCGGTTTTCTAACGTCATGCCTAAATCTTCAAGGTTTAGGCGCGCATTATTTTTATCTAGAAGACGCAGTACTACTCGCTCACCGTGGCTAGAAGGCATGGTAGATACACGAACGTCTACTGCTCGTCCCGCAATTCTCAGCGTAATACGCCCATCTTGAGGTACTCGCTTTTCGGCAATATCTAACTTCGCCATAACTTTAATTCGCGACACCAGCATGGAAGATAGCTTGCGATTAGGGCGCAGTATTTCACGTAATACACCGTCTACACGAAAGCGTACGACCAATTGATTTTCGAAAGTTTCAATATGAATATCGGACGCACCTTCTTTTATTGCCTCACCAAGCATAGCGTTAATCAGCTTGATAATTGGCGCGTCGTCTTCACTATCAAGTAAGTCTTCTGTATCAGGCAAATCTTCGGCAAGGGCAAACAGGTCGCTTTCATTGCCTAAATCTTCCATTAGCTGTTTAGCAGCCGAACTATCCCGCTGGAAAGCGGTGGTAAGAAAGCTTTCAAACTCATCGGCGGGTATCGATTTAGGCACAAAAGGCTCGCCATAAAAGCGGCGCACTTCAGCAAATACGTCAAACGGTGTGTTCTCGGTAAAATACAAAACAGCAGGAGTTTCGTTTACTTCCAGCAGCACTTGGTTTCGCTTTGCAAAACTAAAAGAAAGCTGTTTGGGCCCATCTTCTTGTTCTGGAAGATCATCTTCGCCCATTGCCTCTAGTACTTCTTCTTGTGCTTCGAGTGCCTGAGTAAGTTGTTCGTCTTGCCCTGACATACTACTCATTACCTTCTTTATTTTCTTTCTCAGTTAGATACTCTTCAAAAGAAGGGGGAAGCGACAGTTCATCATCCCAATTAGGCATTGTCGGTGTATCTGAGTTTGGCATTAACGACACACCGTCCTGCTGGCGTTTCAGCTGAAGCGCACGAATGTAATTGTACTTTCTATGGCTGATAGAGTTCATTGTGGCGCCGTCGCGAACAATCGTAGGCTTTAAAAATACCATTAGGTTGCGCTTACGCTTGCTGGTAGAGGTGGTTTTGAACAGGTTACCAAGAATTGGAATGTCACCTAGAAGCGGTACTTTTGACACACTTTCTTGAATATCTTCATCTATCAACCCACCAAGTACAATAGTGCCGCCATCATCAACAATAACCGTAGTTTTGATTTCACGCTTGTTGATAGAGATATCTACCGATGTTGCGCCGCTTACGCTTGAAACTTCTTGTTCAATTAGCAGTTGAACTGCATCACCTTCGTTTATTTGTGGAGTGACTTTAAGCTTTATACCCACTTCTTGACGATCTACGGTTTGGAATGGATTTGAATTATTGTCACCTGTTGTTGTACCCGTAATAATTGGAACTTCCTGACCGACAATAAAGAAGGCTTCTTCGTTATCCATTGTGGTAAGGTGAGGAGTAGCAAGAATATTAGAGTTAGTATCTGTACTCACCGCTTGAACAACCGCACCCCAGCCATCTTCAATAATGCCGGCAATCATGCCGTTTGCGCCGCCAAGGAGGCTGGCTAGTGCAGTGAAATCACCTTCTATCGTTTCGCTTGAGGTAACTACTTCGCCGTTTGCCGTGACGTTAGTACGATTTACTTCTCTATCTTCAGCTTGGCGTAGTGCAACACCAAGAGAGCCAACGGGTATAACGCCGTTATTAAATTGTGTGCCGCCGCCTTCTTCTGACACCCACTGCACGCCAAGGGTTGTGCCGTCACCTTCAAATACTTCAACAATAATGGCTTCAACTTGCACCTGAGCGCGGCGAATGTCGAGTTGACGAACCACTTCTTCAAGTGAGCGCATCATATCGGGTTCTGCGGTAATTACGATGGCGTTTGAGTCTTCATGGGCGTCTATACTGACATCGCGATTTGACGAAGAGCGGCGCGAAGAAGTGTTTGTGCTGCCCTGCACTTCGGCTTGGATACTTGCTGATACACCCTGAAGTACTTTTACCATGTCTTCTGCTTTTGCGTAGTTTAGGAAAAGCACTCGGGTATTGCCGTTAGACTCAAGCTCTTGGTCCATGCGTTGAATAAGGGTGATGAGTCGCTGGCGCGCTTTAACGTCGCCGCTCACAATGACGGAGTTCGTTCTGTCGTCTGCTACTACACGTGGGTCAGATTTAGCACCGGTATTTGCTTTACCCTGCGATTTATTAATGCTTTCGATGATACGCACCATCTCAGACGCTGATGCATAGCGTAACTTTACGATTTCAACTTCTTCGTCACCGGCACGGTCTACACGTTCAATTATTTCAACCAAACGGTTAACAACAGCAGCTCTACCGGTCAGCATCATTACGTTTGATGGGTCGTGGCTCACTACATTTCCGCCGCCGGCTTGGTCATTAAGTTGGCGAAGGATGGGGGCTAGTTCTCTAACCGGAACGTTGTAAACAGGCACAACGCGAGTGATGAATTCGTCACCGTCTTGCTGCGCCCCTTCAACCACCGGGATATTTGATGTTTTTGCATCTTTAGAACGCACCACCTTTAAAATGCCGCTTGGCATTTCAACAACAGCAAAATCATAAACTTGCAACACGTTAAGGAAAAACTGGTAATACTGATCTTCGCTGAGCATATCGTAACTACGCACGCTAATTTTGCCGCGTACATTAGGGTCGACAATAATCGTTCGCTCTAAGTTCTTGCCCACGATATTGATGAACTCATTAATATCGGTATCTTTAAAATTAGGCATGTATTCGGCGGCGGTCACCGAGACACACAGAAGCGCTGAACACACCGAAGTGATTAAGCGAGATAATAGTTTTTGGCTTGTGCGCCTTTTCATTCTAACTTCCTTTATTTCTTAATCTGCCTATAGCCGTTGTAGCCACGCTTCTTGCCTAACTGCAAATAATGTCAGTTTGTTATAAGAGTTTTATGACTCAGGCAAGTCGAGATACAGCGTGGTATAACTTCCATCGCGAATAATGGTTAATTCTATTGATTGCGAATTGCGAAGCTCAGATAGCGCCGCCTGCGATTGTTGTAAATCAGTAAGATCTAAACCGTTAATTTGTGAAATAACATCTCCTGATTGAAGACCCGCCGACGCAAACAGCGCAGGTTCTTTGCCGGGACTTACTTGATAACCTATTAATTGGCCGTCTTCCATTTTAGGAGATATCGAAATATAGTCGGTGAAATTAGCGGGGCTGTCTCGCAACGCAGCGGTAGCTTCTAGCGCTTCGCCACTAAGTCTTTGTTCTTCATCATCACTGTTGTTGCGCGCCGGTGAAGGCTGTTGGCGAGCTAGTTGTTCTCGCCTGCGGTTAGCTTCTTCATAATCTATACCGTCTAGCATCAAAGTTTCGTTTCTTACTCCGTTTCTTATAATAACGCGGTCGTTATATACAGTCTGAAGCGTTGCATTAGTACCTTCAATTTTTTCACCTAAACCATAAACGGCTTGGCTGCCTCTGTTTTCAATAATCGCGGTGCCCGAGTTTTTTTCCGTACTTGCAACTACCCCAGTAAGCGTTAAATTCAAGCGAGTTTCTGGAGCGTCTGTTACTTTTTCGATGGTTTCTACTTTGGGGGCGGCTGCGGCATCTCCAAATAGATTAAGCTGTTGTATTTTACTTAGGTTGACCCCACTTCTGCCGTTCGACGTACTCACAGGGGCGATACGCGCTGTGGTAGGTGTCGCAGATAATTGTGGTTCAGGTATAATCTGCCACATAAGTTTGGCTGCGAATGCAATTAAATACAGACTTAGCAGAACCACTACAAGGGTGTGTAGTTGTTTTTGATGCTGGTTCACAAAAACAACCAGGGTTTGTGGATTGGGTTTATTGAATGTCATGCTGCCACTGATGGTACTGCTTTTTAAAATTAAGTTAAATTTTTGGTTAACCGCGCTTTGGCGACCCATAATAGCCTAGTAAAGGTTAGGGTCACAACTCTAGAGCAACACCGTTACGAAATTATTATATGAACCAATCGAATAGCAACAATACAACACAAAGTGTCAGGCTGGACAAGTGGCTGTGGGCTGCAAGGTTCTTTAAAACTCGCGCGATAGCACGAGACATGGTGCAGTCGGGTAAAGTTCACTACAACGGACAGCGGGCTAAACCAAGCAGAAACGTAGAGGTTGGTGCACGGCTTTTAGTTCCCTCGGGCTTTGATAATCGCGACATTGAAGTGCTGGGTGTAAGCGATAAACGGTTGAGTGCACCGCTGGCACAGCAACTTTACGAAGAGACACCTGAAAGTGTAACAAAGCGTGAAGAAAACCAGGCGGCGCGAAAACTCAATGCCTTTCATAGCCCGAAACCCGATCACAGGCCTGATAAAAAGCAGCGACGACAGATTATTAAATTTAAACAGCAGTAACACGCTGTAAACAGGATTATTATGAGCGACTTCGACCAATTACACCGCTTTCTTTTTACTCAAGCTAACGTGCGTGGCGAGCTAGTTCGTCTTAACGACAGCTTAAAAAATATTGTACATAGCTACGAGTACCCCGTTCAGATTCAACAATTGCTTTGTGAAATGGCGGCGGCAACCTCATTACTCACCGCAACATTAAAGTTTGAAGGTGAAATTGCGCTACAGGTACAAAGCAAAGGGCCAGTAAGTTACGCGGTAGTGAATGCGACACATAATCAAACCCTTCGTGGTGTTGCGCGCTGGGATGAGACTTTAGCTACGTTGCCAACTAGCTTTTCTGAATTACTCACTCAAGCGGTATTAGTGATTACCATTACACCAGATGAAGGTGAGCGATACCAAGGCGTGGTAGCACTGGATAAACCCAGTTTGGCAGAATGTATAGAAGGCTACTTTCAGCAATCTGAACAGCTTGCTACAAAAGTTCAGCTGATGACAGACCTTCAAGATGCACAAAATGCAAAAGCAGCCGGTGTTTTGCTGCAAGTATTGCCAGCCGAGGCCGGTGCAACAGATGTGTCAGCTGCCAACGACTTTGAGCACATCAGTAAATTAACGGAAACGTTAAAAGAAGAGGAAATGTTCACGCTGTCAGTTGAAGAAATACTCTACCGCCTGTATCACCAGGAAGAGGTAGAAGTGTATCAGCCGAAACCAGTATCATTTGCGTGCACCTGTTCAAAAGAACGCAGCGCAGAAGCACTTCGACATGTAGAAAAAGCAGAGCTTATTTCTATTATCGAAGAAGAAGGGGCGGTAAAAATGAACTGTCAGTATTGCCATGTTGAGTACCGATTCGACAGGATTGATGTGGAAGCTATCCACAATGGTAATTTTGATAGCCCCTCTACGAATCAGTAAATGTTTTAGAAGTCTCTTAAATTGTACTGCAATTGACCAGTGGTTAAAAAGTGATCACTGGTCAATGTGTTGGTAGTCACTTGCTTCCTCGCTTTTTTCTCTGCATGTAAATCTCAACTTTTTTCAAAATTTTTCCAACGGTTAAGTGGCGAAAAGTGAATATAAATAACGAAGGTAATACCAATTTAATTGTTATATTTGCGGGGAAAACGTTTTTTTGTAATTAAATAACAATATTTGTGAAAGTTAACTCATTTTAATTCGGTTTCGTTCTGGTTTTTGTCTCAATAGGCCTTGTTTACTTTGGGTTTGTCATGGTGGTACTTTTTTGTAAGGCGTTTTGAAATATTACATAAAAGGTAACCACTATGACTGCTGCTGCATCAATTCAAACGGATCTGAAAGTTACACCTCTCACTAACCTGACCTCTGCCGAGCTTATTCAGCGAGCCCTTGAACGTGGCGAAGGCGTTCTCGATAAGAATGGCGCGCTTGTTGTTGAAACGGGTAAGCGAACAGGGCGTTCTCCTAACGACAGATTTATTGTTAAAGAGCCTTCAAGCGAGAATGAAATCGATTGGGGTAAAGTGAACAAGCCCTTCGACGCAGATAAGTTCGATGCATTATGGGATCGCGTTGACGCATTTCTATCATCACAAGAGCACTTTTTATCGCATTTGCAGGTGGGTTCAGATCCAGAGCACGCGATACCTTTAGAGGTTCGTACGCAGACTGCATGGCAGCATGTATTTGCCCGCAACTTATTCATTATTCCAGAGCAGTGGAATACAAGAGACGAGCAGCCTTGGCAAATACTCAATGTACCTGGGTTTGAGTGCGTGCCAGAGCGTGATGGTACGAACAGCGATGGCACCGTAATTATCAACTTTGCGAAAAAACGCGTGTTGATCGCGGGCATGCGTTATGCCGGCGAAATGAAAAAAGCGATGTTCTCGGTACAAAACTTCCTGCTACCTGCAAAAGATGTTCTGCCTATGCACTGTTCGGCAAACGTGGGTGAAGAAGGCGATGTTACTTTATTCTTCGGTTTGTCAGGCACGGGAAAAACCACATTGTCTGCCGATCCAAAGCGCTTCCTTATTGGCGATGACGAGCACGGCTGGGCTCCGGGCAGCGTATTTAACATTGAGGGTGGATGCTATGCAAAATGCATCGATCTGTCGCAAAAAAATGAGCCGGTAATTTGGGGTGCAATCAAATTTGGTACCATTTTAGAAAACGTTGTGCTTGATGAAACACGCACACCGGTTTATACAGATACATCGCTTACCCAAAACTCGCGTGCCGCTTACCCGCTAGAGCACATTGAAAAGCGCGTTGAACAAAATAGAGGTGGTGAGCCACGCTCTGTAGTTTTTCTAACCTGTGATGTTAGCGGCGTATTACCTCCAGTATCTGTGTTGAGTGAAGAGGCTGCTGCCTATCATTTCCTCAGTGGTTACACTGCGAAAGTGGGCTCTACGGAAATCGGTTCTACAAGCGATATCGAATCTACATTTTCTACGTGTTTTGGCGCGCCCTTCTTCCCCCGTCCTGCAAGCGTTTATGCAGAACTGCTAATAAAGCGCGTGAAATCGTTTGGTGCAAAAGTGTTCTTGGTGAATACGGGCTGGACTGGCGGGCCATACGGAACAGGAAGCCGTTTCGATATACCCACTACTCGCGCCATTATCGACGCCATTGTTTCGGGTGAACTTGAAAATGTTGAAACTCAGCACATTGATGGACTCAATCTGGATGTTCCTGTTGCAGTTCCTGGTGTTGATACAAACCTACTTGTTCCTAAGAATACGTGGGAAGATAAAGCACGCTACGAAGAATTTGCGGCTAATTTAGTAAATGACTTCCAGCAAAACTTTGAAAAATACGATGTGAGTGATGCAATCGTTAAAGCCGGTCCAGGAAACTGATACGGTTAAGATTTCTCATATGAAAAAAGTTAGTTAACAGAACTAGCTTAGAGCAGTAGCAAACAAAAACGCCAAGCCCACGCATAGCCGTGGGCTTTTTTTTAACAATTTTTACATTATGAATACGTATGTTTATTTTGTTTGGTATTCGGCCTCGGTATCATCAATATTCCACTGACTTTTTAGTGCGTAGGCAAACGGTCTTTTACCCTGCACCGAGCTTGTACCATGCACTTACACATTTTAAGGTTTGAAAATGTTGAGATCCACCAAGCCGTTTTTGCTTTTAGCTTTGTTATCAGCCTTTTTTAGCTCGTTATTACACGCTGAGATAGTTGGCTATGTGTTAAAGGGAAATACGCTGCATGTGAATACCGACACAAGCGACTTTACCGTGTCTGTTGCGGCAACAAACAGCTTTGTGGTTACCCTTAAAACCGACGATAGTGGCAAAGCATATGCTAATTTGCCAAGTATGGCGTTAGCTCACTCTACTGTAGGCGAAGATATCAACCCTACTGTAGAGGACACCCCTACAACTATTTCGTTGAACTGGCAAAATGCTACCGTCAATATTGATAAAGCCTCCCATCGCATGACGTATCTCATGAACGGGAAGCAAGTGGTGAAAGAGCAAAAAGGCCTATCAGTGCAAGGCGAAAGAATTTCAGCGTCGTTTTCCTTAGATGATTCAGAAAAAATTTATGGCGGGGGGCAGCGCGTTTTAGGTATGGATCGTCGTGGCCAGCAGATGCCGCTCTATAACAAAGCACATTACGGCTACACCACATCGTCAAGTCAGATGTATTTTGGTTTGTCTGCTGTGATGTCTTCTAAGCACTATGCCGTTCTTTTTGATAATACCGCGTCGGGAACCCTAGACATTGGTGCAAGCAATACCAATGAGTTGTTGTTTCAAGCTGACGGCGGTAGGGCTAGTTATGTAATAGTGCTTGGTGAAAGTGTGGCCGATACGGTGCAAAAAACGGTTTCGCTAACGGGTAAGCAGCCGTTGCCGCCAAGATGGCTGTTGGGAAATTTTGCCTCTCGCTTTGGCTATAAAAGTCAGCAAGAGGTAATAGATGTAGTTGGCGCGTTTAATCAGCAAGATATTCCTGTCGACGCTGTGGTGCTGGACCTTTACTGGTTTGGTAAAGACGTTAAAGGCCATATGGGAAATTTACAGTGGGATAATGCTGCGTTTCCAGAACCTGAGCAAATGATAGCGCAGCTAAAACAGCAAGATGTAAAAACTGTGCTTATAACAGAGCCTTTTATCCTCACTTCTTCAGCACAATGGGAAAGTGCGGTATTAAACGACGCCTTGGTAAAAAAAGCGGATGGAGCGCCTTACACGTTCGATTTCTATTTTGGCAATACTGGGCTTGTAGATGTATTTAGCGAGGCAGGCCAAGACTGGTTTTGGCAGTTCTACGAAAAGCTTGCTGCTCAAGGCGTAGCAGGCTGGTGGGGAGATTTAGGCGAACCAGAAGTACACCCAGATGACAGCATTCACCTATGGGATTCTAAACCGGTACGAGCGAAAGCATTACATAACGGTTATGGGCACCAATGGGCAAAGTTGGTTTATAGCAATTTGCGAAAGCTACAGCCAGAAACCCGTCCGTTTGTGCTCATGCGCTCTGGGTTTATTGGAAGTCAGCGATACGGAATGGTGCCATGGACTGGTGATGTAAGCAGAAGTTGGGGAGGACTCGCGCCTCAGGTAGAGTTGGCACTACAAATGAGTATTTTTGGTCTGGCCTACACACATTCCGACCTAGGTGGCTTTGCAGGAGGCGATGCCTTCGACCCAGAACTTTACACGCGTTGGTTACAGTTTGGTGCCTTCACCCCTGTTTTCAGGCCGCATGCTCAAGACAGTATTGCGCCTGAGCCTATTTTCCACCCCGACCCGGTAAAGTCTATTGTAAGGGAGTTTATAAAGTTACGTTACGCCATGTTGCCGTACAATTATGGGTTAGCGTTTGAAAATGCATTAAGCGGTTCGCCGTTAATGCGTCCACTCTCGTACGTTTACTCTGATGATAAATGGTTCGATCATGCCGACAGCTATATGTGGGGCGATGCACTGTTGGTATCGCCGGTCACGCAGCCCAAGCAGTCTCAGTGGGATGCATTATTACCAGAGGGCGTATGGTTCGACTTTTTCTCAGGCGAGCGCTTCGTTGGCGATCAAGAGGTGGCGTATCCTCTGCGGGACGATAACTTTCCCGTTTGGGTAAAAGCGGGCAGCTTTATCCCTATGTCAGAAGGATTGAGCCGCACCGAAGATTACGACCCTTCACGCTTAACCATGCATTACTGGTTTGACAATTCAGTTGCGTCTTCAGGCTATACGTTTTATGAGGATAACGGTAAAAGCCCCCATTCAGTCGACAAAAACACCTTTGCTACTATCGAGTTTAAAGCCTTGCGCAAAGGAAATAGTAGCGTAATGGTGTCGATAAACAGTGATGGTAGCTACATTGGTATGCCACAACAGCGCGAATTTTTGTGGGTAGTTCACGGTTTTGAAGACGCGCCTAAAACCTTGCGTGTCAATGGTAGAAACTCCAATTTCAACTGGAACGAGAACAAGCAAACGCTCACGTTCACAGTGCCATATACCTACCAGCAAGCTGTTGATATTACGATAAACTAAGTCCAAGCCAGTATTGATGTACTGGGTTAACCTTTTATTGGTGAAAAGGGAATGAAAAATTCGGCGACTAGGCCTTGCTGTGGATGATTGCGCAGGGAAACCTCGCCGTGGTGGGCTTCAATGATTCGCCTAATAATAGCCAGCCCAAGGCCGGAGCCTGATGAGTTCCGCGCCTTATCACCTTGAGCAAAGGGTAAAAATACATTGTCTAAATCGGCATGTGGAATACCCTGCCCAAAGTCTCGTACTTTGCAATACACGCGCTTCTCATGGCGGTTGTAAAAGCTGCTAATGGCGATGTCGTCAGAACCGTATTTGAATGCATTTTCAATCAGGTTATCGATAACCCTTTTCATCGCGACTCTTCTTAAAGGCAGCATGGGGAGCGAGTTTAGCTGAAGCTCTATATGATGCTTCTCGTCAAGTTGTCTTGCCTGAACAAGGTCGGCAATAATAGAGTTTAAATCGGTTTCTTGGGTAACTTCTTCAGTGTCATAACGGGCATAATCGATAAATTGATCGATAATGGCATTCATATCTTCAATGTCGTTCACAATGCCGTCTTTAATCCAGTCCTGATCTTCTGGCAGCATCTCCGAGGCAAGCCTGATACGGGTTAGCGGCGTTCTTAGGTCGTGTGAAATTCCGGCTGTCATCACATTTCTATCAGTTTCGAGTTGCTTGATACCCTGATTCATACGATTAAACGCCCGGGTAACCTGAATCATTTCAGTGCTGCCTTGTTCAGGCAAAGGAGAAGGATGTTCGCCTTTACCTACTGCAATAGCCGCTTTTTGTAATGCTGATAGCGGCCGTGTCATTCGTCCTACAAATAACCATCCACCGGCAACGCTCAAAATACCTATCACCATTAAATACATCGTAAGAGGAGAAATGTTGGCTTCATTTAACCCTGAAATGGGAATGGATATCCAAGTGTCAGGGTAGCGATTAAGAGAAATCCACACGGTATAGGGAGCGCTTTCATCACTGGCTTGCGACTCGGTGCTTATGCGAACGTCGGCAAGTTGATTAATGCTTTCACTAATTTGAGAAGACATGAAGCCATAGTAAACAGCTGTGTCTAACCCATTTTTTCGCGCTACGCTTTCATCGAATACATTAACTTGCGTGTCTTTGTAATAGGCTGTGCGAGTGTCTTGATTGCTTACCAATAAGTCGTTAGCTAATACCGACTTTACTTGTGTCGCTAATAAACTATTAATTTGTTGATAGCTAGGCTGTATAAAATAGTAAGTAACGGAAATGTACGACACTATTTGATTAATTAGCAGCAAAACACCAATCAATAAGACAGTTTGTCCAAAAGCACTTTTTGGTGTTATACGCATGCTTGTCTCACATTAACGACTCAATTTAACGACTACACTTGCTCGCCATCGGGCACAAAGACGTAACCTAACCCCCACACGGTTTGAATATAGCGAGGGTTGGCTGGATCTTCTTCTAGCATTCTGCGCAAGCGAGATACCTGTACATCAATACTACGCTCAAGCGCGCTATAGTCTCTACCCCTAGCGAGGTTCATAAGTTTATCTCGAGAAAGCGGCTCTCGCGGGTGAGTAACTAACGATTTAAGCACCGCAAATTCGCCGCTAGTTAGCGTTAAAGGCGTACTGCCAGATGTCATTTCTCGAGTCGCTAAATTTAATGTGTAATTACCAAACTCAATAATCTGCACATCTTTTGACGGTGCACCCGGTGCTTCACTGCTGCGCCTTCGTAAAACTGCCTTGGCTCGTGCAAGTAACTCTCTAGGGTTGAACGGCTTCGGAAGGTAATCGTCGGCACCCATTTCTAAACCAATAATACGGTCTACTTCATCACCTTTGGCGGTAAGCATAATAATAGGTATGTCATTACCCGTTTGACGTAAACGACGGCAAATAGAAAGGCCGTCTTCGCCAGGTAACATAAGATCTAGCACCATCAGATGAAAGTTTTCGCGTTCTAATAATCTGTCCATTTGCTCGGCATTTGCGGCACTTCGGACTTGATAGTCTTGCTCTAGTAAATAGCGCTCTAATAGGCTTCTAAGGCGCATATCGTCATCGACAACGAGAATCTTTGAGGTTTCCTGACCCATGAACATACCCTTGGTAATACATTTGTTTCACTATAACCACAAGGCGATAAATACAAAAGCAAGAAAATGTAAAATGAGGAGGGGGTTTGTTACAAATAGTGTCTAACCGATAAAAAGGGCGAAAAGGGACAAGCACTTAAGGAGCTAAGATCCTAAAGGTCCGCGCTCCTAAAGGTCCGTGCTCCTAAAGATCTAGGCACCTAAAGAACTGCTCTTAGTAGTTAGCGTTATTTAAACGACACCACGTTTAATGCTTTTGTGTCGGCGTTGCCGTTTAGTGTTTCTTTGTATAGCGCGATAATGTTGTCAGTCCCTACATGGGTTTGCTCGAAAAAAGTGTTGTCGACCTTTTGCGCAAACCTCTGCCACGCCATGGCGTATTTCTTGAGAAACACATCGTGTCCCCATTCTTTTTGGCGCAGCTTTACTCTGGAAGGTGCAAAGAAAATTTCTGCATCAAGTAATTTAGGGTTGGGTTTTTCTTGGGCTTCCCAGTCGGTTGCGCCAATGAGTGAAACCTTACTCAACTTATCGCCAATAGCGTGAGTAATGTTGTTAATCAAGGTGCCGTTAGCTGCAAAGTCTAGAAGCCAAAAGGTATCGGTTTTATCCAGTTTTTCCAGTTCGTTGTAGCTAACAACATCATCATAGCAGCCGGTGGCTTTCACCATTTCTACATTAGATGGCGAGGTAAGCCCGATCACTTTATAGGTTGCGCTTCGTTGTTCTTTTTGATCTTTTAGCAGTTGTGCAGTGCCCAGCGCTGTTTTGCTTGATGCACTTGAAAGTAGTAACGACTCGCCTTTAGAGAGCTCTGCCACGTAATCGTCTAGCACGAAAGACGTCATATACAGGGGGCGAAAGTTAAGCTGCCACGCTTCACGGTTTGCATCGTAACCAGGGTCGGCGCTGCAGCGAAGGTATTGGTCGTATACTGGGCTAATACTTTTGCGGTTCTCATGAATATCAGAGAAACCATGAGGCGCTACTTTACCTGCTTTTATCACCCAGTGACTGGCCATAGGCAGGTAGCCAAATACCTTTTCGCCTTCTTGAATATCAGGGTGGCGAGACACTTTCACCGTTGCAAAACCCCACACCGGAACGATGCCATAACCTTCTTCAGCGCGAAAAAATCCCCAGTAGCCCATTTTAAAACCCAGCGCAGCATAGGTAATGTTGTTTGCTGAAAACCCAAAATTGTCTGTTTCCAGAATTAGCTCATCATCGCCAAGTTCTTCGGCATTAAGCGGTACCTCAACCACTTTGGTTTCGTTGAGGTGCTTTTGGTTTAGCCATATTTGAGTAGAAGATATGACAGAAGAAACGATAGGGTTTGAATGTGCTGATGTCATGAAAATTATCCTAAAGACCCGATTTAGGAATACCATGACGCAGTTGAAATTGTATTGCTACTTGTCATTGTTAATATATTGTTATAGAAAATGTATATGCACGCTTTGGTGTGCATCAATCTTTAAAATAACAGTAGGAATTATTCAAAATGAATGAAGGGAAAATGGCCGTCGCTATTAATACCTGTGAATAACTGCTGTAGCGTTATAGCCGGACGAAGAGATCTATTCCTCGTCTGAATTCAACCAATCCATTTGATGCCCTGCGCGGCGCTTTTTGTTTAAAATATCTTCAAGCAATGGAGACAGAATAAGCTCCATAGCAAGGCCCATTTTACCACCTGGAACAACAAGGGTATTAATACGGGACATAAAGGCACCGTCTATCATTTTAAGCAGATAAGGATAGTCTACGTTCTTCATTTCACGTCTAAACCGCACTACTACAAAACTTTCGTCTTGAGTGGGTATTTCTCGGGCGCTAAATGGGTTTGATGTATCTACCGTAGGCACCCGTTGAAAATTCACATGAGTGCGAGAAAACTGAGGGGTAATGTAATGAAAGTAATCGTCTAGCCCGCGTACTATGCTGCTCATTACGGCTTCTCGTGAGTGTCCTCGGTCTGTGGTGTCGCGAACAATTTTCTGAATCCACTCTAAATTTACAATAGGTACCATGCCCACCAGTAAATCGACATGTTTCGCCACATCATTTTCGTCAGTTTTCACGCCACCGTGAAGGCCTTCGTAAAACAGCAAGTCAGTATTTGCTGGTAAATCTTGCCATGGAGTAAACGTCCCAGGCATTTGATTAAATGGTACGGCTTCATCGAAGGTGTGCAGGTATTGTCTGAATTGTCCGGTGCCCGAACTTCCGTATTCTCTGAACACAGACTCCAACAGTTCAAAGTCATTCGCTTTGGGCCCAAAATAGCTGATATGTCGACCTTGTTCCTGTGCCTTACGAATTTCTACTTCCATTTCAGGTCGTGTGAAGCGGTGAAAGCTATCGCCGCCTACCACCGCAGCGTTCACATTTAAATTTCTAAAAATGTGGCGTATGGCGTTGGTCGTGGTGGTTGTTCCCGCACCAGATGAACCTGTTATAGCAATAATAGGGTGTTTGACAGACATAGGATTTCTTGTTGGAAATGACAGTGACTAGTTATAAGCCGATGTGCGATAAGAATCAAGGGTACTGCAAGGCAGCTATTTGACTTTTTCGTGAGTATACCGCACCTTAATGCGCTGTCATTTGACGACACATTTCTACAGGGACCTTGGTTATGTTGCTACTATTAGGTGTGCTTTTCGCTTTATTGATATGCATTGGCGCGCTTTTGTCGTATTCACAGCAAAGTCAGATTACAGCCCTTTCAAATGACATCAAGGCACTTAAGAAGCAACTGGCAACTCAGGATTTTAGTGGGTTAAAGCGCTCTGACTCGCAGGCTCACATCGATAATGCTGGCGATAAGCACAGTAGCGAAAATAAGCATCCCTCCTTTGAACAGCCAAATGGCTCTGAACAGCAAGTAGCGTTAGATACAGAAGACGTTGAGAGCGAAAAAAGTAGCAGAGTGCCGCTTCTGCAGCGTTTCCTTTCAGATGAATCAAGTCTGATGACGTCTATAAAGCGCCACGGTTTATTGTGGCTTGGCGGTGTAGTTCTTGCTGTGGGAGGCGTATTCCTTGCCGTTTATTCGGTTGAGGCCGGATTGTTATCGGCTGAAATACGTGTGCTAATAGGTGCGGCGTTTGGCATTGCCTTGGTAGCTGGCGCCGAATATCTCGCCAGGAACCGAGAAAAATTCAGTATTTACTCTCCCACTATTTGTGCAGCTTTGGCCAGTGGAGGTGTAGTAACTTGCTACGCAATAATTCTTGTCGCCTATGATTTCTATCAGTTTATAGCACCTGTAGTCGCTTTTTTGTTGATGGCGGTAGTTGCTTTCGGCGCTATCTCACTAGCACTAAGATACGGTCCTCTGTTGGCGTCGATTGGCATTGTGGGAGCATATGCAACTCCTGCTTTAATTAAAACAGACGCTAACAGCATTGTCACCTTACTAGTGTTTATTTCTCTAGTGTCGCTCTCGGGCATATGGATTTCTCAGAAAGTGTCGCAGATGTGGCTATGGCGTCTCAGCGTTTTGGGCCATTTTGCTTGGGCGTTTATGGCGCTGACCTATTCCGATAAGGCCGATATTGTGGTTTGGCTTGGGTTTACCGTTTTTTCTGTTTATTTATTCTGTTTCACGCACACACTAGGCTGGTCGCTGCGGGATAAATTTAATGAGACCTTATCTCTTAAAGAGCTAATAAAACCTTCACGGGAAATGGTGGGGGTGTTGTTATCTTTTATTTTATTGCATACCTATTTGGTGTTTTATGCAGAAGATATGCACATTTGGTTGAGCGCTGCCGTTTTAGGAGCATTATTGCTGCTGCCATCTTATCGACACAGCATATTTGATAGCTGGCCGTTTCTTTTGCTTGTTGCTACGGTGGGTCATGTGGTGATGCTAGAAGATATGTTTATCATCGAGGCTATTACAGGGCGCGCCTCTGGAAACGCGGGACGCATTACTGATATCAACACAGTATTTTCAGGTGTTTATCTGTATGTGCAAATTGCAGCACTTGCTATAACATCTTATGTCGCGCTTATGGCGCACAAAACGCAGCGTCCAGCGTTTTGGATTTACATTGTCGCCTTTCCTATCACATTATTCGGTGTGAGCTATGCACTTACTGCCACATTCGCCCAGCAACTTGTGTACAGTGTTTGGGCCTTTGAGCTGGCGCTTTTAGCCATTTTGAGTACATGGGTGATATTCAAGTCGCAAAAACTAGCGCAGCTTACTTACGCAGTGCTCGCCAATGCCTGTCTTACGTTGTGTTTAACTATGTTGTTAGATGCCGCAGTGCTGTCGTTCGCCCTAGCATTGCAAGTGGCTAGCATCAGCGTATTGAGTCTTCGCTATAAAGTCAGCTTGCCAGATTGGCTTTATAAAGTGCTGCTAGCCATTGTTATGGTGCGTATTACAGTGGCTCCTTGGCTTGCAGACTACGCATACGAGTCTATATTAGGCGTGCACTGGACTGCCGTTATCTATCCTTTCATTTTCTTATCATTACTTATTGCTAGGAAGTACAACCCTTCAGATAGCCTAAAGATATGGTTGGAAGGGGCATTACTTCATTTAGCTGCGCTGTTTATCACTACAGAGCCAGGCTATTACCTAACAGGCAATTACCCCAGTGTTTTTTCAGCTACCTATCAAGAGAGTGTACTGTTGGCACTTGGTTGGGTCGCGCTTTCTGGTGCATATTATTACCGAGCATATATTGCCAGTACCATGACAGTGTTATACCGCAATGCCGCCCTCGTTCTGCTTATCGGTGCAGGTATTATCCACACAGATATAAGTATTAAGCACAACCCTTTTATATACGCGCAGCCTACGGGAGATGGTGCCGTTTTTAACTGGTTGCTGCTTCAGTGGTTACTGCCTGCTGCAATAATAGGTTGCATACTTTCTAGCGTGCTGCAGCGTAGAGTTTTAGGTTCGTTAAATGCACTATCTTCATTAATCAGTCAACAGCTTCGTATTGGCTTAGGTGCCATTGCCGGTGGTTTTGCATTTCTCTATGTAAACAGTGTAATTCGCGGCGCTTTTCATCAGGCCAGCATTATTTTAGATACTGGATTCACTCAACCTGAGCTTTACACCTACTCTATCTGTTGGCTTGTTATCGCAACCACCACCATATTTATAGGGCAAATAAAGCAGCGTGTTTTAGCAGTAAAGCTTGGCTTCGGTTTATTAGCTGTGGTGATCTTAAAAGCGTTTGTTATTGATATGGCAAATCTCGAAGGATTATATCGTGCGCTTTCCTTTATCGGACTAGGTCTAAGCTTGGTTGGCATTGGTTGGCTGTTCCAAAAGCTGCGTGGCGACGCTGAATTGTCTGGCGCATGAGTTTTTATTTTCTTATTATATTTTAGTGGTTTAGCAATGCGACACAGGGGTGTCGTATGACAAAAACAGATGATTTACTGTCCTGTCGCATTAGTGCCGTTTCACTTACTCGCTATTTCCGATGAAATGCGCTGGCATTGAAGCAAAGGAGAACAATCATGCAAACAAATGAAGTTATAAAACAATCGCTAGTATCAAGAAGAGAACATATGAGTCAAGTATCGCTAAATAATGGGTATTGGTTTTATTTCGACCACGAGGGTAATGATATCTCTATGTGGGGCTCGGTGTTTAGCGGTAAGGAAAAAGTGTCTTTCAATAACGAAGTGGTATCGTCGTTTAGAAATTTAAGCAGCACGAAAAGTGAGCATGCGTTTACTAAAAATGGTCATGAGTATCTCGTAAAAACACACATGACTCATGTTTTACGTGGTGAATTAAAGGTCACTCTTTTTTGTGACGGGAAAGAAGTGGCCAGCGAAACGCTATCGCAATTGGAAAAAGGAAATTTACTGAAATCCTTTTTCAGTATGGATAAGCTTTTATTCGTAGGGTTAATTGTGGGCTTTCTTTGCGGTTATTTAGGCTTTATGAGTTTCTCCGGATAGTATTATGACGCAAATAACAATGAGGCAGGGGCTCTGGTGTCACTTGCAACACGAAGGCCACGATATAGCGGTACACTGCAGTTTATGGTCGGGGAAAGAGGTTGTGTATGTGGACGATCACCCTGTATCAGAACATCGCAACTTGTTTCGATTTACAGGTCGACACGCGCTTAGGCTAAATGACCAAGATTATACTCTCGAGGTGGAAGTGGAGAACCCTTTCACTTACCGTACAGAGGTGCGCCTAAAAAAAGGTGCACGTACTGTGCAGCGAGAGTCTACCTCTATGCTTTCTCGCGATAATTCGCTTGTTAAAAACATCGCGGTCATTGCCGGTATAGCCGCTTTGGGGGCGGTGTTTGGTTATTTTGCAGTTATGCTATTTGCAGGGTGAAATAACAAATGGAAGTTAGAGGCGATATTGTAAAAGAGATGCGCATAGAGCGAGCGTGGACCCAAGCGCAGCTTGCAGAGTTATGTGACGTAAATTTACGCACCATTCAGCGAGTGGAAAACAAAGGGAATGCATCGCTGGAGACCATAATGGCCTTATGTGTAGCCTTTGATGTAAAGCGTCAGACATTATTTAAAGTGCCGGAAATAACAGAAGTAGAGCCAGCACGACAAAATCCAGTAAAAGCGTACTTATTTATTTTTATCTGTGGTCTTGTGGTCTTGTGGTTGGTGGTGGAGCCAGTACAACAATTTTAGCGCTGCTCTAAAGTCGATTGGTGTTAACGACATTATTTGGATTGGTCATCACTTGAACACTCTTTATAAAGAACAAGATCAAATCTGACAGTCTCTAGTGTACGTAAACCGGAAGTTGATTATTTATTACTTAATGGACCCAAAGAGCTAGTTTCTGCTCAAAATATTGACATATTGAGAGTTAAATGCCTGTCTACGTATACGGTCGTAGCTGCCTTCCCCTATATTCAGGAAAACGACCCAATCGCGCGTTTTTGTCCTCTACGTATTTAGCCCTTATTAAGCGTGACCTCTGTACTCTTTGACTTTCAGTAAACTCTGAATGATGGCACTATGGATAAAAACGAGCACATGCTCGGAAGAAAAACGCGCAATTTGCGCACTACTAAATTGTTATATGCCATAAGAATGCAATGGACATAAATTTCCCCAAACACAAAAGAGTCGCGCATTCAATGGCCCTTTTCGTATTGCCTGCTTTTTGTGTACTAGTTGGCTTAGTTTTTATGGGCGTAAATCTGTGGTTATCAGTTTTTCTATCTTTCTTGGCTGTTGGAGTTACGTTCTTTTTGAGAATATATCGCTATAGGCGACATCACTCAAAATTCTTAGACTGTTTCGGAAAAAGCATCAAAAATTCATATTTTTATCAGTCGGAATATGCAATTGGAGCAGTTCCTTTTGAAAATAAGTTTCTATCATGCTCTGCTAGGATAGATGGAGATAATTTGTTGTTCGGGCGGTCTAGACATTTTAGGTCAGTCGAATTGGGGAAAATAATTGATATAGAAATACTCCAATGCTTGGGGCACGAAGTAGCAAAGCTAGAGATTGAAGACAGCAAAGACAGTCGTCCACTATTCATTCCTTGGTCTCCTTTATTGGCAGAAAAGGTAAAATTCAGCAATGGCATATAACAAGCAAATAATGGCACTCGCTGTCGCTCGCTGGGACGCAAACACGTGCGCGGCTTCGCCATTATTGCACACGTGTTTACGCCCCATATTTGGAAGTTAGGCGTCAAGTTGCACCGCGTTGCGCAATGCGCTACACTCGTGCCGTGATTAAGTCATTTAAACATAAAGGCCTGAAGCTCTTTTTCGAAAAAGGGAAAACCTCAGGCATACAAACTAAGCATGCGAAAAAACTTCGTATGCAGTTAGCAGCAATTCATACCGCACAAAATATTGATGACATTAATCTACCTGGCTTTTCTCTCCATCAACTCAAGGGAGAAAGATCTAACATTTGGTCAATATCAGTTAACGGTAATTGGAGAGTAACTTTTGAGTTCACGGATGGTAATGCTTACATCTTAAATTACGAGGATTATCACTAATGAATATGCATAACCCACCACATCCAGGTGAATTTATTGAGTCTATTTACATGGAGCCACATGGTATAAGCTGCAGAACACTCGCTACCCATCTTGGTGTTGCAGCTTCAACATTAAATCGTGTCGTAAAGGGTAAAAGTGCAGTAACGCCAGAAATGGCCTTAAGGCTATCAAAAGTATTGGGACGCAGCCCAGAAAGTTGGCTTAGCATGCAAGACAACTATGAACTTTGGCAAGCGAAACAAAACATTAACTTGGATAATGTGCAGCCAATAGATCTGCATGCCGCCTAACAAAAAATAAAATCACTCGCTGTCGCTCGTTGAGACGCTAACACGCAGGGCCGCTTCGCTATTATGCCCTACGTGCCATCGCCCCTTATTTAAAAGTTAACTTTCAAGGAGGATTATTCATGTTTAAGGTTGTCATTTTCTTTGCTTTATTAATGTCTGCAGGGATATGTACCGCAGATAGTTTAGATGAATCAAAAAAAGCAGATTTATTGAAAGCGCCGACATCTGAAAGATGGGTGGATCTATCTTTTGACATCACTGAGCTTGGTGATGTCGCTAATATTAAGGTAATAAAATCTACTCATCAGGGAATGTTGGATAAAGCAGCTATAAAAGCTCTAGGAAAATGGAAGTATAAACCTAAGGTTGTAGACGGAGTTGCAGTGGTTCAAAAAGATATGAAGGTTAGGTTGGAATTTGATATTGAAAATGAAAGTTAACAAGGAAATTTAAGCAAACATTCCCAAGAGCGGGCAACGCCGCTTAATTTGGTGTTATGTTATTGAAAGGAATCGTTAAAATGAATAGAAAATTAGCCTTATTTTGCTGCATGCTCGCGGTTACTCAGTATCTTACCGGTACGTTGATTTACAACTTTTCGGGATTAGCGATAAACTCCTTCAGATTTACGGCTGTATCTTATTCGGCGCTTACAGTCATCTACCTTCCGTTTCTCATATACCAAGCATTTAAATTAAGTTTTGCTAGCTTTTCAGCTCTAGCGCTCACATCTACAGTTTCTATTTTTCTCGGGCACGTTGCGTCATTTATCATTACCGGAAGCTTGATGACATTAACCAATTACATGTTTGACTATGCTTTAGTCATAGTATTGAGTATCTTCGTTTTGTGGCTATATCGTGCTTTGCGTAAAATATGAAAAAAAATTATGACACTCGCTAGTGAAAAGTTAACAGGTAAATTCATAGCCGCGATTTAAAAACCTTAGGAGAGTATTAGAATGGATGATCTTATGAGTAAAACAGAAAAGAGTAGTAGTCAGCACCAGTATACTAACGTGAGTGTGCTAACGGAGTATTTATGCGCATAACCCAAGCTCTTCTTCTTTCTTCTTTAATGTTTTTAAATGCTTGTGGTTCAAATAGCGACCCAGAGACCCTCGTAGATGACGGCACGGAAAGCAATAATAATGGTAGTCAAACTTCCCCTGAAATAGTCGAAGTTAATGTGGATTTTGTGGACTCCTATTGGTTGCCAGGGGGAAGAACCTATGTTTCTTACCAAGACTCTCTAGCAATAAGCCACAATGCAGGAATTAGTCTTTTGGATATCGGCAGCTCCGGATTGGTAGAGACAGAAGTGCAAATTACTGCTTCTCTTGCAAATAATTTAGCGGCGCTGACAAATGACCGACTTGGAATATTAGGTCTAAATTCTGTGAGTATTCAAAGTTTAGAGGGGAGCCTATTAGATACTGTGTATTCTACTCAACCATCACCCAATTTAAGTGCAACGATATTTGCGTCTTATGGAAATTGCGTTTATTGGGTAGACAGAGGAACTTCTGGCGAGTCTCCTGATACGCTTAAGGAATTGTGTATTAGTGAGGAAAGCGGGAGTACCGAAGTAGAAAGATATCAAACGAGCAACTACATAGATAACATCTTTCCACTTCAAAGCGGTGAGTTTGTTGTATTCGAAGGATTATCAGGAAACAGATATATCAAATTGTTTAACTCTGAATTTGAACTGAAAGACGAGTATTCTACGACTGAAGAGATTTATGGCAGTGATATCGAGTACAGAGATGGTTTCATCTTTTTTACCGGATTTTCATCTGTGTGGAAAATGAGTGTCGACTCGAATGGTTTAGGAGAACCAGTAATTTTCCAAGAACCAGCTAGTCCATCGGTAGTAAATGCAATCAACAGGATCTCTGTCCACAATGAAGGTGTTTTTATCGCTAACAGCAACTTCATATACTTTTATCGACTTTCAAATGACGAAATCCAGAATACATATAAGATTGATGTAGTAGACACAGTTGAAGGGGTATTTGTCTATCAAGATTTTTTGATCGTATCTCATGAAAATAATGTTGGTATAAAAATTTATAAGATTAGTGATTTTTAAACTTAAATAGACACACATTGCAACTAACAGCTAAAGCTTAGAACAAAGGCGTTCAAGCATAATTTTGCGCAGTAAGATGTGCTACTTTAATGCGTAATTTCTGACATTTTTTGTATAGCGGTGAGCCAGTGAGATATTGAGAATACACAGATGTGTTTGGTTCTCTCCACCTTTCGTTTGCAGATGAATGACGTGAGGATACTAGTGTTATAGTGGAGGGGGAACCTGTGCTTAATAGCCGCCGGGCGCTGACTCTGCCCCTGATGCGTTGCAGACCTAATCACAGGAAAGCGAAGGTCCGCTGTTTGTCTCAATCGGCCTTTCAGGTGGTAACTAAATCAATAAATGAAGGTGTAAAATCAGATATGAGCCATTGCGTCTTAAGCTGCGTCTAAAGCCATCTTTAGCTGTCTAATCAATGAATGAGTCAATCAATTAAAAGCCCAGCGCCTTTCATTCATCTTTCGACTTACCGTTGTGATGGTGTCGCAGCAAGCGAATGATAAGGCGTGCTTCTTCTTCGTCTAAATCAAGTAAACCTCGTACTCGTTCAATGTGATGTATGTCATGTTCACTGAGCACACCATCATCTAGTGCACTTCGAACAGTGTCTTTGAACCGGTCTCGTTTAAGCTGCATCTTTCCTGTATAGCTTGAAGATAAAATGCCCGCAGGTAAGGCGTAAAAGCAAATACCCATTACGGTAATAAAACCACCAAATATCTTACCTAGCGAAGTGATGGGAACTGCATCACCATAGCCCACCGTGGTTAAAGTCACCAAAGCCCACCAAAGCGAGGCGGGAATGCTGCTAAATACCTCGGGCTGGGCGTTGTGTTCAATGTAGTAAATGCAGGTGGCAGCAATTACGGTAAATAGCATTAGTACACTTAGCGCAGCGACAAGCGAATGGGCTTCGCTACGCACTACGTCTACCAGAGTTTGGATGGAGCGAGAGTAGCGTCCTATCTTCAATATTCTTAACACTCTGAAAACCCGTAAAATGCGTAGGTCGAGCATAAAGAACATACTGAGGAAAAACGGCAGAATAGCCATCAGATCGATAATCGCCATTGGGCTTTTTATGTAGTGCCAGCGCTTTTGCCAAGGCGCCCAGCTTTTTGCAGAGCCAATGTGGTGAGTGGTTTTGTCACTCAAATTAGGGTTTTCGGCACTGCTATAAACACGCAGCACGTACTCTGCGCTGAACAAAATAACCGAAACAATTTCAATAGTGTGCAGTTTTGTTAGCCAAGCCTGAGATATGTTGGGAAGTGTTTCGATCATCATCGCAGCAATATTGACAGTAATAATGACAACTAAAAAGAAATCGAAAAGACGACTAGCCTTTTTAAAATGAGCGGCTTCAGAGGCTGGCGCGAGTATGTGATAGCAGGCTTGTTGCAATGTCATTATTAGTTAACTTAGTGAATGCTATATCATCATTCATTGTAGCGAGAAACCAGATGATTTGAATAGATAAAGAAAAAGCGAATTAGCTTTTACTAATTCGCTTTATTGACTTACTTTCAAGGCACAACCTTATTTGGTGGCCTCATTTAATTCAAAGGTTGGGTTAAGCTTTCGCTTCTCTTGCTATCGCTCGATGAGCTATATCAGTACGATAGTAAACGTCTTTGAATTGAATAGTATTTAGCAACTCGTAGGCTTTTTGCTGTGCTTCGGTCACACTGTTGCCAAGTGCTGTTGCACAAAGCACACGACCACCAGCGGTTACTACTTTGCCGTCGCTAAGTGCCGTACCGGCATGAAACACTTTGCCGTCTAGCTTGTCTGCTTCGTCAAAGCCAGTAATCTCGTCACCTTTCTCATAGCTACCTGGGTAACCGCCTGCAGCAAGCACAACACCTACTGACGCACGAGGGTCAAACTCGATAGTTTGCGTGTCTAACTCTCCTTTACAGGCTGCTAGGCAAAGAGGGACAAGATCTGACTGCAAACGCAGCATAATGGGCTGTGTTTCTGGGTCGCCAAATCGACAGTTATATTCAATCACTTTTGGCGTGCCGTCAGCCATAATCATCAGGCCAGCATATAGAAAGCCCACGTAGTCATTTCCTTCAGCCGCCATGCCATTGACTGTTGGCATAATAACTTCGTTCATAACACGGTCGTGAATAGCTTGAGTGACAACTGGAGCAGGAGAATATGCGCCCATACCGCCCGTGTTTGGACCTTTGTCGCCGTCAGCAGCACGTTTGTGATCTTGACTGGTCGCAAATGGCAGCACATTTTTTCCATCTACCATAACGATAAACGACGCTTCTTCACCATCTAAGAACTCTTCAATTACCACGCGGCTACCTGCTTCGCCAAAAGCGTTACCTGCTAACATATCACGAATGGCAGCTTCGGCGTCTTCAAGAGTCATGGCAACAATAACGCCTTTCCCTGCTGCTAAACCGTCGGCTTTTACTACGATAGGCGCGCCTTTTTCGCGTACGTAGGCAATGGCTGGGTCAATTTCAGTGAAATTCTGATATTCCGCAGTGGGTATATTGTGACGAGCAAGAAAATCTTTGGTAAACGCTTTTGACCCTTCAAGCTGTGCTGCAGCTTGTGTAGGGCCGAAAATAGTTAAGCCTTCATTAGTAAACGTATCAACGACACCTGCCACTAGCGGAGCTTCCGGACCAACAATGGTAAGTTCAACGTCGTTACCTCTCGCAAAAGAAACGAGACCTGCGATGTCGCTTACATCAATAGGTACATTCTCCAGCTTAGGCTCTGTTGCCGTGCCTGCATTTCCAGGCGCGACAAAAACTGTTGAAACTTCAGAAGACTGCGCTGCTTTAAATGCTAGCGCGTGTTCGCGACCACCGCCGCCAATGACAAGTACGTTCATTCACTATTCCGTTTATGCTTTAAGTTGTAAATTAATTAGGCTTTTTAAATTTAAGCGTCATGCGATTACTCTCGCCAATGGCAAGGTATTTATCGCGGTCTTGATCTTCTAATGCCAATCTTGGAGGAAGTGTCCACACGCCTTTAGGGTGGTCGGCATTATCCATAGCGTTGGCATTAATATCGCTGCTTGCTTCTAGCATGAAGCCCGCTTTTTCAGCAGCCGCAACAACATACGAGCGCTTCATGTAGCCGCTAGATGTCATTACCGCATCGTCGGCACTTTCTGGTAATTCGTGTTCAACCACACCTAAAACACCACCAGGCTTGAGTGCTTTAAAGAAGGCACCAAAAGCATTATCGATACCTGTATCACCCTCTCGCATATACCAGTTATGTACATTGCGGAAAGTCAGCACCATGTCAGCACTTCCAGCGTCAATAATATCAAGGGCTTTGGTTGGGTGGAATGCGGTTACTGCTGCACCTTCATATTTTCCACCTGCTTGGGTTTTTTCTTTGAAAGCGGCTAGGGCTTTTTTGTAGTAATCGTTGGTCGATTCATCAACGTAGAAGTGTGCGGCAACATATTTTCCGCTGTCTTTTACAACGGGGTATAAAATATCCGTATACCAACCACCACCTGGCGAAATTTCAACTACCGTCATCTCAGGCTTCAGGCCAAAGAAACGGAGGGTTTGCTGTGGTTTACGGTATTCATCTCTGGCTTTGGCGTCTGAGGTACGCAGTTCGCTTTTTACGGCGTCTGAAATGGCATCGGCAGACGCATAGCACGCAGACATGCCAAGCGTTGCAGCTAACATTAGTTGGGCTAACTTTTTCATTATTATTTCCTTTTCTGTCTAGGGTATTTATTCGGTGCAGCTTTGCCTAAAGCATCGCATCACCCAAAGTATGGTGTATTTCAGCCTATGCTTTTTACTACACAACTGAATAGCTAAACAACTGATAGCTAAATACGACAACCACTGGGTTAATAGTATTACTACAAACTACCATAAGTAAGATCAAGCCTATCAGTTAACCGTAACACGCTTTTGATACCTAGCAGAATAATTCGGCCCTTTATCGTTTTCACTTTGAGCTTGGCTACGGCCTTATACCTCCGGTAAATGAACCTGAGATATACAAACTAGCGCTGCCTTATAGATGCAAAGGCCAGAAGGCAAAAGCTAAAAAGGGTAAATAATAAACTTAAAGCCTCTGCGACAAAACCGCCGCAGAGGCGCCCCCTTGGATGGGATACTTTCTTTTTTGGTCTGTTGACCAATAGCCGCTTAATGGCGGAAGTGGCGCATGCCTGTAAACACCATCGCAATTCCGTGTTCGTCAGCTGCGTCAATCACCTCTTGGTCACGCATTGAGCCACCAGGCTGGATAACAGCCTTAATGCCCGCTTCTGCAGCTGCATCAATACCATCACGGAATGGGAAGAATGCGTCAGAGGCCATTACTGAGCCGGCTACTTCTAGGTTTTCGTCGGCAGCTTTAATTCCCGCAATTTTCGCAGAGTACACTCGGCTCATTTGCCCTGCGCCAACGCCAATAGTCATGCCGTCTTTGCAATACACAATGGCATTGGACTTAACGTATTTGGCTACTTTCCAGCAGAACATAAGGTCGCGAAGCTGCTCTTCAGAAGGCTTAACCTTGGTGACTACTGTTAAATCTTCTCTCTCAACCATACCGAAGTCGCGCTCTTGAACTAGCAGGCCGCCATTAACGCGTTTAAAGTCGTAACCTTCGGTCAACTGACCAGTCCAGTCGCCACATGCTAGAAGGCGTACGTTCTTCTTCGCACTGACTACTTCTTTCGCTTCGTCGCTAACGGTTGGAGCAATAATCACTTCAACGAACTGACGATCTACAATAGCCTGCGCTGTTTTAGCATCGAGTTCGCGGTTAAAAGCAATAATACCGCCGAACGCTGAGGTGGGGTCGGTTTTGAACGCGCGTTCGTAGGCACTCAAAATGTCGTCGCCAATGGCAACACCGCAAGGATTAGCGTGTTTTACAATAACGCACGCCGGTTCGTCGAATTCTTTTACGCACTCTAGTGCTGAGTCGGTATCGGCAATATTATTAAACGATAGCTCTTTACCCTGCAGCTGTTCAGCAGTGGCAACAGAAGCTTCTTGAATTGTATTTTCAACGTAAAATGCGGCATTTTGGTGGCTGTTTTCACCATAGCGCAAGTCTTGCTTTTTGCTCATTTGAACGTTGAAAGTGCGTGGGAATTCACTGTGCTGGTGGTCGCAGTCTTCTTCGCACTCTGTACTATCTAAGCGAGCACCAAAGTAGTTAGCAATCATGCCGTCATATTCAGCAGTATGCTCGAAAGCCTTTATAGCAAGGTCAAAACGAGTCTGATACTTTAATGAACCATCATTGGCGTTCATTTCTGCTAAAACATTGTCGTAATCTGCTGCATTAACCACAATAGTCACGTCTTTGTGGTTTTTTGCTGCCGCACGCACCATTGTAGGCCCGCCAATATCGATGTTCTCGATGGCATCTTCTAAAGTGCAATCTTCATTGGCCACAGTAGCTGCGAACGGGTAGAGGTTAACTACCACTAAGTCGATAGGCGCAATGTTGTTTTCTTCCATTACTGCTTCATCAACGCCGCGGCGAGCAAGTATGCCGCCGTGTACTTTCGGGTGAAGGGTTTTTACTCGGCCAGCCATAATTTCAGGGTGACCTGTGTGATCAGACACTTCCTTCACAGGAAGGCCTGCTTCAGCGAGAAGTTTAGCGGTACCGCCAGTCGACAAAAGCTCAACGCCAGCGTTATGCAGCGCTTTTGCGAAATCGACAATACCTGTTTTATCAGAGACACTTAAAAGAGCACGTTTGATTGGTTTTGGTGTTTGCATAAATGTAGTAGCTTCAAAGTTGTAGTGTTGAAACAAAAAGAGCACCGTATGGTGCTCTTTACTGGGCAAAGCCCTTAAAATCTTAGTTCATGCCGTATTGCTTTAGCTTTTTGCGAAGTGTGCCACGGTTGATGCCCATCATGATAGCCGCGCGAGTTTGGTTGCCGCGGGTATAAGTCATGACTTCCTCTAGCAGTGGAGCTTCCACTTCAGCGAGTACCATTTCGTACAAGTTATCGATGTTTGCGTTGTCTAGTTGCTTAAGGTACTTATTTACCGCTTGCTTAACAGAATCGCGCAAAGGCTTTTGAGCCTGCGTTTGTGAAGGCGTAGTTACGGTAGTAGTAAAAGGTGAAGTCACGTTTTGATCGAACATAATACTGTGTTGCTCTTTAGTTAGTCATCACTATGCTGCCGGAGAAATCTGTCGGTTTTCTCGAGTCTGCAGCGCTTGAAAATATGCATTTAGTGCATCGAGTTGCTCATTCGCATCTTCGATAGCGTTAAACGATTTACGAAACTGACGATCCGTATCATGTTCCGAGAGATACCAGCCCACGTGCTTCCGGGCTATTCTCACGCCTGCTGCCTCTCCATAAAAATCTTGTACGTTAGCGACGTGCTCGTGCAAAATTTCATATTGTTGAGACAGCGGTGGTGGTGCTATGGTTTCGCCCGTTTCAAGATAATGTTGAATTTGATTAAAAATCCAAGGTTTACCCTGCGCGCCGCGACCAATCATAACGCCATCTGCACCTGTGTAATTCAGTACCTCTTGTGCCTTTTGTGCAGAAGCAATGTCACCATTTGCAATAACCGGTATTGAAATTGCCGCCTTAATCTGGCGTATGGTGTCGTACTCTGCCTCTCCTTTATACATACATGCTCTTGTTCTACCGTGAACGGCGAGCGATTGTATGCCGTTTTGCTCTGCAATGCGGGCAATCTCTACCCCATTGCGATTTTCTGGATTCCAGCCGGTGCGTATTTTAAGTGTTACAGGAACATCAACAGCGTTTACTACCGCTTTAATGATACTTTCCACTGTGTCTGGGTACTGAAGCAATGCTGAACCTGCAAGCTTCTTGTTCACCTTCTTTGCAGGGCAACCCATATTGATGTCGATGATTTGCGCACCATTATCAACATTGAACTGCGCTGCCTGTGCCATAAGCTCAGGATCGGCACCCGCTATCTGTACAGAGCGAACTCCTTCTTCACCCTCATGGTTCATTCGCGCTTGTGATTTTGCGGTATTCCAAACTTTCGGATTACTCGACAACATCTCTGACACAACAAGACCTGCGCCTAAACGCTTGCACAATTGCCGAAACGGTCGGTCAGTTACGCCAGCCATGGGAGCTAACATCAAATTGTTATCTAACTTGTATGGTCCAATTTGCAAAGTATGTCGCATAGGTTTTTGCATAAGTTAACGCGAAGCTCACCATCTATAATTGCACAGAAATTATACACCCGGCCAAAACGGGGCGCTAAGTGTACGTGTTTTCGCAATGCTTGAAAAGGCTAAAAATCACACAAAATTTCACTAAACGGTATTGACAGCAAAAAAAATCTGTATTGTTAGTAATCTAACGTGAAAATGTTGGTGAAATTTTGTGCTTAAGACTTGAAAGCCACGATTTAAAAGGGATGTAATGTGAAAAAATTTAACAATTACACCCTTTTTTTATTGTTTGAACGGTTGTGCAACACTGGAAAAGACAACTTATAGCTGAAAAAGTATGCGGGTTCAGTGAACAATAAAGATCACGGATGGTGTCTTATTGAGTGCGCGGCACTAATGCTTACGCCCTGATACTCTTGCCCATTCACCGTCTATTGCACTGGGGTCTAGTGAAATATCCTTGGCATAGGCACTTTCAATAGTTTCCACTTGTTCAGTTAAAATACCCGACAGCACAAGCAGGCCGTCAGGTTTGCAATACCCTGTAATGACTTCTCTTAATTCGAGAAGGGGGCCGGAGAGTATATTGGCAACGACTACTTCAGCTTCTAGTGTTGGTTGATTTTCTGGCAAAAAAACGTCCAAACGATCTTCAACATCGTTTCGACGGGCATTTTCTTGCGTGGCTTGTAAGGCCTGTGGATCGATATCAATGCCGATAACACGCTTAGCACCTAGTTTTAATGCAGCTAGAGCTAGAATGCCGGAGCCGCAGCCAAAATCTACCACGGTTTTGCCTGCCATATCGATGCCATCTAGCCAGCGAAGGCACAATGCGGTAGTGGGGTGAGTACCTGTTCCAAAGGCAAGGCCAGGGTCTAGCATCACATTAACGGCATTCGGATCAGGGACGTCACGCCAGCTTGGGCAAATCCATAGTCGCTCGCCGAATTGCATAGGATGAAAGTTGTCCATCCACTCCCGTTCCCAGTCTTTGTCTTCTAATGGTTCGAGCTTGTATTTGAAGTCTGGGCCTAATATTTTTGCTTTGGCTAGTCGAGCTAAAATACGTTTCATATCGGCGTCGGCTTCAAACAAACCCACCACTTGGGTGTCTGGCCAAAGCAGCACTTCGCCGGGCTTGGGTTCGTACATAGGCGTATCTTTCGCATCTACATAGGTAACCGCTTGTGAGCCATTTGCACTTAGCATATCGCCAATTGCATCTGCATACTCTGAGGTAGTATTAATTCGTAGTTGTAACCAAGCCATAGTGATTGTTCATTAACGTGTTTACCACTATTGTACCTCTCACCTCAATTAAACGAAATCGACTGGGAAATAAAAATACCTGTCGTGCATAGTTAATTGGGTAAAAAGCCTCTTCGCGAAGCAAACCCTATAGTTTTGTTAATTTCGCTAAAATGTCATGCTTAAAAATTAACCTTTTGTCGACTACCAACAATTCATAAAGGTTGTATCATTCCAACTAGTCCACCTTGTAAATGAGAATCACTAACATATGCGAACATTCCTTTTAGCTTTTAACCTCTTATTGATGTGTTTTAATGCGCATTCTCGCGAATTAGAGGTGGCAATTGGGTGGGATAAGCCTCCGTATGTCGTGGCTGCGAATGATAGTGGATTCGAAGTAGAGTTAATTCGTGCGATTGTGAATGACATGGGTTATGAGTTTAAGCCGTTGTATTTGCCTTTTGGTAGAACTGCAAAAGTGCTCAATCAAGGCGCAGTGGATATTGGCCTAACAATGACTGACTCTCATGATGTCTCCCAAGACATACTCTCTAGCCCTTACATTGTGTATCAAAACGTTGCAATTACCCGTGCAGATAGAAAACTTGATCTCGACAGTGTTGACGCATTAAAAACGAGGAGCGTTGTGGCTTTTCAAACGGCAACATCGGTATTAGGTGAAGAGTTCCACCACATTTTTGCAGCCCACCCCACATATCTTGAAATGGCGAAACAAGAACGCCAAGTAGACATGCTAATGCTAGGAAGCGTTGATGTTGCTGTAATGGACAGAAATATCTTTTCTTATTTTAAGAATCAAGACGATAGATATAAAAACGACGATGTTGTTTTTCACGAACTGTTTCCAGTTTCCACTTATCGAGCGGGAATTCCAGACAAGGCACTGCGTGAATCGTTTAATCACAGCTTGTCTTTGTTTATCAAAAGCGGTCGCTACCAAGCATTGTTAGAAAAATACGGGCTCGAATGGAGCGGCTTAAACGGTTTGTTCGCCTATGCCTCAAACGAAACTGCGGATATTTCTTACTTGAAGTAGCGTCCACTAAAGACTGTGAACCGCTCAATTAGCCACGAAGCGGCCGATAAGTAAGACTAGTTTCTGTTGCTTTAGATGCTTTTATTACAAAATCAAAGCGGCAAGTCTATTTTCCAACTCATCCTCAGTTAACAGCCCGCCTGCTCTTGTTATTTTCATTACATATGAACTATTTTTGCTGCATAGTATAAAAAGTACCTGATGCTTTAAAAAAATACACCGCTGATTGCTCGTAGGGCCTGTCGCCTTAGTGAGCCTCTGCGGCCATGTGCCATAAAAGGGAAAAATAATGATAAAGAAGTGGTATCTACTCATTTTTGTCGCGCTATGCGGCGCTTGTACAACAACAAGTAAACAGCAAAACATGGCGTTGGAGTGGCTGGATAAACCGGCTCACGTCCAAGCCGCTGCTATTCAATCTGGCGAACTATCGTCATACGACTTGGTATCAGGCTACTTAGCTCGCATTGAGCGCCTAGATACTGATGCAAACAGTATTCTTGCTATAAATAGCCAAGCCCTTGAGCAGGCTAAGCGCATAGATGCAAAGATTGAAACTGGCGAAAACGTTGGCGCGCTGGCTGGTATTCCAGTGTTATTAAAAGACAATATTGAAACGAGCGAGATGGTAACTACCGCGGGCTCAATGGCACTACTAAATAATATGACGGAGCGCGACGCGCCTATTGTTGCCAAGCTAAAAGCATCAGATGCCATCATTCTAGGTAAAACCAATTTGTCAGAGTGGGCGAACTTTCGATCGGAGTCATCCATTAGTGGGTGGAGTGCTGTAGGTGGGTTAACTCGTAATCCACATTTATTATCAAGAAGCGCCTGTGGTTCTTCATCAGGTTCGGGTGCCGCTATGGCTCTTCGCCTATCTTCTTTAGCGGTGGGAACAGAAACCAATGGTTCAATTATCTGCCCGTCATCTATGAACGGCGTGGTTGGTTTCAAGCCAACGGTGGGAATGCTCTCGCGTACTCACATTGTTCCTATCTCGTTTAGCCAAGATACTGCAGGGCCGATGACCAATAGTGTGCAAGATGCATGGTTAATGGCTTCTATCATGGCCGGCTCGGATGCCAAAGACAGCGCAACAAAAGCCGCCGATGATCATGTGATTAAAACGCCGAAGGCATCGCTAATTGCCACAGATTTGAAGGGGATTCGTGTGGGGGTAGTTCGTTACCGCCAGGGTGACAATCCACACGTGTTAGAGGCTTACGAAAATGCACTGAACAGTTTGAAGAATGCCGGTGCTACCTTGGTAGACATCGAAGATTTTGAGCAGCCAGATAGCTTTTGGGCCGATTCTTACAATGTGTTACTGGCAGAATTTCATGCGTCGATAAATGAGTACCTCGCTGATTCGCCGGCAGATATCCCTGCACGAGACTTGGCCTCTCTTATTGAGTTTAATAAGGGCGATGACCGTGAGTTGGTTTTGTTCAATCAAGATATTTTTGAAAAATCATTAGAAGCAGCCTCTATAGAAAGTGAAGAGTACAAGTCGGCGCTAGCCCTTATTCAACAAACTGCGGGAGCGAATGGTATCGACACGCTCATGAAACAGCACAACGTAGATGTGTTGGTGTCTCCCTCTAACAGCCCTTCCTTTCTAATTGATGGTGTTTACGGCGATCATTCACCAGGAGGGTTTATCGGTATTGGATATCTCGCTGCTGTAGCTGGATACCCTCATTTAACCGTGCCGGCTGGAGAGGTGAAGCATCTCCCTGTGGGATTAAGTTTTATTGCGGGTAAATGGATGGATGAGAAAGTGCTAAGGATTGGCAGCGTGTTTGAAGCTAAACACGGGTTTACTATTACGCCGGGCCTCTTACCATCAAGACTAGATGCGCCAGAGTTAAAACCTCTTACTGATGGCGTTGTGTCTAAATAAGGTGTGTATCTAAGTAAGATGCTTAAACGAAGCATTTGAATGACGCTTTTCAGTGAGCGTTAGAACTTAATAACAACGCTATTTAGGACGGGTCAAAGGTAATAAAAAAGGGCTCAAACAAATCATTGTTTGGGCCCTTTTATTTTGACCTATAGCTTGTGTTTTTAGCTTTTATCGTAGCCTTATATATTAACGCTAGCGCGCTTTAACATTGCTGTTGTTTGTATAAGCAATCAACTAGGCTAACGTTAGACCAAAGCGTTGACAATTAGCCAGGTTTTTTAACCCATGCACTACACCAGCCGTCAGCATTAACCAGTTTTCCTGGGAAAATGTTACAAGGGCGATACTGCTCACCATCTGCGCCTTGAACATACATACAATTGCTGCACTTCGAGCCTTCAACTGTTGAAGACGGCGTGTAATTTAGCGCTTTAGCGGTAGCGTCGTCTGCGCTTAGCTGCTCTTGCGCTTGAGCGCGCAGCGCCACGCCACCTAACGTTAACCCTATCAGTGTAGAGCCCGTAAGCTTCATAAAGTCACGGCGATTAACAGATTTCATAACATTCTCCTAATGAGATAGAAACGATAATGATTCTTTTTTATTCAGTGCCTTAAACGCAAAAAACCTGCCCAAAGAGAGCAGGTTTTTTGACTTCATACTTAATACTAACTCTTTTTGAGTAAAGATCGACAAAATTTATGTGAATTGCATTATTTACCGATTAATAAATATTCATAAAGTGTGGGGCTGCTATTAAATATAAGACCGCAAACTTGTTAAGAAGTTTTCTTCCTATCAAGTTTTACATGCGGTTTCGCATAAGCGAACTGCGCCAGTCTTTGGCTTTTATGATAACTATCTAACCCAGAAATTGAAGCAGTGCTTAGTGCTTCTATATCTAAATAACCGTCTTCATGCAGCGCATGTTTATCAAACATAACTTCTTGTATTTCACCAATAACCATTTCGGTTTTGTTTAGTAGCGTAAAATGCTGCGCTACCTTCAGACCAATTTTTACCTCACTTTCCTTAACGTAAGGCGCGGGAAGTCCATCACTGAAAAACGGTGTAAGCCCTACTGCGTCAAATTCACTTTCGTTTTGTTCGTAACGCGCTGACGTTTGATGGGCCTTATCAATCCAATCGGTATGAACATGGTTAAGCGTGTAATAACCCTGCTGTTTTATATTGTCTAATGAATCGCGTTGTACAGTATGTGGGCGCATTATCATGCCTAGCAGAGGCGGATTAGCACCGACGTGTACTACCGAACTAATGATGGCCAAATTGTTGGTTTTACCATCTGAGCTGCCAAGCAGAACAGCAGACTTAAAGCCAGATAAGCTATTGATAAGGTTGGCTCTATAACGCTGCTCTAATTCATCTAAATCGTCGCGGGTCATGCGATCAGTCATTTTCTCTTTCTGCCTCTATAGAAAGTTCGTCACCATGCTGAAAAACTCTAAGCTCAATAGGCTGGCAGCAAACTTGACAATCAAGAACCTGAATTTGCCCCACATCGTTCATTTCGTCAATTTCAACATCGTTCGGTGCCATGCAGTATGGGCAGGAAAATCCCATCGCGCGTGTCAAACTCATAATTATCTTCACTATTTAAAATTTGTAACCATAGTTACGGGTATTTTCTTTTGCTGGATTGATTTTACTTCTCAATATGCACGCTTGTGATCACAACGTTATTTTATCGGTATAAGTTAAAACTAATTGTCTGAACAATACATATACTGCTTGTCTAATTATATGGTGCTTTTTGTGGCAAATACCGTTGGCATCTGTCCGTGTTGTAAGCGAAAAACGCGGCTCACCTTTCATCATCTTATCCCGAAGAAAATGCATCGACGTCCGTTTTTCAAAAAAAACTATAACAAGGCGCAGCTGCAAGAGGGCGTGTATATCTGTCGGCAGTGCCACAGTGGTATTCATCGCTTCTATGATGAAATGATGCTGGCGAAACGGCTTTCAACATTGCAGTTGCTGCTAGCTGACGAGCAGCTCACCACATTTTTCAATTGGGTTGCGAAACAGCGAGTAAAGGTTGATTAATGGTGCTGTATAAATATACACTATCGCGAGGATGACTGAACAACTGGCCGTATGCGAAAAGATCTTCCCCCACGCTATTATCTTACTCACTTTCACGAGTTCCTTCGCTTTTTCGAGGGGGCGAGTGCAACATTGCTCTCAGATAGTGCTGCAAAATTTATTCATCGCTTTAAAGCGCTAAACGAAGATGAGCAGTGCATTATAGTGCGTGCCGCAAATCGCAAGTATGCCATTATTGATAGAACGCAATTTAATTATGCTGAAATTAATTCGCCTCAAGCGTATATCGATGCGCTTACAGAAGACGGCTGGTTTGGTGACATAACTCATGCATCGCTGAACGATATCTCAGGAGTTCTTACTAAAGATGCCATTATAACGTTATTGGCAGAGTATGGCAGTACACAAGGGTTGGCGTCGTTGACCAAGCCCAAACTGGTTACGCTTCTTGATAATGAGATACGCGCTAATGGATGGCCAAGCCGCTTTTCAATTGATAGCAACTCAATTGAAAACTATTTAGTCTGCCTTTTTGATGACTCCTTACGCTTTTTATTGTTTCTTTATTTCGGCAATACAAAAAGCCGGTTAAACCAATTTTCCATGCGAGATTTAGGCGTCATGCGCACGCGTTCAGACTCAGTAACCGACGTCGCGCGGTTTGAAACTAAAGCAGACACCGAAGCAGCATGGTTTTACGCAAATCATTATACGCAGTTAGGTTATTACGACCGCGAGACACTGTTTGCCTTAGCAAACGAGGATTTCCCAACAACAGAAGGTTTGTCTGCGGGCTTTTACCGCGACCAGTTACTTTATGCGTTAGGGCTTAAGTTACTTGATGAAGACAAGCAGAAAGGACTGCATATACTTGGCTTAGCTGAGAGCGACAAAGCAAAAGAAAAGTGGATAAGAGAGAGTTATAAAGTTGGAAACACTGATGATGTGAAAGTGATACTGGAAGGCATTATCGACAATCCGCAATCAGATACATTGCTGGCTTTCGCGGAAGATTTCTATGCGAGAAAATTCAATAAAAAACGCACGAGTTCAGTCACCGATATGTTGCGCAGTGCCAGTAGAGAGCTGGCAATAGATGTGAGTCAAAATCAGCAGGTTGAAAGAGGCGTACTAGCGCATTACGCACGGCATGGAATACAAGGTTGGCGCACAGAAAACCGATTGTGGCGCAGCATTTTCGGCCTAACGTTTTGGTCTCAACTGTACGAAGAAGATACGTTGGTAACTGAATTTGACCGAAGACCACTGTCGTTAAAGCAAAACAACTTTTATGCAAAGTTTAAAACTAGCATTGAAGGGCTACTTTCTTCATTAGATTCAAAGGAAAAGCTGCTTTTTCATATCCAAAAAATGGCCACAACTCATTATGGGAAAGTGAACAGTTTGTTTATGTGGTCTAGTCGATTACTAGAGCCCATTGAAGCACTGCTGCAGTACGGTGAATTACAAAGTATTCAGAACGTGCTTAGAATGATGAGTCGAGATTTTCAAAACCTGAGAGATGGTTTTCCCGATATTATGGTTTACGACAACGGCTTGCGGTTTGAGGAAATAAAAGCCCCTGGAGATCAATTGCGACGAAACCAGCTGGTGTCTATTCAGCGTTTGCAACAGGCCGGGTTTGATGTGGCTGTAACAACAGTAAACTGGGTACGCGACCCTGAGCAGCCCTATGTCGTTGTGGATATAGAAACCACAGGGGGAAACAACAGCTACAATCGCATTACCGAAATTGGAATGGTGAAGCTTATTGCCGGCGAGGAAGTAGACCGTTATCAAACCTTGATAAACCCACAGCGCCGTATTCCTGCAAACATTACGCGGCTGACCGGTATTTCAGATGATATGGTGGAAGATGCGCCAATTTTTGCAGACATTGCCAGTGAAATAGCTGCGTTTACCGAAGACGCTGTATTTGTAGCTCACAATGTGAATTTTGACTATGGCTTTATAAAGCAAGAGTTTGCGCGTTTAGAACAGCCCTTTCGCCGCCCTAAAATGTGTACGGTAAGAGAAATGCGGCGTACTTATCCAGGGTTGCCTTCTTACTCACTTGCCAATCTAACCAAGCATTTTTATATCTCTATGGAGCGTCATCACCGTGCCCTTTCTGATGCAAAAGCTGCAGCCGAATTACTTAAATTAGCTTTTGAAAAAGATGATAGAGAAAACGCCCTATAAAATTTGAACGAAGACGGTAAAATTTCGTATCAACAGCGGTAAACAGTCTGCAACGAGAGAATAGCTATGTTAGATGAAGAACAGCAGTCGAGAGTTATAGAGATGGCGTGGGAAGATAGAACGCCGTTTGAGGCTATCGAACGTTTGTACGGTCTACCTGAAAAAGAAGTCATTAAGCTTATGCGTAAAAACTTAAAACAAAAAACGTTTAAGAACTGGCGCGCAAGGGTGTCTGGCCGCAAAACTAAACATGCTAGTTTGCGCCCAGAAGGTGTGGATCGAGGATACTGCCCGTCTCAGTACAAAGTAAAAAGCGCCAACAAATAATGCGCTATTGGCGCTACTTGTCTACCGTGCTAACGGGGAGTAAAAAGGCCATAAGTTGCTGGCGAAAAGGGCTAGGAAAAACAAGGGTATTGCCAGATTCATTAATTTGTTTGGCTTGAGTAACTTTTTCTAAAAAGGCTGCGTAAGACGCACTGTTTTGTTCTACGTCCTCCACGCGTTGCATGACGCTTTCAATATATTCAGAAGCAGATAAATCGCAATTACTTTTAAGCTCTGCTGCTAGCGATTTAAGCACGTAAGTTTCCCACTCTTTGCGGTAGCTATCATGAAGCCTCTCAGGATAAACAGTGAGGTCGTCGATGTCTTGCTTAAGGTCTACGATGTCGAGGGGGTCATCATATAAAACGCGAAGCGCGAGAAGGACATCGTCAGATAATCTTGAAATAGGAAGCTTTTCTTTGAGCTGTGTATAACGACTTTGCATAGACTGCCTTAGAGGTTATTGACTGTTTTTTAAATTTGTTCCTTTATGAAATTTCTTTTCCTTGCAATAACTCGAGTCTAAAGAACTCAATTCACTTATTAAAGGTTGTGAGGTTAAAAATAAGTAATTTAATATATATGAACTTCACTAAAATACGGGGCGTATTGACTGATGCACTGTTATAGTGTGTACGCGTTTTTGCTGTTTGGCCCACCGTTTGGTGGGCCTTTTTTTTGGGTGGCGTTTGTGGAGCGGAATTACATAGCCCAGAGGTTGCTGACAACATGCGGACATAAAAATGTATGGTCCGCCTCGTTATTGCAATGATTAATTTCGATAACGGGGTTGGTTATGCGCTAATGTATTCGGAGTCTGTTTAGGCGCTTTTCGATTCCAAGAACTTTAATAGTAGACATGATGGTTCGCCTCTTTGATTGCCTAACTCTAAGATTAGCTTAGAGGTGAGGCGGACCATCTAATTAAGCCGATGCATAGCATCGGCGTAAGCGGAGATTAACTCCATAAGGTAATTCACACATGAAAAAAACAATGACGTGGGAGACGTCTTTCAATGCAGAAAAGTATACTCATGGTAATCAAACATAAAAATCAGTAAAAATTGATTGTTGTAATCGCAAAATGCGAATCAATGCAGTGATACTGTCTTTCTTTATCCTACATTGTGCAGAAGTGTAGTTTCAGAGACTTTAAGAAAGCCGGTTTAAGCGGGTCACTTTAGATTTAGATTACAGTTTTAAGCAATTATAGAAAAGAGGGGGAAAAACGTAAAATTGGGCTGCACCAACATTGCGATACAGCCCAAAGGGGGGATTAGTTTAAGCCCAGTTTCTTTTCGAGGTAGTGAATATTAGTACCACCCGCGAAGAAGTTTTCATCGGCCATAATCCGTCTTTGTAGTGGAATATTAGTTTTAATACCGTCAACCACAATCTCTTCCAAAGCATGGCGCATGCGCGCGATGGCCTCGTCACGGCTTTCGCCGTAGGCAATTAGCTTACCAATCATCGAGTCATAAAAAGGAGGAACTGTATAGCCAGCATAAATATGCGACTCCCAGCGGATCCCTAAACCACCTGGCGCATGAAACATATTAATGAGTCCAGGGCTTGGGATGAAGGTTTCTGGATCTTCAGCATTGATACGACACTCGATTGCATGCCCGCGAATTTGTATTTGAGACTGGTCGATAGACAGCGGCTGACCTGCTGCTATGCGAAGCTGCTCTTTTATCAAATCAACGCCAGTAATCATTTCTGACACAGGGTGCTCTACCTGAATACGGGTGTTCATTTCAATAAAATAGAATTCGCCGTTTTCATATAGGAATTCGAATGTACCAGCGCCTCGATAATTGATTTCAATACAGGCTCTGCGACAACGGTCGCCTATTTTTGCACGCATTTGCTCTGAAATACCTGGTGCAGGTGCTTCTTCTACCACTTTCTGATGGCGGCGCTGCATTGAACAGTCGCGCTCACCTAAGTGAATAGCATTGCCCTGTCCGTCAGCAAGCACTTGAATTTCAACGTGACGAGGGTTTTCTAGGAACTTTTCCATGTAAACCGTCGGGTTACCAAACGCTGAACCAGCCTCTGCCTGTGTGGTTTGAATTGCTTTTACCAGTTCGCTTTCGCTGCGCACAACACGCATACCACGACCGCCGCCGCCACCAGCAGCTTTAATAATAATTGGATATCCAATGCGCTTTGCTATGGCTTTGTTGCGCTCTTCGTCGTCAGTTAACGGGCCATCTGAACCTGGTACGCAAGGAACGCCGGCTTTCTTCATAGCGTTAATAGCAGATACTTTATCACCCATTAGGTTAATGGTTTCCGCTGTAGGTCCAATAAAGATAAAACCGCTTTTTTCTACCGCTTCGGCGAAGTCTGCATTTTCTGCTAAAAAACCATAGCCAGGGTGGATTGCTATGGAGTTTGTAACTTCTGCTGCTGCAATAATACGCGGAATATTAAGATAGCTCTCGGTCGCAGAGGCTTTACCGATACAAATAGACTCGTCGGCAAGCAACACGTGCTTTAAATTTTTGTCCGCAGTGGAATGCACAGCTACGGTTTTAATGCCCAATTCTTTACAGGCTCTTAAAATTCGCAGGGCAATTTCACCACGGTTGGCAATAAGTACTTTATCTAGCATTGTGAATTGCTCACTTATTCGATGATGAACATTGGCTGGTCAAATTCAACCGGATCTTGGTTCTCTACTAAAATTGCTTTTACAACACCGGCTTTGTCAGACTCAATTTGGTTCATCATTTTCATAGCTTCAACAATACATAAAGTATCGCCTACTTTAACCTGCTGTCCTACTTCAGCAAATGCTTTAGAAGTAGGTGATGAAGCACGATAGAAAGTACCAACCATAGGCGATTTAACTACATGGCCTTCAGGTGCAGCTGGTTCAGAAGGTGCAGCGACTTCAGGTGCCGCAGGCGCTTGGGCTGGAGCTTGCTGTGGTGCAGCGGGAGCTGCAAAGCTATAGTTTACCGGCGCTTGAACACCAGTTGGACCACGGTGAATTCGTACCGACTCTTCACCTTCAGTAATTTCTAGCTCAGCTACACCAGATTCTTCAACTAGCTCGATGAGTTTCTTTATCTTTCTAATATCCATGTTCTTTCTCTGCGTTATTTTTGCGATTTCGGTAAATTGACTGCTGCAGTTAGCGCAAGCGAATAACCCATAGGGCCAAGACCAACAATGACGCCAGCTGCAACATCAGAAAAATAGGAGTGGTGACGAAAAGGTTCACGGGCGTGAACATTCGACAAATGAACTTCAATAAACGGAATACTTACACTGAGCAACGCGTCGCGAATGGCAATGCTTGTGTGTGTAAAAGCAGCGGGATTAATAATGATGGCATCTGTGTTGCCCATAGCGCTGTGAATACGCTCAATGAGCGCATGTTCAGCGTTAGACTGAAAATGCGTTAGCGTAACGTCGCTAGACGCAGCCTGAGCCTGCAAATCATCTACGATGTTCTGCAGCGTCTGCGTACCATACTTGTCGGGCTCTCGTTGACCTAACATATTTAAGTTAGGGCCATTCAATAACAAAATATTCATCTAATTTGCTGCTATCTTCGGGTAATTGACACGGTATTTGTCATTTCAACAAATTTCCGTTTCAGTTGCACGAAAAAAAGCCAATAGTTCGATCCGTTTCGTGATTTATAGTGTGATTATAGAGATAGAGAAAGATTTAGCAGCAAAATACTGGTCTAATCAGGTGTTTTAGGCGCAAAGTTTTTGCTACAGGCTGTCATTCGCAGCATTGCTTTTTGTTAATGAAATGTTGTGTGGAAACGAGCGGATGGTGTGCCATGCCTGGCATAGAGCGTTATATTGCTTTTATTCTATGTCTACGTTCACCGGTTTCATTTTAAAAGGAACGCTTTCATAGCGACCGTGATATTTCGCAACGTAAACACCGAAATGTAAGTGGGGTACAGATGAAAACCCAGTATTTCCTGTGTATCCGATGAGTTGTCCTACCTGGATGCGCTGGCCTCGTGCTACCGCAACACCGTTATGCATCAGGTGATAGTATTCACCGGTAGTGCCATCGCTGTGCAAGATAGCAATATAGTTGGCATACTTTGCAAACTCTGGTGTAGGTCCGCCTTTTCTGCCACTGCTCTTTGTATCAATAACAATTCCCCCACGAGCTGCGAGAATGGGGGTGCCTTTTTTTGCCCCGAAGTCGAGAGCATATTTTGATGCACCAAAGTGACTAAAGCTGCCGTTCACGCCCTGTACAACAGGATAATTTTCTAGCGGCTGCAGGGGCGGTGCGTATGAATAATTATTGTTATGAGATGCATTAATGTCTCCCACGGTCCATTTAACCCGCATGTTTGACCAAAAACGTGAGGGTGATGAAGTTTCACCTAGTTCAATAGTACTGTCATCGAACAAAAATGCGTTTGCATGGGCCATGCGCCCTAGTTCAGGAGAATAAAGCGTAACGGCAACTGGTAGGTTTAGATGTCTTTTTATACCTATGCGATAGGTGCGGTTCTGCTGACCGGTTCCTTTATTGCTTTCACTAAGCACAATGCAAAAGCGTCGTTCGTCAAAACAGCCCTCAAGCTGCAAAGGCTTCATTTGCTGAGCTGCAAGCTTTAGCGGCAATGCTGCTATTGCGCACGCAAAGGCTAAGATCAGCGAAATGATCGTGGTTCTGCTCAGTGTGTTAATCAAAACCTTAAATCCAACAACTGACATTTAATATATAAGCGAGCAATCAACTACCTTTAATCTACTTGTTAAACGCCTAGAGTTTAGAGAATTTTTTGGTAATCTCATTCACTTGTTAAGTGCATTATTGACATGTTCAGCAAACTCTTCGGCATCCATAGAGCCAGTAACCCGTGATTGACGAATTTCCTTTCCACTCGTATCGAAAAATAAGATAGTTGGCAAACCAAGCACTTCAAATTCATCAAAAATTTCCTGGCGTTCAGGCGTGTTATCAGTGAGATCCATTTGCATCCACACTGTATTGTTTAGTGCAGTTACCACACCCTGGTCGGGGAAAGTGTATTTTTCAAACTCTTTACACGCCACGCACCAATCGGCATAAAGGTCTACCATCACGGTTTTGTCTTGAGCGTTGGCCGCCGCAATTTTTTGTTGAAGGTCGTTAAGGTTTCTGGCTTTTACAAACTCAGGATGTTCCTTTTTCTCTCCCCAAAGACCCACATTCTCGCCTGTTTGATAAGCAATGCCTGCACTGCCCATAATGCCTATTGCCACTAATATAGCGCGCCCAAGCTTCATCATTGAGTTTGCTGTAGCGCGATTTAGCCACCAGTAATAGCCAAATAAGCCAAAGCCCAAAGCTGCCCATAAAAAATCGGAGAAGGCGCTGTTCCAAAGGCGCTCTATAAATACAATGGCGACAGCGAGCATCATGAACCCGAATGTTACCTTGACAACATTCATCCAGTTGCCTGCTTTTGGCAGCAGTTTTCCGCCCGTTACGCCAAAGAGAATAAGCGGTATTCCCATCCCTATGCTGAGCAAGTAGAGCGAGATAAAGCCTAAGGTCATATCGCCTGTTTGAGCAATGAACAGTAAAATTCCGGTAAGCGGAGCGGTGGTACACGGCGAGGCAATAAGGCCAGACAGTACGCCCATAATGAAAACACCCACAAAGCTTCCCGGGGTTTGGTTATTGCTCGCCGATGTCAGCTTTTCCTGCCATTTAGCGGGAAGTTGTATTTCAAAACCGCCGAACAAAGCAACGGCCAAGGAGATAAATAAAGCAATGAAAACACCAAGTACTACAGGGTGTTGCAGCGCCGCTTGAAATTGAGCGCCGGCCACCGCTACCACAAGACCAAGCAAAGAGTAAGTGATTGCCATGCCCTGTACATAAACAAATGTAAGCCAGAAAGAGTGCGACAGTGTTTTTGTTTTTCCTTGCCCAATAACAATACCAGACACAATAGGGTACATAGGGAAAACGCAGGGCGTAAATGCAAGCCCAATGCCTAAGGCAAAAAATAATAAAAGAGTAAGAGGCAAGTTTTCTTTGTTGATAAGTTGATTTGCTAGCGAAAATTGTTCACTTTCCACTATGGACCCGTTGCTCTCGTTTGCGCCTTGCCCTTCGGCCATCACCTCATTAAGGTAAACCACTTTTATCGTTGGCGGGTAGCAAAGCCCTGCGTCGGCACACCCTTGATAGCGAACCTTAACGATACCGTCAGATGAGGCGTTCTCGATAGGCAGTGTAATCACAACACTGTTATAAAATACCTCAGACTCGCCGAAAAACTCATCCTCAATCATAACTCCTTTGGGATAGGAGGCTGTCCCTATTTCGGCATCTTTCGCTACGTATTTAAACTGCTTTTTATACAGGTAATAGCCGTCTGCAATGGAAAAGGTTAAGGAGAGCGTTTTGTTTTTTTGGTTGAAGTCGAAAACAAAAGCTTGTTCTACATCTAAAAATTCAGGTTCTTGAGAAAATGACGCATCTAAACTGTCGGGGAATTTAGTTTGTGCCACCGTATTTGTAGCCAACATAATCGAGCACAATGCCAAGGTAAAAACCATAAACATACGGCGTATTGAATCAAATGCAGACTGATAAGAAGGCTTACAAAAGGGTAAAACATTATTCATGATGACAACTTCTTTTATTCATTTGTATTGCTGAATTTTATTGGTTTAATTCTGTTGCTTTAACATACTAGATGTATCGCGAATTTGGCGCGCGAGCGCATTGTAACGAACTCTTACTTTGACTTACTCACTGCTATCCGCTCTTGCTCGCTTTAGTTATAACGTTACTTGATACTGTTTATTCGTATAAAAAGAGTGCAAGGCGTGAAAATAATCTGCGCTTAATGTTCTTGCATTAATGTGCTCTGTCACAAACACACTTTACCCGCAAAAAATGGGCAAAATTTGCTTTGTGCGTACTAAGACCGATATAGTAACAGTATTGTTTCACGGTGAAAGTATAAACCGTGGTTGTCGGTCGCGCTATGTAGCCGTTTAACCGAAAGAAACCGAACCTTTTCTTGTGATCGGTTTCTAAAGCCATACAACTATCACTTACTTCGCGGTACTGAGAAAACGTTACCTATTAAATTCACCCTTTAATAGCGGCCAATTAAATAGTACCCGAGTTCCATTGTTTATAGTGACAAAAGAGGACGCATTTTGCGGGTTTTATTTATATTATTTGCCCTTCTCCCTATTCTAGAAATCGCCATTCTAGTGAATGTAGGCAGTATTATCGGTGGCTGGAATACCATAGGTATTGTTATTTTAACGGCCTTTATTGGTGCTTATTTTGTTAAACGCGAAGGAATTGCGACACTTCAAACTGCACAGGCAAAAATGCAGCGTAACGAGGTGCCAGGCAAAGAGCTGGTTGAAGGCTTAATGTTGGTGATCGCTGGCGTTTTGTTAGTAACACCAGGGTTTGTAACAGATATATTAGGTTTTTTATTCGTAATGCCAGGGTCACGACATCTGTTGGCCTCTCAAGTTAGTAAGCATATGAAAATGCGCGTGGTTATGCCGGGCGGAGCTAGCGCAGGTGGGTTTCACTCCCATCAGCAGCAAAACCCTTTCTCCGGTAGCCCGTTTGGCGATGACCAGGGCAACTCGCCTTTTCACTCAGATAAGAAAGATTCAGACGGCGTTATCGAGGGTGAATATACCGACAACACACAAAACGACGAAGATAAGCGCCTTAAGTAGCCTTAAATAAATACAGACAAGAGCTTTGAAGGCTATTTATCGGCTTCTGTTCAATCATAATTTGCCATGTTTTTGCTGCTTCAACTTACCGGTTCACTCACTTTGTGGATAAGTGATGAACCGTCCCACCTTTGAAAACACCGCTATTTATTAAAAAAATCAATTTTTTTACATTTTTTTGCTGAAAAACACTTGAACTTGAATAGGTACTACCCCATCTATCGGTGCAGACAACAGTTTAACTGCTCAGCAATGGGCATCCAGGCACTCAACATTCAAAAGGTTGAATGTTGATAATTAACTTTGAATAGTGGAATTTTCAGGAGACTTGAAAATGGCAATTCGTCCTTTACACGACCGCGTAATCATTAAACGCGCAGAGCAAGAAAGCAAATCTGCAGGCGGTATCGTTCTGACTGGTTCTGCAGCAGAAAAATCAACTCGCGGTGAAGTAATCGCTGTGGGTAACGGTCGCATACTAGAAAATGGCGAAATTAAAGCGCTAGACGTTAAAGTTGGCGACACTGTTATTTTTAGTGACGGTTACGGCGTTAAAACAGAAAAGCTAGACGGTGAAGAAGTGCTTATCCTTAGCGAAAGCGACATCCTAGCAATTGTTGAGTAATAACGACTTACGACTAACCGAATTAGAGAGGAATTGAATCATGGCAGCTAAAGAAGTACGTTTTGGTGACGACGCTCGCACAAAAATGCTCAAAGGCGTAAACACGCTAGCAAATGCAGTAAAAGTAACACTAGGTCCTAAAGGCCGTAACGTTGTTTTAGACAAGTCTTTCGGTGCACCTACTATCACTAAAGATGGTGTATCTGTAGCCAAAGAGATCGAGCTTGAAGACAAGTTTGAGAACATGGGCGCTCAGATGGTGAAAGAAGTAGCCTCTAAAGCGAACGACGAAGCGGGTGACGGTACAACTACCGCTACTGTTCTAGCGCAATCAATCGTAACTGAAGGTCTTAAGTCTGTTGCAGCGGGTATGAACCCAATGGATCTTAAGCGCGGTATCGATAAAGCAGTAATTGCAGCTGTTGCTGAGCTAAAAGCACTTTCTACAGATTGTGCAGACAGCAAGTCTATTGCCCAAGTAGGTACTATTTCTGCTAACTCAGACGCAGAAGTAGGTGACATCATTGCTCAAGCAATGGAAAAAGTAGGTAAAGAAGGCGTTATCACTGTAGAAGAAGGTCAAGCACTTCAAAACGAACTAGACGTTGTTGAAGGTATGCAGTTCGACCGTGGTTACCTTTCTCCATACTTCATCAACAATCAAGAAAACGGTACTGTTGAACTAGACAGCCCGTACATTCTATTGGTTGATAAGAAAATCTCTAACATCCGTGAACTACTTCCTACTCTAGAAGCAGTAGCGAAGGGCGGCAAGCCGCTACTTATCATGGCTGAAGATGTTGAAGGCGAAGCGCTAGCAACATTGGTTGTAAACAACATGCGCGGCATTGTGAAAGTAGCTGCAGTTAAAGCACCTGGTTTCGGCGACCGTCGCAAAGCAATGCTTCAAGACATCGCGGTATTAACTGGCGGTACAGTTATCTCTGAAGAGATTGGTCTAGACCTTGAAAAAGTTCAGCTTGAAGACCTAGGTACTGCTAAGCGTGTAGTTATCAACAAAGACAATACTACTGTTGTTGACGGTAACGGCGACGAAGAAGCGATTGAAGGCCGTTGTGCTCAAATCAAAGGTCAAATTGAAGAGTCGTCTTCAGACTACGACAAAGAAAAGCTTCAAGAGCGTTTAGCTAAGCTTTCTGGCGGTGTTGCAGTAATTAAAGTTGGTGCAGCTACTGAAGTAGAAATGAAAGAGAAGAAAGACCGCGTTGAAGATGCGCTACACGCAACTCGCGCTGCGGTTGAAGAAGGCGTTGTACCTGGTGGTGGTGTTGCACTAGTTCGCGCGGCTTCTAAGCTTGACGAGCTAACAGGCGACAACGAAGACCAAACTGTAGGTATCAAACTTGCGCTACGTGCTATGGAAGCTCCTCTACGTCAAATCGCGTCTAACGCAGGTGCAGAAGCGTCTGTTGTTATCAACGCAGTAAAAGGCGGCGAAGGAAACTACGGCTACAATGCTGCAAACGACACGTACGGCGACATGCTAGAGATGGGTATTCTTGACCCAACTAAAGTAACGCGCTCTGCACTTCAGTTTGCATCGTCAATTGCTTCACTAATGATAACTACCGAAGCAATGGTGGCTGAACTACCTAAAGACGAAGCAGCTCCTGCAATGCCTGATATGGGCGGCATGGGCGGTATGGGCGGCATGATGTAATCATCCCCTAAGCTTAACGCTTAAAGAAAGGGCGCTACTTCTTTGTGAAGTTAGCGCCTTTTTTATGTGTGTATATTTTAAGCCTGCAATGCAGGCTTATCTTTAAATGCTTACTAAACCGTAGTTATGTGCTTTTAGTGTCTTCAATGTAGGCGTCGATTAATTCCTCTAAAATAGAAAGAGGAACAGCCCCATTTTTCAGTACCACATCGTGAAAATCGCGTAAGTCGAACTTATCGCCTAAGGCATTTTTCGCCTTCTCTCTTAGCTCCAAAATCTTAAGCATGCCTACTTTGTATGAAGTAGCCTGGCCAGGCATAACAATATAACGCTCAATTTCTGAGGTAACGTCACTCAGCGCCATACCCGTATTATTTACCATGTAGTCGATAGCCTCTTCTCGTGTCCAGCGTTTATCGTGAATACCCGTGTCTACCACTAGGCGCACCGCTCTGAACAGTTCCGCTTGAAGTCGACCAAGATTATCCAATGGATTTTCTTGAAAGCCCATTTCCCACGCTAAATATTCTGAGTACAACGCCCATCCTTCTGTGTAAGCAGTGAATGGCGACATTTTACGAATAAAGGGCATGCCCTCAATTTCCATTGCTAGCGCTATTTGGAAGTGATGGCCTGGAATGCCTTCGTGATAGGCCAGCGTTCGCATGCTGTATTTGGGTGTTGCCTTTATGTCGTAAAGGTTTGCGAAAAAGCGACCCGGCCTAGAGCCATCTATGGCTGGCTGCTGATAATACGCGCCAGGTGCGATTTTTTCTTTAAACTCAGGAATACGAACTACTTCCATGCCTGCCTTAGGACGAATGCGAAAAACCTCGCTCATACCCTCTTCAATTTCATCAAGAATGATTTGATAGTCTTTCAGTATTTGCTCACGGCCCGCATCACTGTCTTCATAATAGTGAGAAGGATCAGAGGCTAATGCGTCCATGGCAGTAGTGAAGCCTTGAGAGGTGTCGTATCCTTCGTCTGCAAGAATTTTCAGCATTTCACCTTGAATTCTAGCTACCTCTTTTAAGCCAATATTATGAATTTCGTCTGCGGTCATATCGGTGGTAGTGAAAAAGCGAAGGGCGTTGGCGTATACCTTATCGCCATCGGGCAAATGCCAGTATCCGTCATCTGTGCCCGCTTTGGTTTTAAGTGTTGTGAAATAGTCGATGAATAGCTGATAAGCACGATTTACATCATCATTAATTCGCGCTTCCGCTTTGGCTAAAAAGTCGTCTTGCTGCTCTTGGGACAGTGACTCTATATCTGCCATTTTTTCTTTTAGCGAGCTGTAAAGAATGTTCTCGTTAAGCGGTGATGAAATAAACCCGTTCATTTCATCAAGCACGCGTTCGATAACAAAGCGAGGCGGAATAATGCCTTTATCTTCACGTAGTTTAAGGCCTTCCAATACCTGCGCAAACTTTTCGTCAACTGCTTCTAAGCGGCTGAGATAGTTCTCAACGTCGGTCTCATCTTTAATTTGATGCTGCCCCTGCATAAAGCTGGGGTACCCATTTTGCACCCCAAAAAGTTGGTTTACAGGGTAGGTGTGATATTTAAAGGGCTCATTAGTGAGAAGGTAATCAAGAAGGTAAAGGGTAATCTTCTTGGAAAGTAACTCATCTTTGCTTAAGTCATCATCATCGTAATTCTCGATGATGCTTCTAATATTACGAGCCTTGTTATAAAGCTCCTCACTTTTTTCGGGGCTAGCATCATCTAGCTTAGCGTTGTGCCCTTTAATGCCTACCGACTCTAAAAACCCCAAAGAGGTAAGTGTTTCCGGGCTATCAAACGCTACTTTTACCATTTCTCGGTTAAGAGTTGTTAAAGTAAAAAGGTTTATCTGCATACCATTCGTGAGCAGCAAAGCTGCCGCCTAAAGCGATTATGGCTACTAAGCCAACGCCAATCCATTTAAAAAATCGTTTCATTATTTTTATTGTCCAAATTTTGTTCTCGACCTACGTTAGCGGAATTTGCGCTAAAAAGTAAACCTATTCAGCAAAATTGAAATACTGCCTAGCGGTTATTCGTATGCTTACGCTAAGCGTTGCTCTGGGTTATACTCTGAGGCGTAAATATTCAACGCTAATGGGCATTGTCATGGCAACAGCAGCAGCGGTACATATTCTGGTAAAAACCGAAAAAGAGGCCCTTTCTATTTTAGAGCAGCTGAAAAAAGGCAAAAATTTCGGCGCACTGGCTAAAAAGCATTCAACATGCCCATCGGGAAAACGCGGTGGCGATTTGGGGGAGTTCCGTCGCGGGCAAATGGTAAAAGCGTTCGATGATGTTGTGTTTAAAAAAGAAGTGTTAAAAGTGCACGGGCCAGTAAAAACCCGTTTTGGTTTCCATATTATCAAAACCCTGTATCGCAATAATTAATACTTCTTACGTTAACGCCCTTAAATTCCCGACTCCCACTTTTCTCCGCATACCTGCTCTTTTGTAAAGGCATGATAGGGGCTATTAAATTCGTGTATGTTCTCTCGCATGGCTGCGTAGTGGTCGACACTAATAAATGGCGTGTTCTCTGCTTTTCCAGCGTTATCTAAAAGATAATAGCTGGTGGAATAGTCAGTAAGCAGCATGCGATTAGCGGCTTCGCTTTCTGTTAATCGCAACCGCGTGACGGCTTTAAAACGCGCGTTTTCGTTGGGCAGAGCCAGAATTGTGCGAAAGTAATACCCTTTTTCAGTCTGCTGTTGTGAAAAACCATTGAGGGTGGCAATAAGGGTTTTTAAGTCTATCGCTTCGCGCTGTAGCATAAAGTCGTGATGAATGACTTTTTTTCCTTCGCTGCTCTCTTCTCCCGCCGTGTAAACTTGCTCTTCTTCTAAATCCGATAAATAGCGTTGCCCTATTTCGGTGTAGTGAATAAGGGCATCTGTATTCATACGAACAAAATAGTCACTAATACCCGATGGGACTACTTCAAACAGCATGAGATCGGGAGTCACTGCGCCTCTTTCTTCTGGGGATTGTGGGCCTCGGGGGGCACACTTTTCTGAAATGAAATAATAATATTGACCGGCTTCGATGGCCTGCGCGCTTTTATGGAAAAAGGATGATGTAAAAACGATGCCGTATAACATCGTTATGAAAAAACGAAATACCATGATACTCAGCGCCCTTGTTTAGGTTATCGCAACGAAGGCGCTAGTATACGGTTATCTAAACTACAATGCGAAATGAAGGTTCCAATTCACATAGCAAAAGCAGAAGAAAAGAATTACTGCTGCTTTTCCGCTGCTTCTATTTTCTTCCACAGCTCTTCAGATTCTGCAGTGAGCATAGAATACGTTTTTATATCGCCCTTCCTTTGCGCAAGCATGGCTCGCTCTAGAAGCTGGTCGTATTCTTTTCGCATTTTCTTTGACGGATTCGATTTAAAAAGCCCAAACACTATTTTTTCTCCTCACGGCGCGCAGTGCATTTTTTTAAAAGCAAATAACGGCTGTGTACTCTGGTTATGGTGTATTTTTTGTTTTATTTTCGGTTTAATAAACGCTAAGTAATACACGGTTTGTAGCGCATGATCTCTAGCAATTACTGAGTTAACGTTTTAATCCGACTAACTGATCACATCACAGCAAAAAAGAATTACTCACCTTTTTATCAATTTCACGTTTTGTATATAGCGCTGCTCTGCCACAGCCGGTTCATTTTTTATACCTTTACGGCTGTGCAAAAAATAACCTTCATGCCTCATTCCTCCCCTTTGATAACCAAAAATAAGACCGGTGAAATAAACATAATAGAATTTCATATAAATTATAGTTATGTAATTAAAGATTAAAATTTTGGTAATAAATATCTTTGAAGCGTATGTTTAACAAGGTTTAGAGTAAAAATTAAACAACCTTGTCGAGCTCGGTTAGTTAATAAAAATTCAAACGACCGTTTAATTAAGTCAAAAAATGATCAGCATAAGTGAATAAAATAGCTTGGCCAGTAACAAAAGGTGTCATGCTCGAAGAGCCTACTAATAAGGAGAAGCGTGTGAAAATCATCGTGTTAAATGAATCAAAAACGCCTGATCCGCTGAACAAGGTGGAAAAGCGTTGCGCTGTAACGCCATCAAGTGCGCAGCGGTTAGTGAAGAAAGGGCTGTCTATAACACTCGAGGCAGGTGCTGGCTTACTATCTGGTTATTCTGATAAAGAATACGAAGGTGTAGGTGTATCTGTCATTAGCGATGTGAATGAGTCAATATCATCAGCAGATATGTTAGTGGCGGTGAATAAGCCCAGTGAATCTCAATTGGCGTTGATGAAAAAAGGGGCCATTGTGGTAGGCCATCTTGACCCTTTCTTTCAACAACCGCTTATTGAATCTATTGCGCAAAAGCAGCTAACCGCTATTTCCGTTGAAATGATCCCTCGTTCATCTCGAGCGCAAAAAATGGACGCACTAAGTTCGCAGGCAAGCCTAGCGGGATACGTCATGGTTATGCAGGCCGCTAGTCTGCTCCCCTCAATTTTACCCATGATGATGACGCCTTCAGGCACCATTAAACCGGCAAAAGTGTTTATTATTGGCGCAGGCGTAGCCGGGCTTCAGGCAATTGCCACAGCCAAGCGTCTTGGCGCAAATGTACTTGCCTATGATACCCGAGAGGTAGTGGCAGAACAGGTTGAGTCGTTAGGCGGCAAGTTCCTTAAGATTGATATTGGTGAAACTGGTCAAACAAAAGATGGCTATGCCAAAGAACTCACCGAAGAGCAAAAAGCCAAACAGCAGGAGGCTCAGCGAGATGCCATTGCTGATTCCGATATTGTTATTACCACGGCGCAATTATTTGGGCGCAAACCCCCGGTGCTTATCTCAAAAGATACGTTGGCATTAATGAAGCCAGGCAGTGTTGTGGTAGACATGGCTGCAACCTCGGGCGGTAATGTTGAAGGTTCAGAACCCGGAAAAACGACCTTAGTTAACGGTGTAAATGTGATTGGTGATGGTTACTGGAGCCAGTTTGTAGCAAGGGCGGCTACCGACATGTATGCCAACAATATTTATAACTTAGTAGACGAGTTCTTCGATACTGAAACCAACACCTTCAACCTAAATTTGGAGGACGACATTCTCGCCGGCTGTGTTATTACCCATCAGGGAAGCGTAACCAATGACATGCTGCTAACTACTTACAAAGGGGCGTAATCATGGAAATCATATACTTACTTTTTATTGTGGTACTAGCAGGTTTTCTCGGTTTTGAGCTTATTCGAAAAGTACCCGCTACATTACATACGCCACTTATGTCTGGTTCTAACGCAATATCGGGCATCACGCTTGTGGGCGCTTTAGTGGCGTCGGGTAGTGACAATAGTGTGTTAACTACGGTACTTGGAACCGTGGCAGTAGCGCTGGCAAGCATCAACGTAGTGGGCGGATACTTAGTGACCGATCGCATGTTAAGCATGTTCAAGAAAAAGAATAAATAGGGAGTACGCAAGTGAACAATATTGTAACCACTATAAACCTAGCGTACGTAGTTGCTGCGGCACTATTTATACTCGGTCTTAAATTATTAAGTCATCCAGATACCGCTAAAAAAGGTAACTTTATTTCGGCAGTGGGTATGCTCATTGCGGTTATTGTAACCTTGCTCGACCAGCAAATTATAAGCTATCACTTCATTCTGCTTGGTTTTGTCATCGGCGGTGCCTATGGCGCGTGGAAAGCAAAAACCGTAGAGATGACGTCAATGCCAGAAATGGTGTCTTTGTTTAATGGTTTTGGCGGTGCAGCCTCGCTGTTGTTGGGTTGGGCCACATTATCAAGCATGAGTACGATGGCATTAAATACAGCCAGCGTGTTTACGTTCTTAACTCTCTTTTTCACTATTTTGGTAGGGGGAGTCACGTTTTCAGGCTCGGTTATCGCTTGGGGTAAGCTGTCTGGGAAGTTGAGTTCAAAGGCTGTTATTTTCACTGGCTTACGTGAACTAAGTATCTTTCATCTAATTGCTATGGTGGGTATTGGCTATTTGTTTGCTACAGACCCTGCTAATACGCTGTGGTTGTATTGCGCCATTGCTTTAGCACTAAGCTTTGGTTTACTGGCTACCATATCTATCGGTGGCGCAGATATGCCGGTGGTAATCGCTCTGCTGAACAGCTATTCAGGTATTGCTGCATCTGCTGCCGGTTTGGCTACAGGTAATACTATTCTCATCGTTACCGGTCTATTAGTAGGTGCGTCTGGGCTAATTCTTACCAATATTATGTGTAAAGCCATGAACCGTTCGCTTATGAATGTGTTGCTTTCAGGATTTTCGACACCTGTTGAGGCGGGCGAGAAAATTGAAGGTGAGATAAAAGTGTTGGCGGCGCAGGATGCGTTTTACGTGCTAGAAGCTGCCCAGGCCGTGCTGGTTGTTCCTGGGTACGGTATGGCGGTAGCGCAAGCGCAGCACGCTGTTCGTGAACTCCAGTCATTGCTTGAGGAAAACGGATGTACCGTCGATTATGCTATTCATGCCGTTGCCGGACGTATGCCGGGACATATGAACGTACTGCTAGCGGAAGCAGACGTGCCTTACGATCAGCTATACGAAATGGACGACGTTAACCCACGCATGGAGAATTATGACGTGGTTATTGTTATAGGTGCTAACGACGTTGTTAACCCTGCGGCAAAAGAGATGAAAGGTAGCCCCATATACGGTATGCCGGTTATTGAAGCATACCGCGCCAAAACAGTCTTTGTACTTAAGCGTTCTGCTAATGCAGGCTTTGCAGGTGTAGATAACCCGTTATTCTTTAAAGAAAACACGCGAATGGTGCTGGGTGATGCGAAGGAAACCATAAACAGTATTATTCGTGAGTTTGGTGACGACTAAGTTGTTCACGGATTAAACTTAACGTTTGCGTGCTTTATTGGTAATCGCAACATTTAAAAAGAAAGAGCGCTAAGGTGTGCTTTCAATAGCATTGTTATGTTTTTGAAGGCACACATTACTTTCATCTATGACCAATTTCTGGCTAAAAGAAGATATATTTTTTCGAGGTTGTTAAACGTCTGATTCCGTTCTAACATCACGCTTCTATATTGCCACCGATACCAAGCTGAAACCCTGTAATGAGTGAATTCCCGTCTAAACGTACTTTTGACATCGAAACCTATCAAAATTGTATTTTGGTAACACTTCGAGGCCACTGGGATACAGCCACAAATATAAGTTACTTGGGAGAGCTGACGACTACACTGCAGAAACGAAACGGTAAACCGTTTCATCTACTAGTGGATATTAGAGCCTGGTCGACTCCAGACTCAGAAATTGACAGTCGTATTAGACAGCCTATTCAGCTAGATCGCAGAAATCAGTTAAGCGAGTTGTGGCTGGAAGATGAAAATACCAACGCGGATCATATTGCAAAAAAGTATTTCGTAAATGAAGCTTTTGTCCTTGAACGCACGCAAGATGCAGGGGTGTTTTTAGGGTTAGCAAGCGAGAGAGTTGAACCAAGTACGATGGCATACGTAAAATCGTGGGTACATACCGCAACTCCGTAAACGGAGTAATGCGATAAATATAATTATTCGACACAATCGATATTTTACATCGCAACATTTGCGATGTTGTCTATAATACGCGGCTTATTTTTGCACTCATTTGCTAGGTGTTTCCTAGCGCACTGTTAAAAGGTGACTACATTGTCAAATTGGAGTATCGAGGAAGCAGAGCGCGTTTATGGCGTTTCTCAATGGGGCGGCGGCTATTTTCAGATAGGTGAAAATGGCAACGTTCATATTACCCCCGTGCCTGAAGATCCCAGTATTCGCATCGACTTCAATTCGGTTATCGAAGATATCCGCAAAGAAGGTGTGCAATTTCCTGTGGTTGTTCGTTTTCACGATATCTTGCGCTCGCAAGTGGCTGGATTAAATAAAGCCTTTCGAAAATCGATCACAGAAGCTGAATATCAAGGCGAGTATCAAGGTGTTTACCCGGTTAAGGTAAACCAGATGCGCGAAGTGGTTGAGGAAATTGTTGATGCAGGCAAACCTTACAACTATGGGCTAGAAGCTGGGTCAAAAGCAGAGCTTCTCACCGTACTGGCAATGAACACTAATGAAGAGTCGCTCACCATCTTAAATGGTTACAAAGATGATGAAGTAATGCGTTTGGCGCTACTAGGTCGCAAGCTTGGGCGTAAGGTCGTTGTGGTAGTTGAGAAATTTACCGAACTACTATTACTTGTAAAAGTGGCAAAAGAGCTGGATATCGATCCTATTATTGGCGTTCGCTCAAAAATGACGGTAAAAGGTCGCGGTAAGTGGGAAAGTTCTGGCGGCGAGCGAGCAAAGTTCGGCCTCACCATTACCGAGATAATTAACGCGGCGCGCTATTTAGAAGAGCAGGGCATGGCCCATTGCCTCAAGCTATTACATTTTCACATTGGCAGTCAGCTAACCGATATCCGCGCCGTCAAAGAAGCCGTTACTGAGGGCGCGCGTATTTATGCCGATCTGCATAAAATGGGCTTCGCTTTAGACTATGTCGATGTAGGTGGTGGCTTAGGTATTGATTACGATGGAAGTAACTCAACCAACGAGTCTTCGCGTAACTACAGTATGCAAGAATATGTAGCTGATGTTGTATACGGCATGAAAGAAATGTGCGATCTGGAAGGTGTTCCTCATCCTCATTTAGTGAGTGAAAGTGGCCGTGCTATTACCGCACATCACAGCTGTGTTATTACCGAAATTGTGGGTGAAATTAAGTCTAGTGCCGCCGATATGGACACATCTGCAAAAGAAGGCGAGCACTTTTTCTTGAAGAATATACGAGAGCTTGCGGAAACCTTCGACGAACAAGAAAACATGCACGAAGTGTATAACGACGCTTCGCAATACAAAGAGCAGGCCCTCGACGCCTTTAAATTGCGCGTTATTCCATTAGAGGAATTGGCCAAGATAGAAACACTGTATTGGCAAATAATGGGCAGATTGCAAACTTGGTATCGTAAAGAGGAATACGTTCCCGAAGAGTTACAAGAGCTTGATTACAGCTTGTCATCACAATACCTGTGTAACTTCTCTGTGTTTCAGTCGGCGGCAGACACTTGGGCTATTGATCAACTTCTGCCTGTAGTTCCACTGACGAGAATGAATGAAGAGCCTACAGTAAACTGCTCACTGGTTGATATAACCTGTGATAGCGACGGAAAGATTGACCAGTTTACTATTGGCAGAGAAATTACTGATGTGCTGCCCATGCACCCCTTAAAACAAGACGAGCCTTACTACGTTGGGCTGTTTTTAACAGGGGCTTATCAAGATGTAATGGGCGACATGCACAATCTTTTTGGCCGTTTGAACGAAGTGCATATTTACAGCTACGACGATGACCCAGAAGACTTTTACATTGAAGAAGTGGTGAAAGGCTCATCGGTTGAGGACGTACTGAATGTTATGCAGTATAACCCTCGGGCTATGGCATCTGATGTAAAACGCCTGATTGACAGACATGTGTGGGATGGAAAGCTCAATCCTAGAGAAGGTGTTCGCTGGACAGATTTTTATGAAAAATGTTTAAGCGGTTACACTTATCTCAAGCAGTAGATAGCTTGCTATTGCCGGTGGCGTTAGTCACCGGCTTGCTTTAAAAAGCGCTTCCACAGCTCGGCAGTTGTGTTATTAATCATATTTGATTCTGCATTCATCAGCATGACATACCCGGCTTTTTTCTCTGGCATAAACGCAACATCTGCGCGATACCCCTTAACCCAGCCGCCGTGATAATTCAGTTTTTTTCCATCGAGATCATATATGCGCCAGCCTAGGCCGTAGTGTGCGTCGTCTATCATACCTCGCCAGCCGCGGCGATAGGTTTCACGTTTAGTGCGAACCCGCTCGGTTGTTACGTATTCAACCATTTCTTTTGAAATAACAGTGGGAAATTCACCTAACAGCGCCTGCAGATAAATGGTCATATCGTAAATGCTGGCGTTAACCCCAGCTGCCGGTGAAAAGCGATAGTAATTACTTTCTACTTTGCCCTCATGCCACTTGTTACGTGCTATGGCTATGTGCGGCCTGGCCCAAGAGTCTGAGGCTAATAAGCCACCTTTTCCTACGCTAGAAGATGTCATCCCAAGTGGTGAAAATAGATACGACTGAATTTGACTCGAATAAGAGGTGTCTTGCTTGCTAAAGTAATATTCTAACGCGCCGAATAGAGCATTTTGGTAGGTATAGCAGTCGCCGGGTTTACACAGCGGCTCGAGCTCGCCTAGCGATTTAAGAACGCGCTCTAAAGAGTAATCGGCTTCAATTAAGTTATCGTACGCATTGGGCATAAAGCCGCTAGATTGGCCAACGATGTGCTGTAACTCTAGAGTGTCTGTCCCTTTTCCGTTAAAAGGAATATCTGGGAGCAGCGTGTTAATAGACGTATTCCACGCGAGCTGATTGCGTTCTACTAATTTAGCGCTAAGTAACGCGGTAAATGTTTTTGAAACCGAGGCAAGACGAAACACGGTGTCTTTGGTTACTTTAGTGCCGCCTTTTTTGCGTGTTTTACCATAGACATAAACTCTTGGCGTTTTACCCTGCTCGTAAAACACAAAGGCATAGCCGGGTACGTTGTATTTGTTCGCCTCTTTTTTAACATAGTTTGCATAGTTGTCGAGCCAGTCAGCAGATGCAATATGTGGGTAAAGCAGCCACATGGGCATTACGCACATTAAAAAAAAGCGCGACATCAAAATGCGCAAAGTAGATAGCATACAGTCAGCTCGTTGGGCGGAGCTTTCAGTAAATGAAAGCTCAGCAGTCATAATAAGAATGGCAATATTATGCGTATAGGTTGTTCAATTATCAAATGTGAGTGAAAAGTGGCTCTAAGCCCAAGTCACACACTCCCCTTTAATGATTATTGCGCACCGACTGGCAAGCAATGACTCTTACTCGATGGTAAGTTCCGATTTTGTCGCCTAAATACTGCTATATAAGGTTAAACTCAGTACTCATTTATAAAAATAGTCATCCGAGCAAGCCAGCGTAAGGAGTTAACGTGTTCATTTCTGACCAGGTTCAGCGCCAAGTTTATGCCGCAGCAAGGTGTAGCAGAGATGCGCGATTCGACGGTCGCTTTTTTGTTGCGGTAAAAACCACGGGTATTTTCTGTCGTCCAGTTTGCCCAGCCAAATTGCCTAATGAAGCAAACGTCACGTATTACTCCCTTGCGGCCCAAGCTATGGCAGACGGTTATCGACCTTGTTTTCGATGTCGCCCCGACAGCGCGCCGCACTCTGCCGCGTGGTATGGAGCCGAAACTACAATAAACCGAGCTACGTCACTTCTTTCACAAATACCTACTCAGCCAATTAGCACTATTGCATCTCGGTTAGGTATAAGCGAACGCTATCTCAACAAACTGATAACAGCTGCCATCGGTCTGTCACCAAAGCAGTTTCAAGCGATGCAGCAGGCATTATTTGCAAAGCAATTGGTACAACAAACTCGCTTACCTTTAATTGATATTGCACTAAGCTGCGGGATGTCGTCGCAGCGCCAACTGCAAAGAGTGGTTCAGCAGTATTGCAAAACAACACCAACGGCACTAAGGAAGACGACGAATGAGGGGGGTAACAAGGTTGCTTTGTCTTTGTCTTATCGCCCACCTTACAATTGGCCACATGTAAGAGACTTTTTAGCTCTTCGCGCCGTAAATGAAATGGAATCCGTTACTGATAATACTTACCAGCGCTGGTTTGAATTTGAAGGCGTGAAAGGCCACTTTTGCGCCCGTCACAACGCACAAAAGCGAGGTTTTGAAGTCACGGTCAGTTTGAATAGCTTTACGCCGCTTTACCGCGTTATTGAAAATATAAAAGCTATGCTAGATCTAAACGCTGATCCAATGTTGATAGAGCGAGGGTTACTTCAAGCAGGATTAATAAAGCAGCAACTTGTTGATGGACTGCGTTTGCCTAGCGCATGGAGCCTGTTTGAAAGTGGCTGTCGGGCTATTTTAGGTCAACAGGTGAGTGTGAAGGCAGCAATTGGTCAGCTAACAGTACTGGTTAATCACCTGGGAGAAAAGTGCAGCATTGACGGTGCTGACAAATATTGTTTTCCAAGCGCAAAGTCGGTGGCTAACAGCCATTTAGATTTTCTTGGCATGCCGCAGACGAGAAAAAACGCATTAAGGAATTTTGCTCAGCTTTTTTTAGCCAACCAACAGCCAAGCTATGCTCAAATTTTAGCGATAAAAGGTATTGGGCCTTGGACAGTCGATTATATTAAGATGCGAGGCGAGCGTGACCCTGATATTTACCTAGAGGGTGACCTTATAGTTAAGAAAATGGCAAAGCAGTTTCCAGTTAGCCCGAGCAAGGCTGCGCCGTGGCGGAGTTACTTAACTCTTCAATTATGGCAGCTCAGCGGCTCGGAACAAAAATGATGCTATTCGACTTAAGCCAGTCAGAAACGGCAAGTTAACATTAGTAGGTCGAAATATGAATGAAAACGGTAGGAAGGACGGCTCTGAACAGTCGTTTTTATTTTCACAGTCAATAGACACACAGCAGGGTTTACTGACGGTCCAGGCTAGCAACAAGGGAGTGACCGCTATTACTTTTGGGGAGTTTTTAGGAGCCTCACAGCCTGCCCATACGAAATCTACCGCAACAGCGATTGCTCCTAATCAAGTAACAAGCAGCGAAATAACAAAAAACGCAATAACAGAAGAAGCATGCACACAGCTAAAGGCGTACTTTGCCAAAAAGCTCGATACGTTTGACTTACCTTTAGATGTTAATGGAACCGAGTTTCAAATGTCGGTATGGAAAGCTCTCAAAGAGATTCCGTATGGACAGACGGTGAGCTATCTCGACATCGCTAAAACAATTGGTAATCCCAAAGCGGTTAGGGCGGTTGGATTAGCAAATGGAAAAAACCCGATCGCAATTGTTGTACCCTGCCACCGAGTAATTGGCAGCAACAACACACTTACAGGCTACGCCGGAGGCCTAGCGCGTAAGCAATTTTTGCTAAATTTAGAAGGAGCCCAAGGCAGGCTATGGGAATAAAAGATATTGTTGCGCTGGTGGTATTGGCAGGTATTTGGGGGGGCTCTTTTATTTTTATGCGTGTTGCCGCCCCTGAATTTGGCATTTATGTACTGGTAGCCATTAGAACGCTATTGGCTACTGCGGTGCTTCTGCCTTTGCTTATAATTACCGGCGGCCTCTCGCAAATAAGGCATCATTGGTTTGCTATAGCGCTAGTAGGCTTAGTAAATACTACCGTGCCCTTTGTATTGTTTAATTACAGTAGCCTGCATTTGGAAGCTGGCGTTAATGCTATTTTAAATGCCACAGCTCCCATGTTTGGCGCTATTGTTGCCTGGCTATGGCTTGGCGATAAGCTTACAAAAAGCGCCATAGTTGGCTTATTCGTTGGCTTTATCGGCGTTGCGGTTATTAGCCAGCAAAAACTTGGTGAAGGCGAGGTGAGCTTTCTTCCCATATTAACCGCGCTTTTTGCAACAACCTGTTATGGCATAGCTGCCAGCATGATGAAGAAGTGGTTGCAGGGAGTAAAACCATTGGCTGTGGCCACAGGTAGTCAGGCCTTTGCGAGCATTATGTTAACGCCGCTCGCATTGGCTACCTTGCCTGCAACTATGCCTAGCAGTCACGCTTGGCTAAACGCAGTGGCCCTTGCTATAGGCGGAACGGGCATCGCTTATATTCTTTACTTTAAGCTTATTGCTGATGTTGGGCCAGCCAAAGCAATTACTGTAGCCTACCTAGTTCCTTTGTTTGGCATAGTGTGGGGCGTGTTACTGCTACAAGAACACCTATCAATTCAAACCATAGTAGGCGGTGCGCTTATACTCTTCGGCGTTGCGTTAACTACTGGCGTGCTAACAAAAAAGCGCAAGCGGCGCACATAACGTTAGTCGCGTTTAGTCAATTAGCTGCATGCGCACTAAGTTACTGCCATCACGCTTCGCTTGGTATAGAGCGTCTTCAGCATGGGCTGTTACCTCTTGCATGGGGCGAGAAGAAGCCGTATACGAAATGCCAAAAGTCGCTGTAATTTGAATGTCGGGCAGTTCAATAAGCGGTGGCAGTGTTGCAATGCCATGGCGCAGGTTTTGGGCTATTTCAAGAGCAACGTGAGGGCCCGTATGCGGCAGCAGAATAATAAATTCATCGCTACTCCAACGGCCTAATACGTCTTCTTTACGTAATTTACCTGATAAATACGCAGCAACTTTGTCTAAAATATCATCGCCAGCATTACGCCCATGGGCATCAATAATTGTGGTTAGGTCGTCTAAGTTTACTATCACCACGCTAAGAGACTTATGCTCTTCTAGCAACGCTTTATAGATAACTTGCAAGGCTTTTTTGTCTGGCAGACGGTTGGTTTGGCGTACCACCAAATCAGGCTGCATGTCTTTTCTGAAATAATACAGCAAGTTATAAATCAATAAGAAAAGAGAAAAGACAACCACCAGTAGCGTTACCACACTAAATATAAACGCTTGTGAAATCTCCGCTTGTCTATCTTCAAGAGGGCTTAATAGAAAAACCGTCCAGCCAAATTGATTTAGTTTTACTTCTGCTATCAAAAAATCTTTTTGATTAATGGTAACAAGCTTGTTGTTTAATGCCTGTTCGTTTTGAATAGACAACGGTAAATTGGCATACCAAGGCAATTCAGATAAGTTAGTAAAGCTAGAATATGAAGCTACAAGTGCTGGGTCGGAGGACAACATAATATCGCCCTTGCTATCTACAAATAGAAAATCGTAGCCATATTCCTGTTTGTACGAATCGAAAATTTCAATAAAGCTTCGCAGGCTTTTACCTACGCCAAAAAAGCCTAGAAAACGGCCGTCTGAGTCGTGAATTTTTATGTCGATGTATAAATGTGTATCTTCCCATTTACCAATATCGGCAACGGCGTCGTCGGGGTGATCGCGATATTTAAAATACCAGCTCACCTCTCCTTCAATTAAATTGATAATGCTGCCATCGGCATTGTATTGCTTTCTTTCGGCTTCGCTGGCGATAAAAAATGATAAGCCAAATTCGTCTTCAAGACGGTTTAACGTGCTAAAAACGGCGTCGCTGTCTACAGAGTCTTTGTTCAATAATCCGACGAGCTCTGTTGAATGGCCTAAAGCGTCAGAGATATGCAGAGGCTTGAGAAGTTGCTCTACAATAAGCGATATGGCGGGTGATAGAGATTGCTGCTGGGCGCGGCTTTGTTCCGCTACAATTTTGGAAATACTGAAATGGACTAGGGTTACAATCGCGATTACAACGACAGCAAATAGCACCAATATACTTCTGTGTAGGGTTCTAAATGTGTTCACAGACTGCGCATGCTCCCTTGCCTGACTGAACTTATTAAATACGCAAAAGAGTATACCCGTTGCAAATATGAACTACTAGGGTCTGTTGATCTTTGCTGTACATATTTCACTCAGCAGTACATGGGTAGCCACATCATTGAAAATGCCAGTGATACCATGCTGGCATAATTCCTTGGCATGGTAGTGAGTTGTTCTTTTACTTTTGGCGAAGCAAATTATAACTCTTTACCATGCTGTTCAAAAACTAATCACGAAAGATCAACACGCCTTAGCGTGTTCGCCGCAGATTAGACTAAATGTCGATTCTTAAACGATTTTTGAAATTAAAGTGGGGGCTGACCATATACATTCGCTGACATTATCTTGTAGCTTGGTTACACTACGCTAAGAATATTTTATGTTTGCATAATAAAGGAATTGTATGGCGTTCTCAGTGGTTATTCTGGCGGCGGGCAAAGGCACCCGTATGAAATCTTTCCTTCCAAAGGTGCTGCACAAGGTAGGCGGTGTGCCTATGGTGCAGCGCATAATAAATTCGGTTAAATCACTGGGTTCAGATAGCATTCACCTTGTTTACGGCCACGGTGGCGATTTACTTCAACAAACAATTGTTGAAGATAACCTTAATTGGTGTCTTCAGTCTGAACAGCTAGGCACGGGCCATGCGGTGCAACAGGCAGTTCCCCATATTAAAGACGACGAAGACGTATTAATTCTGGTTGGCGATGCCCCGCTTATCACTGAGCAAACGCTAGAAGCCTTAAAAACTGTGAAAGCTAGCTGCGACCTAGCATTGTTAACCGTTGAGCTAGATGACCCAACGGGCATGGGAAGAATTGTTAGAGAAAATGACAATATTACCCAAATAGTGGAACACAAAGACGCAAGCGACGAGCAAAGAGCGATAAAAGAAATCAACACCGGCATGATGATGATGTCGGGCGCCGATCTTAAGCGCTGGTTAGGTAATTTAAGTAACAATAATGCGCAAGGCGAATACTATCTTACCGATGTTATCGCCATGGCGGCTGCCGAAGGCAAGCGCATACAGTCTGCTCAGCCTTCATCGCCTGTGGAAGTGGAAGGCGTTAACAATCGCATTCAGCTTTCTCATTTAGAGCGTGCACTTCAAGCACGTCAGGCGCAGCAACTGATGACTGATGGTGTAACGCTTTTAGATCCGGCACGGTTTGACTTACGCGGTAAATTGCAAAACGGTAACGACGTTGTTATAGACGTTAACGTTATTGTTGAAGGCAACGTAACCCTTGGAAACAATGTTGTTATTGGTGCAAATTGTATTCTGCGCAACTGCCATATAGCAGATAACGCTGTTATTGAGGCCAACTCAATTATTGAAGAAGCGACGGTTGGCGAAGCCTGCGTAGTTGGGCCTTATGCGCGCCTGCGCCCCGGTGCCGTAATGCACAAAAACGCCAAAGTTGGCAACTTTGTAGAAATGAAAAAGACAGTATTAGGTGAAGGCGCAAAAGCGAATCACCTGACATATTTAGGCGATACCGAGGTAGGTGCTAATGCCAACATAGGCGCAGGCACCATTACCTGCAATTACGACGGTTTGAATAAGTCGAAAACCGTCATTGGTGAGAACGCATTTATTGGTTCTAACTCATCCCTTGTAGCGCCTGTAAGTGTTGGCGATAACGCAACAGTAGGCGCCGGCTCAGTAATTACTTCAACGGTAGACGATAGTGCCCTCGCTGTTGCCCGCGGTAAACAGCGCAACATAGCCAACTGGCCACGCCCCACCAAAAAATAAAATAAAGGGGGTCAGATCCAAATTAAATTCTAGTTATTGATTTAATTGACTTTATTTGGATCTGACCCCCTTTATTAACCCACTTTTGTTGTTAAGGTATTGTCATGATCGCTACGTTATTAGTTGGTTTCGGCTTTTCAGCTAAAACCTTTCATTTGCCTTTTCTGGAATACCTCTCAGATTTCACTGTTACCGCTGTAGTGTCTTCCAAGCCTGATGATGTTAATCGCGCATTACCTAATGCAATAATGTATGCCTCACTAGAAGAAGCGTTTGATAGTCAAAAATTTGATTTAGTGGTTATCACTACGCCAAATCACCTTCATAGTTCGCAAGCTTTCTTGGCGCTTACACACGGCTGTCATGTATTGGTTGAAAAGCCGTTTACGCTTAGCACGAAAGATGCAGAACAATTGGTCTCTTTAGCCAATAAGAAAAATAAGCGATTGTGCGTGTTTCACAACCGGCGCTTCGATGGTGATTTTCTTACCTTAAAGCAACTGATGGAAGAAGGTAGGCTTGGCAAGATTAAGCGTTTTGAAAGTCGTTTCGATCGTTTTCGACCTGTGCCCCGAAATCGTTGGCGAGAGAATGCCGGGCCGGGAAGCGGTATCTTTTGGGATTTAGGTCCTCACTTAATCGACCAAGCGCTTCAGCTTTTTGGCAAGCCTAAAGCGGTATCTGCCAATGTATTAATTCTTCGTGATGGCGGGCAATCTGACGATACGTTTGATATCACTCTTCATTATTCTGACAAAGTGGTAACCCTAGGCAGTTCAGCATTTCAAGCTGGCGCAACGCTGCGTTTCGATTTACAGGGAACGAAAGCAAGCTACCGCAAGTTTTACCTCGACCCTCAAGAAGACCAGCTCAGGCAGAATATGCGTTTAGATAGCGAAAGCTGGGCTGTTACTTCTGCTGCCGAGCATGGAATATTGGCGAATGAAGGTCAAGCCGAGGTAATTCAAACTTGCCGGGGACAGTACATTTTGTTCTTCGAGCAACTTGCTTATGCCATTAACAAGCAAGGCCCTTTGCCAGCTGATGCCGAAAGTGTTGTTGAGGTTATTCATATAATCGAAACGGCTATACAGGCGAGCGTAGAAGAGAGAAAGCTGCCGATTAATTAAACGAAACACTTGAATGAAGTTTCAAAATACCTTACGCTTCTTTCAAATTGAAGTGTTCTCCTTTCGTTTTGAAAGTTTTGGCGCGTTTTGTAGCTTTATATTTTAATCTCATTTTCAAATAGAGTTTCGCTGAGCTGAAAACAAAATTCATGGCTTTAAACGGTTCAATTGAAAGCAGCTCAATTTAATCCGGCTCTTATTAAAACCGGCTCTTACTAAAAGAAGTGTAGTAAATTGAAAAATAGTAATTCGGTTAAGTTAAGGCGACAGCGCATAGTGGAATGGGTGAACGAGCACGGTCATACGCGCGTTGAGACACTTGCCATGCAGTTTAAAGCTTCTGAAGTTACGATTCGAAAAGACCTTTCTGAACTTGCCGCAGAAGGTTCACTCATTAGACAGTTTGGCGGTGCAGTACCCTCTACATCTAATACCGCGCAAAGTGATTCAAACTCTACAAAAGTTGCTTTTTCAGCGAATGCCTTCCCATCTACCCTTGTTACCAGCGAACTCGTTAACACTATCGGAAAATATGCTGCAAATTTAGTGAAGTCTGGCAGCAAATTAGTTATCGATTGCGGTACAACAACATCTTCAATACTTCCTCATCTGTCAGCCATTAATGATTTAGTAGTAATGACAAACACGCTATCAACAGCCAACTTTTTAACCCAGGGTGATAAAGAACCTACCGTGCTAATGGTGGGTGGGACCTGGGATCCATTGTCGCAGTCTTTTCAGGGCTCGATGGCTGAACAGCTAGTTAGTGCCTATAGTTTCGATATTGCGTTTATTGGCGCTGCTGGTATTGATGTTGAAAGAGGTACAACAACGTTTAACGAGCTAACTGGGGTGACCCGAGCCATGGCGAACGCTGCAGACAAGGTAGTGGTGATGGCCAGCGCAAAAAAATTATCCCATAAAATGCCCAACCTGGAATTGGGCTGGAACCAAATTTCTGTTCTGATCACAGATGAAAATATTAGTGCTCAGGATAAAACGAACATTGAAAATCAAGGCGTGACGGTAATAGTCGCCACGCAAGACGGAGAATAAACATGTGTGGAATTGTTGGCGCTGTTGCCGAACGTAATGTAGTAGAAATTCTGCTAGAAGGATTAAAGCGCCTTGAATATCGCGGGTATGATTCAGCCGGTGTGGCGTTACTGCAAACCGATGGCAACTTAACTCGTATTCGTCGTACCGGTAAAGTTCAAGAATTAGCCGACGCCGTTGCCAATGGCGAAGCCCTAGGCAGTACTGGTATTGCACACACGCGCTGGGCCACCCATGGTGGTGTAACAGAGGCCAATGCTCACCCTCACTTTTCTAGCGAACGGGTTGCAGTAGTACACAACGGTATTATTGAAAACTACGTGAGCTTGCGCAATCAGCTTTCTGAAAAAGGGTATCGCTTTACTAGCGATACCGACACAGAAACCATTGCCCATACGGTACATGAAGAGCTTAAAACCGGAAAAACCTTGTTAAACGCAGTGCAAAGCGCGGTAAACACCTTCCATGGTGCTTACGGCACAGTGATTATGGACAAAGAAGATCCTAGCCGCGTGGTAGTAGCACGCTCGGGAAGCCCTCTTGTTATTGGGCTTGGCCTAGGTGAAAACTTTATCGCTTCCGACCAAATGGCGCTTCTGCCGGTTACCCGTCGCTTTATCTTTTTAGAAGAGGGTGACGTAGCCGAGATTACCCGTCGCGATGTAAAGATTTTCGATAAAGACGGTAACGCTGTAGAGCGCGAGATTGTTGAATCTAACGTAGAACACGATGCGGGTGACAAAGCAGGTTACCGCCATTACATGCTTAAAGAAATTCACGAGCAACCTACGGTTGTGCGCAATGCACTACAGAATCGTATCGATGAAAATGGGCTAGTTGCCGATGTATTTGGCAAAGACGCTGACGATATTTTGAGCAAAGTAAAACATGTTCAAATTATTGCCTGCGGTACCAGCTATCACGCTGGTATGACCGCTCGCTATTGGCTAGAGCAATACGCCAATGTGTCTTGTAACGTAGAAATTGCCTCTGAATTTCGCTATCGCAGGTCGGTAGTGCATCCAAATAGCCTGCTAATTACTATCTCTCAGTCGGGCGAGACTGCCGATACACTGGCAGCACTGCGTTTAGCAAAAGAGCTTGGCTATATGTCTAGCCTCACTATTTGTAATGTACCTGGCTCATCCTTAGTTCGAGAGTCTGACTTAGCCTTTATGACCCGCGCTGGCGCCGAAATAGGCGTGGCGTCCACAAAGGCATTTACTACACAATTAACGGCCTTCCTAATGCTTACCCTTGCGCTTGGCAAAGAAAACGGAATGCTTGATACAGACCAAAAAGCAATTGTTTCAGCGCTTCACAGCCTACCGGCTAAACTTGAAGAGACTCTTGCTATTACCAGCGGTATAGAAGATTTAGCCGAAGAATTTGCCGATAAAAACCACAGCCTGTTTTTAGGTCGTGGCGATCAATATCCTATTGCCATGGAAGGTGCGTTAAAGCTAAAGGAAATTTCGTACATTCATGCAGAGGCTTATGCATCAGGGGAGTTAAAGCACGGTCCGCTAGCGCTTATCGATGACGAAATGCCGGTAATTGTGGTTGCACCAAACAATGAGTTGCTAGAAAAGCTTAAATCGAACGTAGAAGAAGTGCGTGCTCGCGGCGGTATAATGTATGTATTTGCCGATAAAGACGCTGCCTTTGAAGGTGATGAGTCTATGCGGGTTATAAACGTACCTCACTGCGAAGGACCAATAGCCCCGATTATCTACACATTGCCTTTACAGCTGCTTTCATATTATGTTGCGTTAATAAAGGGAACAGATGTGGATCAGCCTCGTAATTTAGCGAAATCGGTTACGGTTGAATAACACTGTTATTAAAATGGAATTGACGTGATAAAAGTCGATAACATTGCGAATTAAATTCTTAAGCCGTTTGTAAGCGACTGAGGACCACCTATTGTTGTACCACATTTTAGGTACCATAAGCGCCGTCGCTTTTTTGCTGACGTGGTACGGGTTAGCAAAGCAAATAATCAGCATAGAAAAGCTGCGTAGCAGCAATTTACCACCTACAAAAAGCTTGTCGACAAATCAGTTCGCTTCAAGCTTTTTGGCATTTTATTCCAACTTTATTTTCGGTATTGCAATCGAGCCCCTTAGCCATTATTTGGTATGGACGCGATTCGGCGCAATTCTCCTAGTGTTGGTTATACTTTTTCAGATATGGCGAGACAGGCGCTCGTTATCTACAGGCTTTATATTTAGTTTTTGTGCTGTTGCCGTAGTGGTAGGTGTCTGTTCTATCGGTTTTCGGCCTTATCCTGGCCTAGCAAAGCTCGGTGCTACCACCCTGATGCTTATCGTCACAGCGTTGCTGGTTCAGGGAACCCTACATCAGCTCTTTGTGATTAGGCGTAGCCAAGTGATAGGCGCACTTTCGCCGGCCTTGTTTCAAAGCATTTTGATTAAAGACGTAACCACTTTGGCATTTGCGTTCACTATGCCTTTTGCCATAGCCTGGCCACTTATATTGTTAAATGGTGCGAGCGTGATCACACGTGGTTGTTTGCTAATTCAAATGGTAGTAATAACAAACAAGTCACAACTTTAGCTTTAACTTATTGCTCGCTTCCCACTTGCTTTTAGTTATTTAAAAGCTGAGCTATATACCAATATTTCCCATTCCCGCAGTTCCTCGAGCAATACGTTTCTTGCTGTTTTAGCAGGGCATCTTCAAATCTGAGAGTGTTGGTTAAAAAGTATTCCCTGTCTAATTGATGAAGATCAACGTAATTGGCGTGGTTCATAGGTTTAATATGATTGAACTTAGTCTATCTTGTATAGATGTAAAACAGCCGTATGACGATGCGCAACCATACAGGTGTATATAGCTGTCGCGCCCTCACGCAACAAAGCGGAGATGCAAATGAGCAAGCACACTGTAGCGGTTGATATACAGCAATTATGTGACCAAACCGTAGTATTGATTTTAGCGGGTGGCCAAGGAACGCGTTTATTTGAGTTAACTGAGTCTATTGCAAAACCAGGCCTAGACTTTGGTGGTCACTATCGAATTATCGATTTTCCACTGTCGAACTGTGTGAACTCTGGCCTGAAGAAAATAGGAGTGATGACGCAATATAAGTCTAGAAACTTGGTTCATCATCTTATCCAAGGGTGGGCTAGATTTAATCAAGAGTTCGGACATTCGTTTGAGGTATTGCCTGCGTCTCAGCAATTCCCATCCGATTGGTATTTAGGTACTGCGGATGCGTTGTATCAGAACAAAGACTTCATTCGCGATTCTGGTGCTAAATATGTGATGGTGTTGGCGGGTGATCATATCTACAAAATGGATTATCGCTTAATGCTTCGTCAGCACGTATCGCAGGGTAGCGACCTCAGCGTTGCATGTATTGAAGTGCCTATTGCGGAAGCGGCTGGTCAATTTGGCGTTATGAATGTTGATAAGAGCGACAGGGTCACCTCTTTTGAAGAAAAGCCATTGTCACCCGAAGTGCTAGAAGACAGACCAGGTTATACCCTTGCGTCTATGGGAAACTATATTTTTGATACCGAATTTCTACTCGAACAGCTAACAACCGATGCACAAAGCAGCACCTCAGAGCATGACTTTGGTAAAAACATTATCCCTTCAGTACTAAACAACTTTTTCGTTCAAGCATACCGATTCAAAGATATTCAGGGCGCTCAAGATCCTTACTGGCGTGATGTAGGCACTATCGACTCTTATTGGTTAGCTAATATGGCGCTGCTTGATAGCGAAAATAAAATTGATTTGTATGATAAGCATTGGCCCATTTGGTGTGAGCAAGCGTCTCTGCCCCCTGCTAAGTTTACAGGCAGTAATTGTGCTGCAAGAACGGTTAGTGACTCATTAATTTCCAACGGTTGTATAGTAGGAATAAGTAAAATCACAAAGTCGCTTTTATTCACTGGCGCTAGCGTATCGCATGAGGTTAATGTAGAAAAATGTATCGTGTTACCCCATGCGCATATTGCTGAGCATTGCAAACTGTATCGCGTGATCGTAGCGCATAATTGCCGCATTCCTGCACATTTTGAAGCGGGATTCGACCATAACTACGACCGAGAACGCGGATTAAGAGTGAGTCCTCATGGCGTTGTACTCATTACGCAGTCTATGCTAGATAAAGTGGCTCGCTCGGAGAAATCTAAGAAAAGGTTGTTATCAACTTCTGCAGTTTCATCAGGTAAAGCCGCGTATTTTAATGGTAATTAATACAAACCACAGAAGCCAAGTTTGATTTGTCGTCTAAACTTACTCTATGCAACTGGTTGTAATAAACTTATGATAAGAATTAAATTTTTAAGCATTTTGTGCAAATAGGTTTTCCAACATGGCAATAGCATTACGCATTCTTTTTGTTGCGATATTTGTCAGCCTATCTTTCATGGCACCGGCGAAAGAAAAAATCGACATCGCAATAGTAGAAACCTTACCCGTTCCTATCGTTACCGAGTCGAGAAAGGCATTTGAGACTGAGTTGCAGCGCATTCTGCCAAATAAAGATATTCAATTTCGCGTTTTCAATGCTGAAGGCTCGGTAGAGCAAGCGAAGACGTTCCTTTCTGATGAGTTGTCTTCCTCACCCGCCGACCTTATTGTCACGGTTGCTACTTTAGCCACTCGCGCGGTTGTTAATTCAAATGAAGTACTTACCACTCCAAAATTGTTTATGGCGGTCAGCGAGCCTGTCACAGAGGGCATTGTTCCTGCGTTTGGCGCAGTGAGCAAGCGCAATATTACCGGTGAGTCTCATGTGGTTGATGCCGATATAAAGCTTGAGATGCTCGAAGGTGTACTCAAAGCGTCCAACCCAAATAAGATATTTAGAATAGGGTTAATACATTCAACATATCCCTCTTCTTACAATGCGGTAAACAGCTTACTAGCCCTTCAAAAGCGCTATAAAAATATTGTTTTTGTTCCAATTCAAACGCCCTATGTGCCGGGTGAGGCTGGGTTAGAGCTTATGAAGGAAGATGTGATTACCACGTTAAAAAGTGAGTATGAATCTCTCGATGGTTATTGGCTATCTGCAGGTCCTCTTATTGAAACACATCACCTCATTGGAGCGATCAAAAAGCACACGGGTTTATTGCCACTGTTTGCTGAAAGCGTTGACGCTGTGAAGCAAGGCGCACTCATTGGTATAGTGTCACAACCTCAAGATATTGGTAAGTCTGCCGCTAATACTGCAAAGCAACTTTTAGCACAGGGCTCTTCTGCTACCTTTCCAGTAGAAAAAATAGAAAACTTTACCGTAGCAGTGAATGTATCTACTGCTATAAAACTGCAGCTTCCTATACCTTCCTACTACCTGAAACTATCTGAACAGCACGTTTATCAGTAGGGTATAGCAAAGAGTTGATATGAGAATAAAATCAAAATTATTAGCCATATATATACCAATTCTACTTATTGGAATGGCACTGACTGGATACTGGGCTTACCTTACCGCCTATGATTCAGTGCGAGAGCGCGAGTATCAATTGCTCACTCAAACACTGGCTCTTAATGTCATGGAAATTGTGGAAGATAGGCGAGAGTTACTCATGAATTCTGGCCTGGAAAACGTGCCTGTTTTTCGTAACGCGTATCAAAATGAAGTTTTCGAAGAGCTAAATTCACTGCATCAAAGAACGGGTAGACACTTTGTTATCAGTGATGAAAGCACGCGGGATATTCTTTTTTCTACCTTTGAAAAGAAAATGATTCCAGACACCGGCAACGGTGGTATCGCTAATATGGGCGACATTAAATTAGCCTTTGGAGAGTCTCAATTTAATGGGCAGGATATTCTATTTGCTTGTACCACTTTTTCAGCGTGGAACTGGAAGCTCACCGCTGTTCAACCTGCTGACGAGCTTCAGGCGTCGCTCTCTAAAATAGCTTGGTTAACTTGTTTGGTCACTTTGCTCGCGGTAGCCCTTGTAGGTCTATTGATGGGAAGAGTGACGCAATATTTTGTTATTGCCCCTATTCAAAAAATAAGTGGGGCGGCCAGTAGAATTGCTATCGACCACAATCAGGTTCACATAAATGTAGAGCAAAACGACGAACTTGGAAGTTTGGCTAGAGATGTAGAGGCTATGTCTGCGGAAATTGCCGAATATGTAGAGCAAGCACAACAGGCTAATCGTGCTAAAACCGACTTTCTTGCAGTTATGAGCCACGAAATAAGAACGCCTCTTAATGGGATACAAGGTCTTGCTACCCTCCTTCTCGACACATCGTTAGACGATAAACAGCGTAAATATGCTTCAGATTTAAAGTCCTCAGCCGCTATTCTGACCAATGTAATTAATGACGTTTTAGATCTTTCAAAAATAGAGTCTGGTATGTCAGACCTAGATGTGGCCGAGTTTAACCTTGATGACATGCTCAATGATTTGATTACGTTGCTTGGCACCAATGCCAGTGCAAATGGAACTCGACTCGTTTATTCGAGTAAAAACTTAGACAATGTTTTGGTTACCAGCGACATCACGAAATTGCGTCAAATTGTCATAAATTTAGTGAGTAATGCCATTAAGTTCACTCGTGAGGGTACGGTAAAAATTACGGCTAAGCTAAATGCTCCATCGGGTGAGAAGCCTGAGGAAAACAAGCTGGTTATCTCTGTAAAAGATACGGGCATAGGAATAGAGAAAGAGCGGCTTTCTCACATTTTTGAGAAATTCACTCAGTCCGACTCGTCAATTACTCGCCTCTATGGCGGCACGGGCTTGGGTTTGGCCATTGCCAAACAACTGGCCGAGCTTTTAGGTGGCGATATTAAGGTAATGAGTAAGCTAGGCGAGGGGGCTAGCTTCACTGTAACCGCCATAGTAAAAAGTCGCTCCCAGGTAGATACCAATGGCAATGCATTAGTTGACGAAGAAACAGGGAACAAATCACTGCGTCAGGGATTAAACGTACTGTTAGCTGAAGACAATGCGATAAATGCCGTAGTAGCAAAAGCGTTATTGGAGCAACTGCATTGTAATGTTATTCATGTTGAGAACGGCATGCTGGCAGTGTCGCGGGTTGAGGAAGGTGGAATAGATATGGTGTTCATGGATGTGCACATGCCGGTAATGGATGGTATTGAAGCGACCCGACGAATAAGAAAGTTAGGGAAGCCATTTAACATTACGCCTATCGTTGGCTTAACCGCTGAGGCTTTTCAAGAACGCCATGTTGCATTTAGAGAAGCCGGTATGAACGATATTGTAACTAAGCCCATAACGCTGGATGGGCTGCGCAATAGTTTGCAAACGCTGAACCTTTAGCAAACTATGTCTAATACTCCTTTCTGGGCTAATATTAAGGCGTGTAATACCACAGCGGAGGCGAGTTTTTTTGCCAATATCTTCTTTGCCAATCACTAAAGCAAAAGACCTCATTCGTCTGCGTGTCGCTCTTGTTATCGGCGCACTTATTGTTGCTAGCTTTATGGTGGCAGATTTTCTGTTACTACCTAGTACCATGCACAGCCTTTATACGTACGACCGGCTGTTTATTCAAATCCCCATTATATTTGCCGTTGTTTTGCTGTCTTTCTGGCGACGATTTGAGTATTACCGAGCTTTTATATTCACTGCTTTACTGGTTCTGCTTACTTACTCAAACTATTGGTTGATTCTGTTATGTTGGCAGGAATTTCAGTTCGCTTTTCCTTATGAAGGTACAATTTTATATGCGTTCTACTGCGTTTTTGCACTAGGCATTCCCTTTCGTTTTGCGATCACAAGTGCAGTAATAAATATTGCTGGTTTTATCGTTTTAATGTGGCTGGCACCCGCTTATGGTGACCGTATGCCAATATCTATTGGGTTTGTTGCTGCTTCACTGTTTACGTGTTCCTACGCAAAATACCGTCTCGATAGCAGCCTTTCACTGCTGAAAAAAACCAATGATCGCTTAACCAAACTGAGCAAATTCGACCCCTTAACAGAATTACTGAATAGGCGTGCTTTACGTAATCAAAGCGAAAGTTTGCTAGCGTACGCCAGGCGTCACAATGTGTCTTTAGCTGTGTTGATGTTAGATTTAGACGATTTCAAAAAATACAACGATAAGTTTGGTCATCAACAGGGTGATGAAGTCATACGGCAACAAGCCTCAATATTGAAAAATATTTTCAAGCGTGAGACTGATATTGTCGGCCGTTATGGCGGGGAAGAATTCGTCGTGGTATTGAGTGATGTTGACGATAAACAGCTAGTCCAGATTTGTGAAAATTTACTCAAAGATTGGAAGGAGGAAAATGTCCCTCATGCACCAAGTGCGGTAAATGCTTGTATGAGTTGCTCTATTGGTGCGGTTATGACGAAAAAGCCTAATGACATCACCATAGATGGGCTAATTGATATTGCAGATAAAGCGCTCTATACCGCAAAAGACAAGGGAAAGGCCCGCTTCGAAATCGCTCAAATGTAAAGGCACTGCATTTCTTCTAATTCACCATGCGGTTTTGTTTATAAAATCGGCGAAAATGCGGTTAACTTTATGTAAAAAACGGTAAAAATGCGTAAATCGCGTTAACCTACATTGAACAATGATACTCCTGTACGCAGAATGCGCGCTGCAATTTTTTCTTCACATGAGTATTTTATGAAGCAACAGCTTTCTCTTCGTGCATCAGTATGTCTTGCACTTACTACCTTGGCTTCTTCTTCTGCCCTATCAGCCGGCTTTCAAGTTAACGAACACAGTGCAAACGGGCTAGGCCGCGCTATGGCAGGCCAAGCAGCAACACCAGAAAACGCCTCTATTCTTGCCACTAACCCGGCAGCCATTGGTGTGTTTAAACAGTCTCAATTTAGCACCTCGGTTAGCGTTATTGCTCCTAGCGTAGATGTGAGTGGCAATGTGAGCTATGCCGCAGGTGGGCAGCCTGTCGGGGCAACTGAATCCTCTGACAGCGACATTGCCGATACCGCAATAGTACCTAGCGTATTTTATACCTCTCCTATAAACGACAAATGGTCTGCAGGTGTTGGCCTATTCACAACCTACGGCTTGCGATCAGATTATAGCGATGATTTTGAGGCTCTTCATTTTGCTGATACGGCAGAAGTAAGGTCTATCACTCTTAATCCAGCGGTGTCCTATAAACTGAACGATAACCTGATGTTGGGATTAGGGCTTAATGCTACTTTCGCCGATGCTGAAATTAGCTCAGCTATTTCTAATAGCCTGTCGCCAATATTGAGCGGTGCACTACAAACACAAGTTCCGGCTAACACCTCCATTTTTAAACTAGAGGGAGAAGACTGGGGATTTGGTTGGAATGTTGGTGCGCTTTGGCAGCCAACAGATGCCACTAACATTGCTTTATCGTATCGTGCAGAAACAGAGTTAACGTTGAGCGGTGACGTGAGTTCACAAATCACTGCTGAATTAAATCAGCCAGGGAGCCTAGATCTAAACTTAGCGGCAATTACTGAGCTAGCGGTAAATCAAAGACTAGACAGCCAATGGTCGGTGCAAGCGAGTTTAACATTCACCGATTGGAGCACGTTTGAAAAGTTAGAAGCTAACTTAAATGACGGCTCAGACTTCCTCATAAAGCAAGAAAACTTCGACGATTCGCTGCGCGCTTCAGTGGGCGTAACCTATATACTAAGCGATGAGCTTACGCTTCGTGCGGGCTATGCTTATGATGATGGAGTGGTAACCGTTGAAAACCGTTCACTGAGTATTCCAGATACTGACCGTCACTGGGTATCGGGTGGTTTCACCTACTCATTTAACGACGATATGTCGATAGATGGCGCCTATGTGTATATCAACGGAAGAGAAGCGGACATTGATAAAACTCGTGCTTTGAACGAGCAAGGTACGCTTACTTCTACGTTTGCTGGCAGCCAGTCTGCAACCGCACATATATTCAGTGTTCAATTCAACTCTCGCTTCTAAAATACTGTCACTTTAGCTAACAGCGTATTATCCAAACTGCCGCATTTGCGGCAGTTTGTTTATGGGCTGTTTACAGAGTGTATTAAGAGTGTGAATTGTGTTGATAAAGGGTTTTTTTAGCCAATTAAAGTGTTAGCGTAGAGGACTTGAATAATCATAACTGACGTTTTTAGCTAATGAAAAACTACACCATTATTGTTCTTTTAGCATTTAGCGCTTTGTTGCTCACAGGCTGCACATCTCATAGTCACTCTGTGCAATCAGCTGTCTATGGGCCTAGAGTATTTGATGAACCCTCGTTTACCGCTATTACTGTTGCATACGCGCCTGAAATGAAGGGAATACTCAATCGTATAGAACAAGATCCCAACGCCAGTATACACACTACTCTCAAAATCAAAGGTATTACTTATCGTTTGGGTACTTACCACAACGAACCCATTTTAGTGTTTGCTACTGGGATGAGTATTGCGAATGCTGCACTATCGATGCAAATGGCATTAGATTACTTCCCAGTAAAGCAAGTAGTTTATATGGGCATTGCCGGGGCGATAAACCCTAAATGGCAGCCTGGGGATGTTATTGTACCTGCTCGCTGGTATTATCATGATGAGAGTGTTTACACTAACCAAGATCCGAATAACGAGGGTGAGTATATTCTTCCAGAATATTACGAAGCTTTCGTAGAAGAACAAACAGTTCGACGCGCAAAAGATCCTCATTTACCTAATTATAAGCCCTTCCATTTTATTCATCCCGATGAAGTGCTAATTGTGAAAGAAGGTATGGATAAACCACAAGATACGGCTTATTTTACTGCTTCGCCGCGGCTTCTTGATGCAGCAAAACAAGCCATGTCTACCCTGCCCACACAGCGTGTATTGGGTGAGCGCGATGCAGATCTGCATGTGGGTGGCAACGGTGTAACAGGCTCAGTATTTTTAGATAATCGGGAATATCGCAAATGGACTCGCGAAGTGTTTAATGCAGAAGTGACTGAAATGGAGTCTGCTGCCATCGGTCAGGTCTGCACTATAAATGATGTAGATTGGGTTATCGTTCGCGCTATAAGTGACTTAGCCGGTGGTCAAGAGGGAGTTAATGTAGAGAGCAAATACGACACCGAAGTTTCTCGTATAGGCGCTAATGTGCTGTTCTCCATATTAGATACACTGTCAGAGCAAGAATAAGTACCTGCCTGCAGGCAAGGTAAGCTTTTTAAACGACTTACCTTGCTGGGCTCACAGGCCGCTGCAAAAGTGTACAGCAAAGATCAACACGCCCTAGTATTGCGCCTATCGCTACATGACCCTGGGCTAGAAGGTTAGCGTATCGTTCTCACCATATTAATAGTGGTTGTAGCCAGTTTCACTTCAACCAAAAATACAATAAGTGCGCTTATCAAGAACATCATGGCAAGGATAAACAGCACCACTATCGGTGTTTTTAAATCTACAATCTAAAGTGAACCTGCGAACAGCGCCATAATAACAGAGCACACCAGCAAACCGGAGGCTACACATAGCCCAATGGCCCAGTTAATAACCTTAACTCGCCGCCACAATACTTTTATTTCGCGCTTAGACCTATCAACGATATGTGGGTCTGAAAGCGTATGAATTTGTCGTTCTGCAACACGGACCCTATCTGAAATTCGCCCTAGTCGCGACGACATCACGTTTAAAAAACCTGCTATACCCGTAAGTAAGAAAACAGGGGCTACAGCAAACTCTATAAGCTGTGACAGGCTGGGTATGAGTGTGTCCAATGAATTCCTCCAAATTGGCCGAGCAATTTTCTAAGTTGTGGATATTTGATGATTAATAGTCAGAAGATACCACGAGTTACTCCCAAGCGTTGGTCCTACCTTACTTTTATGTGCTTTTAGCGCAATGCTTTTTTGTCTTTGTAAAAATACCGTATGGTATTCAACGAACCTCAATTTGTCGGTTCAAAAACTCAATAAAAACTACTCCGAAAAAACTGATGTAATCGCCACATGGTTAATGTGCGTATTCATTCATATAAAAATATTACACAAAGGAATCTTAATGACGTCCACGCCGTTATTGTCATTTTCATTAATTGCGCTTTCTCTTGCCGCTAGTTTTTCAAACGTATCCCAAGCCGCTGATAGCAAAGATATTGAGCGTATTGAAACCACCACATCGCGCATTGCGGGAAATGATAATAACGTAGGATACGTTGTATCTTCCGTTACCGAAGAAACACTTAATCTACTGTCGTTTCAGCATATTCAGGAGTCTTTAAATTATATTGCTGGTGCTGGTGTACAGCGAGGCAATGGCCAAGAATATCTACCCGCATTGCGCTCGCCTGTGCTCACAGGAGCAGGGGCATGCGGCGGAATTTTAGCTGCTGAGAACGGTATTCCCCTTCGTGCCGCTGGCTTTTGTAATATTAACGAGCTGTTTGAAGCTCATGGTGAAATGGCGTCGCGCATAGATGTTATTAAAGGGCCAGCTTCAGCGCTTTATGGCTCGAATGCTATCCATGGTGTGCTTAATGTAGTAACGCCAGATACAACGCGAGGCGGCGGGTTTGTTGGTTTAGATTATGGGTCGTATGGCTTTCATCGCGTAAAACTTCGACAAGGAAAAAACTTTGGAGACAGTGGCATAGGAATAAATGCCAGCGTAACGCGCGATACTGGCTATCGAAACGACGAAGGCGTAGACCAAGAGAAAGTGAACGTACGTCATCGAGTCGATTTTGACAGCCTGTCAGTAACAAGCGGACTTACCTATACAAATTTAGATCAAGAGACAGCGGGCTATATAACTGGTTTTGAGAGCTATAAAGATGAAGACATAGCGCGCAGTAACCCTAATCCAGAAGCGTTCAGAAAGGCAAAAAGTTTACGGTTATGGAGCAAAGCAGATTGGTTATTTGATAATGGAAACGCGCTGTCTATTACTCCATATGTACGCAATCAATCTATGGACTTTAGAATGCATTTTTTGCCGGGTAAGCCCCTTGAACAAAATGCCCAGGAAGGCGTTGGCGTTCTTTCACAATACAACTATATCGTTAACGACTCGTGGAATATCGATCTTGGTTTGGATGCAGAACACACTCAAGGAGAACTGATTCAGTCGCAAGACAGCGAGACCATAGGCTCAGCGTTTTTGGTTGAGACTGTGCCGGTTGGAAAACATTACGACTACGAGGTTGATGCCACCTTAATAGCGCCATTTTTTGCTTTTAACATGCAGCAGGGAAAGTGGGATGTTTCTGTAGGCGGGCGTTTCGAAAGTATGCGCTACGACTATACTAACAATATGAATGTGGGACGGTTAAGAGAAGACGGTACGCAGTGCGGTTTTGGTGGTTGCCGATATAGCCGACCAGAAAGTGGGGAAAATGATTTTGATAATTTTAGCCCCAAGCTTTCTATGCAATATACCTTGTCGAGCGAAACACAATTGTATGGCGGTATTTCAAAAGGATATAGGGCACCTCAGGCGACCGAACTTTATCGACTTCAGCGGGCACAAGAGGTTACCGATCTTGAGTCTGTCGACGCCACCAATGTAGAAGTGGGATTAAGGAGCAGTATGGCAAGCGGTAGTTATGTGCTATCGCTATATAGCTTACGCAAAGACAATGTGATTTACCGCGACAGCGATTTTTTCAATGTCAGTAACGGGGAGACGTGGCATAGAGGTGTTGAGCTTACTGTAAATTACGCCATTAACTCTCGTCTGCGTCTCGACTTCGCCGGTACCTACGCTGCGCATACCTATGAGCACGACCAGCTGTCGGGTGAAATAAATATAAAAGGGAACGATATGGATACCGCTCCCAACCTGTTACTCAACACACGTTTACAGTATTCACTCACCGACGATATTGAAACGCAGCTTGAGTGGCAGCATGTGGCTAGCTATTTTACAGACCCTGAAAACGCAAATGAGTACGATGGTCACAATCTTTTGCATGCCCGCGCAAGTTATGAAATGTCTGAGCAAATAACCTTGTATGCTCGCATTAACAACTTACTTGATGAAACCTATGCAGAGCGTGCTGACTTTACTTCTTTTACCGGCGATCGCTATTTCCCAGGTCGTCCGCGTAACTTTATGTTGAGTGCAACCTTCACAATGTAGCGCTTATTGTAACAACCCGAGCGTTGATACATGGAACCAACACTAGCAGGTGAATAACGATGCAAAAGATAGTGATAGTGGGTGGCGGAGCCGGCGGACTTGAATTAGCAAGTCGCTTGAGTAGAAAGTTGGGGAGTAAAAATAAAGCCGATATTACGCTAGTTGATAGAAGCCGTACTCATGTGTGGAAACCCCTTTTACACGAGGTGGCCGCAGGCGTGATAGATAAGCATTCTGACGGTGTAGATTACGCCATTCATGCTGCCAATCATCACTTTCGTTTTCAGTTAGGTGAGATGTGCGCTATCGATGCCGAAGCTAAAACTATTTCTCTCGCTCCCCTTATCGACGACGCTGGCCATGAAATACTTCCTAAGCGCAAGGTAGATTATGACCAGCTGGTTATGGCTATTGGCAGCGTAAGTAATGACTTTGGTACGCCAGGTGTAGCGAAACACTGCTATTTTTTAGATTCGCTTGTTCAGGCGGAACAATTCCACCGGGCTCTGCTCAACCAGCTTATTCGCATTAACCAACAAGAAGACAGCGAAGCGGGCATTAATGTGGCAATAGTGGGGGCAGGGGCGACTGGAACTGAACTAGCGGCTCAGTTACATCATGTAGCGAACTTATCTAAAGCGTACGGTATGCCAAATATGTCTGCATCTCGCCTTAAGATAACGGTAATAGAAGCCGGTGAGCGGATTTTACCTGCGCTACCTGAGCGTATAGCGAATACGGCTCGCCAGGCGTTAAATGATTTAGGCGTTGTTATTAAAGAGCAAACAACAGTGGCCGAGGCCGACAGTAAAGGGCTGATCACCAAAGATGGCAATCGCATAAGTGCTGATTTAATGGTGTGGGCAGCAGGAGTGAAGGCGCCAGATTTCGTTACCAATACGGGTATTTTTGAAACTAACAAGGCCAATCAAATTCTCGTTGATGAGCAGTTGAGAAGTACAACCGATAAAGCCATTTGGGTACTGGGAGACTGTTGTGGTGTTCAGCAAGACAACGGTAAATGGGTGCCTCCCCGTGCTCAGTCTGCACATCAAATGGCTGACATCGTTGGGCATAATATTGCTGCGCTCATTAATGGCAAAAAAACAAAAGCGTTTGTTTATCAAGATTATGGCTCGCTAGTTCATTTAAGCAAGTACAGCACCGTCGGAAGTTTAATGGGCTCGTTGTCAAACGGCAGTATGTTTATAGAAGGGCGGCTGGCTAAGTTGGTTTACGTATCTTTATATAACATGCACCAGTTTGCCGTTCACGGAAAGTTAAGAGGGGCATTAAAGCTATTGGTGAAGAAATTAAGCCACGCTATGAGTCCCAAGCTAAAACTTCACTAGTATTTTTAATACCAATCCATGCGGACTGGTATAACACTATCCGCCTTTGCTTTGTTGAGGCATAGCTATTTATGCAGGAATTATTTATTAAGGAATAACTTGTGAAAAAAAGCCCACATCTGATGCGGGCTTTTGTCATTGCTAACTAGTTACTAATCTCAAAGCGTCACTTCCGGTGCTTACGCCAATGAAACTAAGAGAGCCAAAGGCGTTGCATTACTGCTTAACGCCTTCAACGTGTAACTCTAACTCAACGGTTTGTGATGCAGGGCCAAGGTCATAATCAATACCATAGTCTTTAAGTGCAATTTCTGTTGTGCCCATAAAGCCCGCGCGATATCCGCCCCATGGATCTTTACCTTCGCCAATTTTCTTAGCACTAATCGTTATAGGCTTAGTGACACCGTGTAGTGTGAAGTCGCCCATAACATCCATCATGCCATCGCCCTTTTCCACAATTTTTGTGCTGACAAATTTGGCCGTCGGGTACTCATCCACATCTAAAAAGTCATCGCCTTTTAAATGTTTGTCTCTTTCAGCATGGTTAGAGTCAACACTGTCGGTGTCTATATTTACCACAATGCTCGCATCGCTAGGTGCTTTGTCGTCGTAGCTAAAGGTACCTTCAAAGTCGTTAAAACGGCCCGTTAGCCATGAATACCCCAAGTGCTGAATTTTGAAATTAATTGATGCATGAGCACCCTTGCTGTCAATAACGTAGTCTGCTGCGTGAGCAGAACTTAGAGAAAGTGCTGCTGCAAGTGCCAGAGTTAACTTCTTCATTAGTATCTCCTTAGTGAAAATTAGCGAAGCCGTAACATCTGCTTCAATGTATTGTCTTTATTGAAAAAATGATGCTTTAACGCTGCTATTGCGTGTAAAGCGGCAGTAACGATAAGAGTCCAAGCTAGATAGAAGTGAATATCTCCAGCAATGTCCTCTTGGTTGTCGATAAGTTCGCCAATACTCGGTACGGCAAACCAGTTGAAAATATCGATAGGGCGACCATCTGCTGTGGATATGAGATAGCCTGATACAAACATGACTAAAAGCAGCGTGTACAAGGCAATGTGACCCAGTTTGCTCGCTTTTTTCTCAAATGCATTTCCATGTGTTGGCGGGCGAGAATAGACGACCCGCGATAACAGTCTCACAATGGTTAAGGCAAAAAGCGTAAGACCAATGCTTTTATGCCAGTGAGGCGCCGTATTATACCAATCGCTATAATAGGTGAGATCTACCATCCATAAACCAGACGCAAACATTCCTATTACCGCAAATGCAGTAAGCCAATGGAGAAGCAAAATAACTCTCGGCCATCTCGTCATAACTAAATCCTTACTACTCTTCCTTCGCGCCCAACATGTATGTTGTTAAATAGCGTATACCCTAAACTTAAGAATAAAAATTTGTAAAAACGCAATAAATCATTCTTTTTTCTAGAATGTTGCCTATGCTCTAAAGCAAGTAATGGTTATTTCAGACAGCCCTAACCGACTTTCGACGTGCATTGAAACTCTTTCAACGTAAGTCACGGGTTTAAAGTTTATTTATTGTTAATAAATATTTTTGCAAACTGGCTCGATTTTAGCTGCATTAGTATTGATCAGAGCGAAAAATGAAAAACAATAAATCTAAAAGTGAGGTTAAACATGAGCAAAACGCCATTTCCCGCTAATGTGGTAACAAAAGCGTTCACGTGGGCGTATCAAGAATTAGGTTTAAATATAACGCAGGTTTCTGAAATACTTGGTATTTCTACACGAGAACTTGCCGAAAATACCCTGGCAGGATTCGAAAATAGCGCGCCAGCATATCGCAAGCAGCTGTCTTTTATTCGAATGTATTATTTACTCAGTGCCATGTCAAAAGCGGACACTGAACAAATGCAAATGTGGTTTTACAGTTACAATATAGCTTTTGGAAGCTCCCCAGCAGACACTTGCGTTCAACACGACGGCGTTGAAATGATTTGTGATTATCTTCGCTCGCTTAAGAAAAGTGATGCACACGAGCAGTTTTCTCCCATATTAGCCAAGCATGCCCAAGGCGATGGCACTGTATTTCAAAAAATGACGACTCACTGATAAAACGCCTTCTCTAGTGAACCTTATCGTTAACAGCATTAATAAAATCGGCGCAATGTTGGGGTTGAGTAATAGGGATCATATGTCCTGCACCTTCGATAATTTCTGATACTGCCCCTGAAACAGCACTTACTACTGGCTGAATGTGGCTGTTGGGCTCTAAGATTGTATCTGAGCCACCGTACAGCACACCTACAGGGCATGTTATACCAGCATATTCCGGCACTTGCCTTTTTAAACTACCCTGCGCGGCTACCGTGTCTTTACTCCCCTCGTAAAAACATCGCGAGTGTAATGCTAATGCCCCGCCTTCACGCTTAACAAAGCTTGGTGGGATGGATTCAGGATGGAATATCTGCGCCAATTGTTTACTGCCGAATTTCACTCTGAAAGGGCTCGCTAAAGTTTTGGATATCCCCTTTCTCAGAATGCCATTTGGGATATAGAGTATGGATAGCGGCCCCGCGCCTTTATTTAATGGCGCGGTGAGTGGGCATAACAATGAAACAGCTTTAATGCGCTCGGGGGCGTCTATTGCCATTCTCAGTGAAATTCCCCCGCCCATTGAGTGGCCAACTAAGTAAGCACTGTTGATGCCGACTTTATCCATCCACTCCAATATCATGCTGCTTTGCTTTTCAAACGACGCTGACGCAGTGCTAGAACGCAATGAAAAACCGTTGCCAGGTCTGTCTATACTGTAAACTGTATAGCGTTTAGCTAGTAACGAAGCCAAGTTCGCAAAATTTGCACTGTTTCCCAATAACCCATGAATCAAGATAAGGGCGGGGCCGCTTCCCTGTTGCTGCCAATGAATAGTGCCTTCTTTTACCGTTGTTAACTTCCCAGGCGCAAAAAAGCTCTTTTCAATTTTTTTGTCAACGCTAGATGTGAACCAAAAAAGAAGAGCAATGATACAAATTAAAATTAATAGCGCGATAAGCATAATCAGCCCTGAGCGTAAAAGGAATTAATAAATAAACAGTGTATGTGACGTTAGATGATACTCTAATACGTTGAACATACGATAAAGGCGCAGAGTTTAAATAGGAAATGGTATGGAAAGGAAGATTACATCATCGCTGTCTATAGACGACAGCGAAATAGAAATGCAAGCAATTCGTGCTCAAGGCGCGGGTGGACAAAACGTAAATAAAGTAAGTAGTGCCATTCATCTTCGCTTTGATATTAATGCCTCATCACTGCCTGAGGCTATAAAGTCAACGCTGCTTTCAGCGAGAGATAAGCGCGTTACTACCGATGGTGTTTTTGTGCTTAAAGCGCAAAATTATCGCACTCAAGAGCAAAATAAAGACGATGCCATTGAACGCCTGCTTCATTGGATCAAAGCGGCAACGATAAAGCAAAAGCCGAGAAAGCCTACGCGAGTGAGTCGCGCGGCCAAGGCGCGCAGAGTAGACGCGAAAAAGCTGCGTGGAGTCAAAAAATCACTGCGCAAAAAAGTGGATATTTAAGCATCAATATAATACGATATACAACTGCGGTTATGTCATTTTGTAAGACAATGGAAAAAATCAGTAATCTTAAATAGTTACGTTTTAAACACTCGAATAAAGTATTTAAAAATGTACCTAAATATGTTCTTTCTTTAATGAGAATCCATATAAGCACAGCAGGATAGCAAAAAATGACACGTTCAGAAGTAATCCCAATGGTGCTGTTTGCTGCCATTGTATTTTGTCTTGGTATGAATACACCTCAAGCAGCAAACGAAATTATTGCTCGCCTTTTCAATAAATCTATCTCAAATACCGAGCTCCAGCCTTCTTCCGAGGATGTTGAGCGATTCCAATCTATGCTTACTGATAAATCAGAAAAAGAGGTTCGCGATATACTCGCGCAACGAGCACTAGGAAGTAAAATAACCGAATCTGTGCTTGCTGATTTTGCACAAAAAAATGACATAGTTCCGGAAGATAGTGAAATTCAGTCTGCTTATTCAGTAATAAAACTATGGACGGTGGATTTAGATAACGCGGACGACTATGCAGAGGAAGAGCTAGAGCGTTATCGCATGGCGTTGGCGCAGAGTATGGCGAAGAGCTGGAAGGTTTCCAAAGCGCTTTATGAGTCTTATGGTGGCGATGTTGTGTTTCAGCAAGATAACCCGCTTACACCAGTAGGGGCTTATCAGCAGCTGTTTGAACAATATCGCGAAAAAGGTGATTTTGTTATCTACGACCCTATTTTCAAAGCTGCATTTTGGAGTTCTGTGCGTATGAAATATGCAAAAACTCAGAACCCCGATGAAATAGACTTTTCTCTTCCTTGGTGGGAAAAAAGCATGAGCGCATCCAGCGAGCAAGAAAAATAGCTCTACTCTTCCTTATAAAGAAAGAGTAGAGGTCGAAGGATATTTTTTAATTTAAATAGCCATCAACTTCCCGCTCAGCTTCATCTCGACTTTTGCCATATGCCTGCTGAACCTTACCAATTAATTCTTCTCTGCGACCGTCAATTTTATCTAGGTCGTCGTCGGTAAGTTTGCCCCATTTCTGTTGCACTTTACCTTTCATTTCCTTCCAATTACCTTCAATAAGATCACTGTTCATAATGCATTCTCCTTATCAATATGAATTTGAGATAAACTGGTCAACTTAAGCACCAACCTAACACTCACTATAGATGAAGCAATGCCTGTTCCATGATGTATTTGCTTGTATTATATGAACTTTTTATGTTTCTATGCTCTGTTGCTTAACTATATATTGCAGTTTCTACAAATTCTTGAAAATTCTGCATGCCAACAGTTCATCTAAATAAGTACTCACGACTGCTCACATCCCACTTGGCCAAATTAGCTTTCTGCTAGCGCCTTAGCATAGGCTTCACTATCTTGGCGTTTATCGATTTTGTGCTGATCTTCGCTGCGGCCTTTTTTCCAGTAGCTACTGATATAAAGCTGTTCGTGAGGCAGGCTTTTTTCGTCTTTAAGCCAGCGTCGTATATTACGCATGTCCGAAAACTCACAGGCTATCCAAACAGCGGGCTGGCCCTCATGCCAAGTAAGTGACGAAATGGTTTCAGTTAAAGATGATTTTATTTCCCAGATAACATCAACGGCTTCGGGAGTTTCCAATGAAACGATATCATCATTATGCTCGATGGATATAACGGCGTAACCTTTTGCATCTTTTGGAAGGGAGGCGAGATGATTTCTTATGCTTGGCAATGCTGTTAAATCGCCTGCCAGCAGTACCCAATCGTATGACTCACTAAGGCCTTTACTTGTGCCTGGACCAGCGATCATTATTTTATCACCTACTTGAGCATTTACCGCCCAAGCAGCCGCAGGTCCAGTTAGCCCATCGGTTGCATGGCGTACCATATCCACGGTTATCTCAGGCTTATCTGGGTTTACACTATTAACAGTATAAGTGCGCATAGCGAAATTTCCTTTCTCGCCAGGAGAGATTAAAGGGCGGCCATTGAGGTCAAACATTAGTTTGATATAGGCACCAGGGGTAACTGCAGGGAATGCGTTAAGCTCTTCCCCACCTAAATGAACCCGTTGAATGGAAGGGGAAATACGGGTAGTTTTGATCACTTCTGCAAGGCGCGGACTTGGTTTTGGCATCACTGTCTCCTTTAGTTGATGTTTCACATTCTAGATGATAATGATTATCATTAATATGTGAAAAATGTTGACAATAATCCACATTAAGTTCGGCTTTTTAGAAAGCGCTTAAAAAAAAGAAAATAGGAAAGAGAGAGAATAGCAAAAAAGAAGCGAGAAAAGAAAAAGGGGCGAAACGCCCCTTCAAAAAACACAATATCACTTGGAAAACACATACACACTACACAAAATCGAACACTCAACGACTCCGTGTATAAAGTAAGATAGCGGTTTATCAAAAAGGTTCCGCATTTTTTTAAATAATTAGGTAACTTTTTAAATACGGTTTATTACTCCTTGTAACTAAGGGCTCTGGCGCGAATTCGAGCGCTTTATTTGTTTTAGCGTTACGAGAATAACAATGGAAACAATGGCCATAAGTGCACTTGAAGCGGCAAATGGAAGCGCAATATTTTGTTGATACAAAAAAGCAGCAAGTGGAGGACCCACAATATAACCCATTGCAGTAGTTGCGGTAATTAAACCGGTTATTGATGCTTGCTGAGACTTGGCGCAATAAGTAGTTGCTGCTGCAGCAAGTGAGGGATACGCCATGCCCATACCTAAGCCCATAACAGCCATGCCTATATATGAAACAGCAAAACTCTGTTGAAAATACAAAATAAGATAGCCTAGGGATAATAAAGGAAGGGCTAAGGACATCATGATTTCTTTACTCAATCGCGCCCTTTGCACAATGGTAAACTGAACGGTTAATGACGTGACTGCACTCATCATCATTGCAAACCCAACTAAGCGAGCAGCTTCTACAGGGCTTTTTCCATAAAAATCGATAAAGAAAAAGCCCATGGTTTGCTGCATCATTGCCATAGCTGCAAATACACATACACAGCTTGCTACAAATACATAGGGAACACGGGTTGGCTTATCTTCTAGAGCGACCGTAGGCACTTTTTGTTCAGTGGAGTTTTGCGGCGGTAAAACCGGTAACTTATAAAGTACGAGGGCAAATGCCAACAGGGTGAGCACCACTATGCTATAAAGTGGGGCCAAAAGACCAAATCCAACTAACAAGCCTGCGTAGGCCGGCCCTATGATCTGACCCACATTGCTGGCAGATGTTACTTTACTAATTGCACTAACGCGCAGTGCTGGGGCACTAATTGCCACAGCATAGCCAACCGCAGACGGTGGCGTAGCCGACATGATTGTAGACTGCAAACTTCGGCTTATGAGCAATGCTAAAAATAAATTAGTTCCGCTGATAATGCCTGAAAATCCAGCCATCCACGCACTCGCAAAAGCAAACGTTCCCGCGCTATAGCCTGCAAGGCCTATAAGCAATGTACGCTTGAACCCAGCTCGTCGCGCTACTCTGCTCCACACATTGGTACCGATAGCAAAAATAAGTGCCGAGCTCGACATGATTGTCGCTATATGAAATTCAGATAAATTCGCTTGCCGGCCCATTGATGGCAGCGTCGCTAGCATTACACTTTGTCCTACCGAAGTGGCAAGCATGGCGCAGAACAACATTCTAAATACGACAGGAGAAGAAGGCTGCAAAGTAGTTAACCTAAATAGAGGATATTGCAAAGAACGCATATAATAGCATGAACTCGCTTTCATTCTTTTGAGCAGGCAAAAAAATACCCGCCAAAGGCGGGCAAAAATCAGAGTTGTGTAAAGACCGGGATGGGTCTTTGTGGGGAGAGGGCAGTCGTCTGATGACAACTCATTGATAAAATCGATGACTTTATCAATGTCCTCGTTATGGTCCGGCTGAAGTAACACACATTCTTCAACCAGTCCAAATAGGTAACATTCCTTCGTAGCATGCGACATCAATGTCGAAACTTTCGATGAGGGTACTGACAATCTTAGTCATTTTCCGTATTAACCAAGGTTGCTGCATCCTGCTCAGTTTGCTGGTTTTATTCCAACCCAACCGCATCATCGATGAGTAATGCAACGTAAAACAATTTCCTTAAGCGGTGCTGAGTAAATTCCATTTTCCGTGGATGACGCAATCCTTATATCGTGACAATCGTCTTCCATCAAAGCTCGCTATTTCGTAATATGGACTCTCCATTTCAAAAGCCTTCCTGGCTTCATATTACGACTCTTGTTATCCGCTAGTCTAATTTATGCTTTATTCGTGCCAAGCAATCATCTTTTGTTTTTGTTTTGGTATGTCATTGTTTTTAAATGTTTTTATTTTATTTTGAAGATGTTTGGGGGCTGGCGTGGCAAGGTAAGTAAAGTAGAGAGTGTAAATTTTTCTTAATGTTGTGTTGCTTTTTACACACGGCTTAAGCGCATATTACCTTACTCCTTCCAGTTGTTTTAGCTTGGTAGAGAGCGGCATCTACCTTTTGAAGTATTGAAGAAGATGTTGCTTGATTTTGTAATAGGGGAAAACTTAATTTATCAAACGCCACAGTCGTTATGCCTCAAAAATATAGGTGTGTGATAGCGTTCGCTTTTTCACACACATCTTTATATCATCCTCGCTTAACCCGCTGTTTTTAAGAATTTGGCGTGCTATGGATTTAGACGATATGGTGCTGTGCTCGTCTAATAAAGTATCAAGGGCTTTCATTACATATCTTGGCGTAGCCATGGCATTTCACCATTTGCGTTGAACGAATTTTAAACGCCTTAGAGGGCAGGTTTGATCACCCCCATGTTGATTATGTGTTGCCGCTTTTTTTGGAGAGACCTTGTTTGAATATTTTTTATGAACTCATAACAGCAGGTGGTGCACTGAGCACTTTAAGCGCTACTTTGCTTATAGTGGCTTCATTTTTTACCTCCTTGATTACAGCATCTCTGGGAATAGGCGGTGGCGTTCTGCTATTAGCTATTCTAGCCTCAACCTTGCCATTAACTGCGCTTATTCCAGTTCATGGCCTGGTTCAGCTTGGCTCAAACGGGAATAGAGCGTTAATGACCCGCACGCATGTCGATAAACAAATCGTCATGTACTTTAGTTTTGGTGCCTTACTAGGTGGCATTTTGGCATCATTTATTGTTGTGCAGCTTCCTTTGGTGTTTATTCAGTTTGCGGTTTCTGGGTTTATCCTTTTTATGGTGTGGGGAAAGAAACCTAAAGCGCATGAACTATCTCCCATTGGGCGCAGCATTGCAGGGTTTATTACCACAATCCTCTCCATGTTCGTGGGGGCAACAGGGCCTTTAGTTGCTGCATTTGTTCATCGTAGTGTTGCTGACAAAATGCGTATTACCGCAACACTCGCAACCTGTATGACTATCCAACATGCGTTGAAAGCATTCGTTTTTCTCTTTGTGGGGTTTTCTTTTGGTCAGTGGGGCGGTGTTATTGTTGCCATGATTGCAAGTGGTGCATTAGGTACTTTTGTTGGGTTACGAGTGCTCAAACGCGTGCCAAACGAAACCTTCAATTGGTTGTTTAAAGCCGTTATTACCTTACTTGCAATTAGGTTGCTATGGCAGGCGATACAAAATGCAGGCCTATTATAGTGGTCGGAGTTTTAGCAAAATTTATTTTACTTTGTTTTTATACTGATATCGGCTTTTTGAAGCTTTCTGTACAAGGTTCTCACGCTTACATTGAGTGCTTTGGCAAGTTCTTCCATGCTGCCGCTGTAGTGCTGACACACCTTTTTTAGATAGAACTCTTCTGCCTTTTCAAGCGTTGTAACTGCATTGAGTATCAGGTTCTCGTCCATATCAAGCGTGGGCTGTTTTGCTACCAGAGCCGAGCTTTTGCTTAATTCTGCATGTTTTTTAGGTGCAGTGCGTAAAACTGTATCAGGAAGGTCGTATTCACCAATTACAGACTCATTAGACAGCAACGCAGCTTGCTCAATAATGTTTTTCAGCTCTCTAATATTGCCAGGAAAAGCGTAGTGCGTGAGCCGCTTAATAGCGTTTTTATGAAGACGTTTTTTATCTGAAAGGTTTCTTAAAATATGCTCAGCTAAAAGTGGAATGTCTGTTGGGCGCTCTCGAAGGGCCGGTAACGTTATTGGAAACCCAGCAATTCTATAATACAAATCTTGCCTAAACTCTCCTGTTTGAACCAAGGCATAGATGTCTTTATGCGATGCACAAATTAATCTGAAGTTTGCTTTTTTTACAACCGTGCTGCCAACTGGGCGATAGGTTTGTGTTTCAAATAAACGGAGCAATTTAACCTGCATGCTTAAAGGCACGTCTCCAATTTCATCGAAAAACAAGGTGCCGCCTTCGGCAGCGTCAACCAACCCTTTCTTATTTGACGATGCTCCTGTGAATGCCCCTTTTTCATAACCAAAAAGCTCGCTTTCAAATAAGGTGTCGGTAAGGCCGGTACATTCAATAACCACAAAGGGCTTCTCTGCGCGGTAACTCGATGAATGCAAGGCTTGTGAAACCAGTTCTTTTCCAGTTCCCGTTTCACCTTGTAATAGCACCGCAATATCAGACTTTGCCGCTCTATTGATCTTGTTCAGCATGGCTTTAAACGCGTCAGACTCGCCAACCAATTTTCCTTTTGAGGGTGTGTTAGACGCAAATGCCAACTTATCTAAAATTTCTAAATAACCTATCAAGTCTCCTTGACCATCGAAAATAGGGCGCATAAGAATATCGCAATAACTTTGCCCTTCATTGGTGGAGTGAATATGTACAGCACTTGCAACCTTTCCCGTTTCTTTGCTTTCCTGCATAGGGCAAGTCTCGCCACATTCGTTGCAAGGTTTGCTATTGCGGTGTGACACCTGATAACAGGTACTGAAACCCAGCTTGATATTTACAGGATAGGTGTCTTTATACGGTTTGTTGACCGCCTCTATGACATAGTCGGGGCTAATAAAAATGGCCGGTTTATCGATGGCGTCGATCATGGCTTGAATGATAGAAAAATTCATATCCTGCTTGCACTATATTCCGTTGGTTGCCACATCGTCTTTATTCTCATTTTTATATGGGTTTTTAGCAATGTTGTTGGTATTACTTTCACTTTCTGTAAAAGAGTTTTGAGCCCGAAATTTGCCGCTTAGCTCTATCAATGCCAGATAGTATCTGTGTCCACAATTAAAAATGCTAGCACATTGGCACGTCGCTTGTTTACTAAACACTTAAGCTCACCTTTCATAACGCTTTTTTGATAGTTGCCTGTTGAGAGCAAACTATTGATAAAAACTGTTCGACGAAAGTTTTTCGTCATAAGCCTTATGAATTGGTATAAACAACGAATACGAACTAATCAACGGGTGAAAAAATGAAAAATGAAGTAAAGGTATTATCGGAAAAATGCGATAAACAAACGAGCCACTCAAATAAACTCAATCTAGCCAATTTATCAAAATACATATGTTTTGCATTGGTGGGCTTTAGCAGCATAGCTAGTGCGGTACAGCAGACTACAACAGATCTCAATGAACAAGATAACCGCAATGAAGCGCGTGCTCACGCGAAGGAGCTCGGAAGCAATCTAAAAACGCGCTTGCAAGAGGCAATAAAGCGCGGAGGCCTAGAGGTAGGAGTCGAGGAGTGTAAATTAGTAGCAGAACCCATCGCTCATTCTTTAAGTAAAGAGGGATGGACGGTGGGTAGAACGGCGCTAAGGGTAAGAAACCCAAATAATAAACCCGACGACTGGGAAACGGCACAGCTTATAAAGTTTGCTGAGCAACTGTCTGAAAATGTCACTGGTCCCTTAGAGGCTACCCACGTTGATGGGAAGACCGGCGAATTTCGCTATATGAAGGCTATCACCACTGGGCAAGTGTGTACGGCGTGTCATGGTGAACAAGTGTCCCCCTCTGTGTTAAGTGCGATTAAAAAGGCATACCCTGAAGATGAAGCCACCGGCTTTAAGCCTGGCAGCTTGCGCGGCGCGTTCACTTTAAGATACTCACCAACAGATGCTGAGTAAGGCATAGTCTTGTTACCTCTAACTATTCCAGTTTGCCATTTTTGTCACTTTTTTGACAAAAATGGCGGTAATATTTTCTCGCTACCTTGCGTTGGATCAAAATTCCCCCGTCTTCTAGGTGCAATATTTTCACTCAACAGTGGGGGCATAGTGCTCTTATCTGTGATGAGAAAGCCGAAAGAACGATAACTTTGCGACTGCTACTTAAAAATAGGGATAGCTCGCAACAGTTTTTGCAACAGGCTAATTGACTAACATTATTGTTAAGTGTGTAAAGCGCACCGAAGATACGAGGGAGAAGACCCATGAGCGATACGTTAATAGAACTATCGCGGTGGCAATTTGCGTTAACCGCAATGTTCCACTTTATATTTGTACCCCTAACGCTGGGGCTTAGCTTTTTACTAGCCATCATGGAGTCGGTTTATGTTATGACCGGCAAAGAGATATACAAGCAGATGACTCAATTTTGGGGCAAGTTGTTTGGTATTAACTTCGCTATCGGCGTGGCTACAGGCTTAACGATGGAGTTCCAGTTCGGTATGAACTGGTCGTATTACTCACATTACGTGGGTGATATTTTTGGCGCTCCGCTTGCTATTGAAGGCCTAATGGCGTTCTTTTTAGAATCGACATTTGTGGGTCTCTTTTTCTTCGGCTGGGACAAAATGTCTAAGGTGAAACACCTTATGGCTACTTGGCTGGTTGCCATTGGCTCAAACTTCTCTGCACTGTGGATCTTAATTGCCAATGGCTGGATGCAATACCCAGTTGGTGCTGACTTTAACTTTGAAGCCATGCGCATGGAAATGACCAGCTTCGCAGAAGTTATATTCAATCCGGTAGCACAGGTGAAATTTGTCCACACAGTCTCAGCAGGTTACGTCACTGGTGCTATCTTCGTATTAGCTATTTCTAGCTACTACTTACTCAATCATAAGCATATTGCTTTTGCCCGTCGCTCGTTTGCCATTGCGGCAAGCTTTGGTTTAGCGGCCACATTGTCAGTCATCGTACTTGGTGACGAAAGTGGTTATGAGCTAGGCGATGTCCAAAAAGTAAAATTAGCTGCGGTAGAAGCCGAGTATGAAACTCATCCAGCGCCAGCGCCATTTACTGTATTTGGCTTGCCCAATGATGAGGAAGAAAAAACCGAGTACGCGCTTCAAATACCATGGGCTATGGGCATTATTGCAACACGCTCATTAACGGAAGAAGTCTCTGGAATAAAAGATCTTAAAGAGCAAAATAAAGAGCGAATTCTTGAAGGAATAAAGGCTTACGAGTTGCTAGATAGTGTAAGAGATGGCTCCGCCACAGAGCAGGAGCGTGCAACGTTTGAAGCACACAAAGACAGCTTGGGTTACGCTATGCTTCTTGAGCCTTACACCAATGATGTTTCAAATCCTTCTGAAAAAGCGTTACAGCAAGCGGTAGACTATAGTATTCCGCCAGTAGCTCCTTTGTTCTGGAGCTTCCGACTCATGGTGGCGTCTGGCTTTATCATGCTAGCGCTGTTTATCTGTGCCTTCTACTACAGCACAAAACACCGGATTACTCAGCCTCGCTGGCTATTAAAAGCGTCTTTGTTTAGCTTGCCCCTTCCTTGGGTAGCGAGTGAAGCGGGATGGTTTGTTGCTGAATATGGACGTCAGCCATGGTCAATAGCTGAAATACTTCCTGTGCATGCATCTGTTTCAAATCTCGCGGTTAGCGATGTAGTTACTACTATGGTTGCATACACCGCCTTTTACACTGTGATGTTCATTATTGCTTTCTACTTAATGAAGAAGTTTGCCAAAAAAGGTCCGGTTCCACCTGAAGAAACACAAACTGAATCTGATCTTGATTTAATCGACCTAGACAATCAGGGAGCAAAAGTATGATTGATTATGAACTGCTTCGCGTTATTTGGTGGTGTTTGGTGGGTGTACTGCTTATTGGTTTTGCCGTTACCGACGGTTTTGACCTAGGAGTAGGGGCACTGCTAACGCTTATTGGAAAAAATGACAAAGAACGCCGTGTAATGATAAACACCATTGGTCCCCACTGGGACGGTAACCAAGTGTGGTTCATCACAGCAGGCGGTGCCATTTTTGCAGCTTGGCCGCTTATCTATGCCACTGCGTTTTCTGGCTTCTACCTTGCGCTTGCGCTAACGCTTATTGCTTTATGGATGCGGCCTATTGGTTTTGACTACCGCAGCAAGCTACCAAACCCTCAGTGGAGAAAAGCGTGGGATTGGGCGTTATTTGCCGGTGGTATTATTCCATCACTTAACTTCGGTGTGGCGTTTGGTAACTTGTTATTAGGCGTACCTTTTGAGATGGACAATACCTTACGCTCTACCTACACAGGTTCGTTCTTTGGGTTACTCACGCCATTTGCACTGGTAGCGGGTCTGTTGTCTGTGGCAATTTTACTTAACCACGGTGCCACATGGTTGCAAATGAAAACTGATGGATTCATTGAGGTTCGGGCGCGAGTGGTATCTATCGTTTTAAGTTTAGTCGGGGTTGCGCTTTTCGTTCTCGCAGGTATTTGGGTGGCGTTCTTAGATGGCTTTGTGATTACCTCTGCCGTTGATACGTTAGCAACATCTAATCCTTTGAAAAAGGAAGTGGCTATTGAAGCGGGAGCATGGTTAAACAATTACCGCGACTACCCATTAACGCTTATAGCGCCAGTACTAGGTGTTGTTGGTGGGCTGGCTTGTGCATTTTTCTCTAAAAAGGGCAATGCAGGAATGGCGTTTGTATCTAGTGCGTTATTCATTGCAGGCGTCATCTTGACTGCTGGTGTGTCTATGTTTCCATTTCTAATGCCAAGTATCACTATGCCAGCGGCAAGTCTAACGGTATGGGACGCTACATCAAGCCACTTAACACTTAATGTAATGTTCATCGTTGCTTGCATCTTTGTTCCAATCGTTCTTGGCTACACTGCCTACAGCTTCTATGTCATGCGCGGTCGTATCAAAAACGACGACTTAGACCAATCTCACACTATTTATTAAGGAGGCAACAATGTGGTATTTCGCTTGGATACTTGGAGTATTACTTGCCTGTTCTTTTGGCATTATTAACGCCATGTGGCTTGAGTCTACTGAAAATATGGACCGGCCCGAGGACGCAGACTAACACAGTGTGAACTGTGAAAGTGTAAGAGGTGCAGTCCCCTTAGTAAAAGTAAGGGGCTGCATTGTGTTTTTAACTATGTGTTTTTAACTATGTGTTGGCAGCAATGTAAACACAAACAAAACCATAGCATTAAAAGAGCAAACAGTGACTAAAGAAAAGGTTCCCAACCGGCAAACACTGACAACTTGGCGTAAACTGCTTGATGAGTCGCACAAGCTTGGTGTGCGTGCATCACAATTGCGCCTTGTGGTAATTAAGTGTTTGTCGCTTTTTTCTTTGATCATTGGGTTCTATTTTTTCTCCCATATTGCCCATGACTGGGTGGTGAACAAGGCCCACGGAGCAAATACACATATTATCGGAATGGCCCTTTCTCTCTTTTGTTCTTGGTTGCTTCAAGGACTGTATAATCAGCAGTCTATTGTTAGTAAAACCAACATGCTATCCAAATTAGAGACAGCGTTAACAGCGGTTTTTTCTGCGCGTCAGCACGCATTGGTTCGGCAGCAAACGGCGTTTTACTGGCAGTCGCTATGGCAAAAACAATTGCATGACTTAACCGATTGGGCACTAGAATATAGCGTACAACAAACTATCGCAGTAATAGTGCCGCTTTTCGCGTTGGCGGTAATATTCTTTGTGAATCCGGTTATCGGTGCTGGGCTATTGGTCACACTTCCAGTTGTGCCCTTGTTTATGATCATTGTGGGTAAAGGAGCAGCTGCGCTTCATCAAAAACATTTCATCGCATTATCCCGTCTTGGCAGTATGTTTACCGACAGGCTTGCGGCGCTGCCTATGCTGTCCACCTTTCAGGCTCATGAAAGGCAAACCGGTTTACTCAAAGAGGCAAGTGACACCTTAAACTCACGCACCATGAAAGTGGTGAGTGTTGCGTTTTTATCAAACAGTGTACTGGATTTTTTTGCCACGCTTTCTGTGGCGTTAGTGGCGGTTTTTATAGGTTTTACATTACTGAATGAGCTTAATGTTGGCCCTGACATTACCCTACAACAGGGCCTGTGGATTTTACTGGTCGTTCCCTTACTACTAAGTGAAATGAAAAAACTGGGTCAAATTTATCACCAAAAAGCACAGGCAGAATCTGCAATGGAGACGATCGCGCCGGTGTTAGGTAGCTACTCCCCAAGTGTTGAAGCTAAGGGATATGAAGATAAGGGAGGCACTGAAGAAAGTACTGAAGAAAGCACAGACTCAGCCCAAGCGCGCGGCTCGCAAACAGAGGTAGCAACAACAAGTTCAGCGTCAGTCGAAAATGGGAATGGATTTTTGGCGAATGAATTTGCGGTATTTGATGAAGTGGCTGACCCAATGCAATACAGCCCATCTCTATTAACAGCGCAAACTCTCGCGTTTAATCAAGGCGATTGCATATTACTCAGTGGACGTTCGGGAAGCGGCAAAACGCTGCTTTTAGAAGCATTGGCCGGTCAGCGCCGGGCATCACATCGTTGTGAGTGTTCATCAATATGGTTAACTCAGCATCCTGTCATTTTGCCAGGTAATGTGAGAGAGAACCTATGCTTACATGATGAGTATTGTGATCAGCAGCTCATCGCCATCTTAGAAAAAGTAGAGCTATCTGATTGGCTCAAACAGTTACCTTTCGGTTTAGATACGGTAATGACCGACTACCCGCTGCTTTCAGGAGGAGAGGCGCAGCGCCTAAGCCTAGCGAGAGCGCTGTTGCGAGACCGTCCTTTATGGTTGCTTGACGAGCCCACGGCTCACCTGCCCGACGATCAGCATTGCCGCCTTGCACAACTAATTTACCAACTAACTCGCGATAAAACAGTGATATGGGCTTCCCACAAAGCGCTGCCAGCAGATTGGTTCACTGGTTTCTGGCACATTGAAAACAAGCACGTTATAGATAAAACCGAGTTAGGTCATCGAAGACCACCGGGAGAGGAGCAGCAGTTAACATGAGCAATGAAAGCAAACCTGCGTATATAACTTTATTGCTTGCTATGCTTCACGCTGCAGCTGGGCTGAGTATTTTGGTTATCTCTTCATGGTTTATTGCTATAAGCGCAATTGCGCCCGTTGGGTTTAATTATGTTATTCCTGCCGTTGTCATTCGAGGGTTAGCGTTACTTCGTATTGCATCCGGTTATGCCAGCATGTGGGTAGGACATAAGGATCTATTAGCGCGAATTGCGACCGTTAGAATGGATGTTTTTTCTCAGCTACAGAACTGTCAATTAGAAGATAAAGCATCGTCGACTGAAGCATTAGCTCAGCATACAGAAGTGCTTGCAAGTAAATGGATTGCGTGGGTTTCTCCTTTGTCTAGCGTCCTCTTCATATTCACGGTGATGTGTATAGCCGCGTTATGGACTAATCTCCCTGGCGCTGTTTATCTTGTTGCCTTGTATAGCGCATGGATTATTTTACTTACATTTCAATGGCTGAGTGCATTAGCCACCGCTCGTGAAAATACTTACGCAACGAAAGAGTTTAGACGTGCATCCTCACATTTTTTAGCGGCAAGCCCCATTTGGCACTTGAACAGAAAAAAGGCCGCTGAACATGCACCAAGCGCAATGCCTGTATGGCGACAGCAGTTTAACCAAAAGAAAAAGACTTCACACACAATGTGGATGTTTCAAGGTGTTGCCTTTGCGCTTGCTTTGCTATTGATGGCAGGCTTATTGCCATTTTCTGAGGTCGCCGTCTTCGCTCCCATTGCGCTTATAGTTCCTATGGTGCTGTTAGCTGCACCGGATTGGGCATCGGCAAGCTTTAATGCAGTTGCAAATGCCGCGCAGCATCAACAGAGCAACAACGCGTTAAATTGTTTGAGTACATCGCCCATACAGCAATTGGCAGAAAAGCCTGTTTGTACGTCGCTACAACTTAATCACTTTGCAGCGAAAAATCGCTCTACGGTGCCGGTAACAGTAAGTTTACCTTCAACAGGTGTGGTAACCATAAGCGGTGTGTCTGGCTGTGGAAAATCATCTCTTTTGCAAGCAATAGCTGGTTTATTGCCTGCTGAAGGTGAGCGTAGGGTTGATGATCATGCCATATCAGAAGGGATGGTAAAGCGCTGGCTTTATGTAGAGCAAGATCCCATCATTTTATCTGGCAGTGTGAAAATGAATTTAGACCCCGCAGGGAGTGATATCGCGCAAGATACTATGTGTGAGTTATTAGAAGAGTTGAGCCTCGACACTATTTTGCCGTTAACCAATTGGGTTGGTAAATCCGGCAGGCAACTATCTGGCGGTGAGCGAAAACGCCTTGCCTTTGCGCGAGCTGTATTAGCTAACCCGCTGGTGTTAATGGTAGATGAGCCATTTGAGGGCCTTGATATAAAAACCCAAGAGCGAGTTTGCAAATTACTTGAAAAAGAGGCGCAAAGTAAATTAGTTATCGTAGCCTCTCACGTACTACCGACATCTCTATCTATCGATAAACACATTGTGCTGGAAGAAGCGAGTATTAAAAGTGTGAACCAGCATAAGCGTCAGTTCGCTTAATGCATTACTATTCACGTTAGGCTTACATGGCTAGCTAATTTATCCGGCTAGCTAGTTTATCCGGATAGCTCACTCGGCTAATTTACCTAGATTGGAAATTTTCAGTGATTTGCTCAAGTGTTCGCCCTTTTGTTTCGGGGAAGAACCGCACCACTAAAGCAAGGCTTACGAGCGCAAATATACCGTAAATAAAGAAAGTGGCGGCAGCGCCAAAGTTCATTAACTCCCAAGGGAAAACTAGCTGTACTAAAAAGCTGGTTAATGAGTTAATAACCCCCACCAGTGATATGGCAATTGCTCTGGTTTGGTTAGGAAAAATTTCTGCCAGCATGGCCCACATAACTGGGCCGAGAGAGACCGCAAAAGACGCCACAAACGCAATGATACCAAACAGCACCAGCGGCGCATTCATAGAGATACTGCTATTTAGAATAAGCTGCTGGTGGTTATCGTATTGTGCGGTAGTGAGTGTTCTTTGCAGACTTTGTTTAAATTCAACATCTGAGTAATACACTTTGCCTTCCACAGCCAGCAGCTTTTCTGCAAGCTGAGGGGCAACAATTTGAATTTCTGCTATATCCCCTGATTCAATTTCATAAGTTGCCTGTTTAAAGCCATAGGCGCACACCGTCATGCTGATGGCTACACCGCAAAGGCCAACAATAAGCAGTGGTTTTCTGCCCCATTTATCAATGGTAAGCATAGCGACTATCGTAAAGGCTACATTCACCATGCCAATCCATACGGCTTGCATGAATGCTGCATCGGTACCCACACCACTTTGTTCAAAAATAGTAGGGGCATAAAAAAAGATAACGTTAATGCCAGTAATTTGCTGCGCAATGGCTAAAGTGATACCCACAAATAGCGGATATCGCATAGTTTTTGCGTTCAGAAACCCCAGTCGCTCTTTAAGCGACCATGTCTTTTCGGAAAGAGACGATTGAATATCGTTTAACTGACTCTTTGCCTCTTCGGCATCGAAAAGCGCAAAAATGGTTTGCTTGGCCTCTTCCGTTTTTCCTTTGAGCAGCAGCCAGCGGGGGCTTTTAGGTACGAAGAAAAGAAGTGTGAACCACAAAACTGCGGGTATGGTTTCTAAACCAAGCATGTAGCGCCAAGTGTGGGTGTCTATTCCAAGCTCTTTCACCCAGGAGATGTCGCTATTACTCAACTGCAAAAAGTAGTAATTACTGAAGTATGAAAGGGCAAAGCCCAGCACAATATTGAGCTGATTCACCGACACCATTTTACCGCGGTGTTTCGCCGAGCTTATCTCAGAAATATAAACAGGGGCAATAATGAGTGAGCAAAAGGCAATACCACCGATGAAACGCGCCAATACAAGAAGGGCATAGTTTGGCGCTAACGCAGAGCATATTGCGGAAATGAAATACAACATCGCAACAATAATAAGCGCTTTACGCCGTCCTATTGCATCGCTTATTGCACCTGCAAACAGCATGGAAAATAGTGCCCCAAGGGTAGGAGAACTCACCACAAAGCCCTGTTGCCAATCTGTGAGCGCAAACTCTACGTCAATAAAACCAATAGCGCCCGAAATAACACTGGCATCAAATCCGAAAATAAAGCCCCCCAAGGAGACAATAAGTGTGTAATAGAGCGAAGTCGGCACGGTTTTTAGCATATTAGCGTTTGCTCAGAGATTGTCGTTCTATCACTTCAGGTACGAACAAGTGTTCAATAGAATGATTAATTTTGGTGTTATAAACATTTTTAAGTACCCAGCGTGCTGCCATTTCCCCCATTGCCTGAATAGGGTTATTAATAGTGGTCAACTTGGGGTAAAGATAACGAGAAAACAACACATTATCGAAACCGACAATAGACAAGTGCTGCGGAATTTCCAATCCAGACTCTCGTGCTGCTGTCATTGCACCAGAGGCCATTTCATCATTGGCGCAAATAAGTGCGGTCATGTCTGGGAAGTGTTTTTTCATGAAGTGCATACCGTCTTGACCAGAAGACTCATGAAAGTCACCTTCAAAGATATGCTCGTCTTTAATCTCAATGCCGGCTTCTGTGAGTGCGCGCTTATGACCTGCAAGTCGGTCGGTAGCATCTTTCTTAAAACTAGGTCCGCTAATATAACCAATTGATGTGTGCCCTTGGTCAATCGCAGTGCGAGCGGCTAAATAGCCACCTTTTTCGTTATCTACTACAAAACAGTTATCATCTAAACCGTCTACGCGACGGTTGATAATAATAACGGGAAGGTCGCTGGTGCACAGAGTATTTAAGTATTCATCAGATACGGCTTCGGCGTGAAGTATCAATGCATCGCAGCGTCGGCTTTTAAGGAACTCAATAGCTTCGTGCTCTCGCTTTTCATCTACATGCCCTGCGGTAATGATTACGTGCTTTCCGTATTGTTTTAACACCTGTTCAACGGTGCTCATTAGGTCGCCAAAGTAGGAACCATGAAGCTCAGAAACAAGAAGACCCACGCTATTTGTGCGATTAGATGCTAAAGACTGCGCGATAGCATTGGGCTGATAGCCTAGCGAAGCCATAGCGGCTTCAACCTTTTTTCGCGTTCTATCGCTAACCTTTGTATTTCCATTCATCACTCTGGAAACGGTAGCTAATGAAACGCCGGCTGCTTCTGATACTTCGTAAATTGTTGCCATGGTGTAGAGTACTTATCCTTTTTCTATACTGCTAATGTAACATTAACTCTACTTTTCACCAGCTCTTGAAACGCAATTCCACTGTGCTTCAGCGTTCTTTTTTGTGTGTCGTAGTCGACATAAACAATACCAAACCGTTTTGTATAGCCAAGCGCCCATTCAAAGTTGTCCATTAAACTCCAAGCAAAATAACCCTGAATATTTACACCGGCTTTAACGGCATTGTGAACAGCGTTTAAATGCGAGTTAAAGTAATCGACCCGGTCGGTATCTATCACTTCTCCATTTACCATTTCATCGTTCATGGCAGCGCCATTTTCGGTAATATAAATAGGAGGAAGAGAATAGCGGTCATTCAAATCCACTAAGATTTCGGTAAAGGCATCAGGGGTAATTTCCCAACCCATAGAAGTAAGAGGAACATTTTTAGGCTCTACGACATCAAACCAGCCGTCTTCTGTCGCTTTATATACCGTGCGTGTGTAGAAATTTATTCCCAGAAAGTCGATTGGCTGAGAAATAATATCCATATCGCCCTCGTGAATATCCGGCTGTTGTTCATTTGGCAGCTGTTGGCATATGTCGGGATAAGTCCCTTCAATAATAGGCTGTAAATACCAGCGGTTGTGGTATTCATCGGCAAGCTTTGCGGCCAGCATATCGGCTTGTGAATCTGTAGCACTGTGACAAGTTGAAAAATTAAGCACAATACCGTTTAGGCTGTTAGGGCATTTCTCACGAAGCACTTTCATGCCCAAACCATGGGCCAAAAGCAAATTGTGTGCTGCCTGTCTGCCATTCGCTATACCGGTTTTTCCCGGCGCGTGAATGCCTAATTCGTAGCCTAAATATGCAGAGCAAAAGGGTTCGTTGAGGGTGGCATAAGAGTACACTTTATCTCCCAACGCGCTAGCTACAAGCTCTGTGTAGTGCGCAAAGGCAGTTGCTGTGTCTCTGTTAAGCCAGCCACCGTTATCTTCAAGATATTGGGGGAGATCCCAGTGATATAAGGTAACAAATACCTTTATATTTCGCTTAACCAGTTCGTCAACCAAGTTAACGTAGAACTGCATGCCAATGTCGTTCACCGAACCATCACTGTTAACCACTCTTGGCCACGAGATTGAAAGGCGATAAGCATCCACGCCAAGCCCAGCAATAAGCGCTACGTCTTCTTGCCATTTTTCGACGTGCTGACACGCAACATCACCATTAGAATTGTCTTCAATCGTATTGCTTTGTGAACAAAATGTGTCCCAAATTGAGTCTAGTCGACCGCTTCGGTCGCCTTCAATTTGAAAGCTTGAGGTAGCTACGCCGTATAAAAAATCCTTAGATAACAACAAGGAGTTGGCAGGGAGCGTGATGTTTGGCATTGTCTCATGTCCTAAGCTTAACAAACTGTACAAAATAGTTTGTTATTCATAAATCAAAAATAACATGATTTTTACATTGAATTCAGCAACGCTTCATGTAATTATTCACTGAAATGTAAGCGCTTACAAGCAAGTGTTCTTGGCCGTGTAAGCGCTTTCAAATGTTAATTTATCATTAATTACAAAAATAGCAATAGAGGTTATCAGTGGACATACCAACGCAACCTGACTCGCAGCCAGTGAATAATGTAGCGCCAAGTGGTAATTATCGCTTTGCTCTCATTTCATTAACAACATTATTTTTCATGTGGGGATTTATTACCTGCCTGAACGATATCCTTATCCCCTACTTAAAAGGTGCGTTTAACCTCTCCTTTACACAGGCGATGCTTATTCAGTTTTGCTTTTTTAGCGCCTATTTCATTGTTTCACTGCCTGCCGGGCTAGTGGTATCACGAATAGGTTATCAAAAAGGTATTGTGCTTGGGTTGGGTATTGCCTGTTTGGGTTGCATCATGTTTTACCCTGCAGCTGAAAGCCAAATATATGCGGTTTTCCTTCTTGCGCTCTTCGTATTAGCGTCGGGCATCACTATTTTGCAGGTATCGGCTAACCCATATGTAACTGCGTTAGGAGACCCCAAAACAGCCTCTTCTCGACTTACGATGACCCAGGCGTTTAATTCTCTTGGCACCACGGTAGCGCCATTTTTTGGTTCGTATCTTATGTACGGGGCAACAGGCGAACACAACGCGGCGACGGCATCGGCCTCCGATGTTCAAATTCCTTATCTTATACTCGCTGCATCGCTTCTTTTACTAGCGTTGGTATTTCTTTATTTAAAGCTGCCTAAACTCAACCACACCAGTACTAATACCGGCATATTCAAAGGTGGGGCTTGGCAGCATAGGCATCTTGTTCTCGGTGCTGTAGGCATTTTTATGTACGTCGGTGCCGAAGTTGCCATAGGTAGCATGCTAGTAAACTATTTAGCTAGTCCTTCAGTGGCTGGACTAACTGAGGCAAAAGCATCTAAGTTGCTTGCATACTACTGGGGCGGCGCTATGGTCGGACGCTTTATCGGTGCAGTTGTTATGCAAAAAGTCTCCGGCGGCATCGTGTTGGCATTTAATTCAGTTATGGCTATCTTTCTTATTGTGCTGTCGATTTCTACCACGGGGCCACTTGCACTATGGACCGTGCTTGGTGTGGGTTTATTTAACTCCATCATGTTTCCTACCATTTTCAGTTTGGCGCTTCAGCAACTTGGCAAAGATACACCGCAAGGCTCAGGTATTTTGTGCTTAGCCATAGTAGGGGGAGCTATTATCCCGCTTTTCCAAGGTATGTTGGCTGATAATATCGGCGTCACACTTTCATTCTTGCTACCGGCTTCTTGTTACTTGTACATCGCCTACTACGGTTTAATAGGCAGCCGTGTAACACAACTGATTAAAGATTAAGGAGTAGTAACGATGCGAAACACATTACTCGCTTCCGTAATTGCTGGCGTATTGTTAAGCGGCTGCGGAGTTGCAGAGAAAGAATCTGCTAGCAATCAGGATGAGAGCGTAGAAAAAAGCGGTGCGGCAAAAATTTGGCCAAAGCTTGATATCGAAGTAGAAAAAGATCCGGCTGTAGAAAAGCAGGTGTCTGAGTTGATGTCGACAATGACGCTGGAGCAAAAAATAGCGCAAATGATTCAACCAGAAATCCGCAATATTACGGTTGAAGAAATGCGTCAGTATGGTTTTGGCTCTTATCTTAACGGTGGTGGCGCGTTTCCAGACAATAATAAACACGCAACGCCTGACGATTGGGTTGCGCTGGCTGAAAAGCTATATCAAGCGTCTATTGATGACAGTTTAGACGGTTCAACCATTCCAACCATGTGGGGAACAGATGCAGTTCACGGTCACAATAATGTGATTGGCGCTACGCTGTTTCCCCACAATATTGGGTTGGGGGCGGCAAAGAATCCCAAACTAGTCGAGCAGATTGCTCACATAACAGCTAAAGAAGTTATGGCAACGGGCATCGATTGGGTATTTGCACCCACGGTGGCCGTGGTAAGGGACGATCGCTGGGGGAGAACTTACGAGAGCTACTCAGAAGATCCTGCCATTGTTCGTGACTATGCTGCTTCGGTGGTAAAGGGCCTGCAGGGCGCTGCCGACAAAGACTTTTTGAGCGATCAGCGGGTTATCAGTACCGTAAAGCACTTTGTCGGTGACGGCGGCACTTTAGGTGGTGACGACCAAGGCGACAACGTTGCCAGCGAGCAAGAGCTGTTTGATATCCATGCCCAAGGCTACGTTGGCGGGCTAACCGCTGGTGCGCAGTCTGTTATGGCTTCGTTTAACAGTTGGAATGGTGAAAAGCTTCACGGTCACAAATATTTGCTGACCGATGTATTAAAAGAGCAAATGGGCTTTGACGGCTTTGTTGTGGGCGACTGGAATGGTCACGGCCAAGTGAAAGGGTGTAGTAATACAGATTGTGCACAAGCCGTTAACGCTGGGTTAGATATTTTTATGGTGCCTAGCGATTGGAAAGGTGTTTATGAATCTACGCTTGCCCACGTGAAAGATGGGGTCATACCCATGTCACGAATAGACGATGCTGTGCGTCGCATTTTACGGGTTAAAGTACGCGCAGGTTTGTTTGACAAGCCTAGTCCAGCTAATCGCCCGTTATCTGGTGATCGTTCGCTTATAGGCAAAGAATCTCATCGTGAAGTGGCTCGTCAGGCCGTTCGTGAATCATTGGTATTGCTTAAAAATAAACAAGGCCTATTACCTTTGTCAGGGAATAAGCGTGTGTTAGTTGCTGGCGATGCCGCAGACAATATTGGTAAGCAATCTGGTGGCTGGAGTATTACCTGGCAGGGTACGAATAACACGAACGATGATTTCCCGGGTGGCACTTCAATATACGACGGCATTAAACGTCACGTAGAAAATACTGGTGGCGATGTTATGCTTTCTGTTGACGGTGTATTTGAAGGTGAAAGCGAAACTCCAGACGTGGCTATTGTGGTATTTGGCGAAGAGCCGTACGCGGAAGGTCATGGTGATAGAGAAACGTTAATTTATCAGTACGGTACTAAAAAAGACTTAGCGCTGCTTGAGCGTCTTAAGTCTCAAGGTATCCCAGTGGTATCTGTATTTATAAGCGGCCGCCCTATGTGGGTTAATGCAGAACTAAACGCTTCTGACGCATTTGTGGCAGCATGGTTGCCAGGTTCAGAAGGTGCAGTGGTAGCTGATGTATTATTCGGCGAGCAAGACTTTAAAGGCAAACTTCCATTCTCGTGGCCAGCAGAGCCTCAGCAAATTGTGAATATAGGCGATGATGACTATGAGCCATTACTTTCCTATGGCTTTGGATTAACGTATGCCGATGAAAATGTCTTATCCGATGATTTAAACACTGAAGTAAGTGTAAGCAGTGACAATAGTCAGTCTGTTGAGATCCTTAACGGAGCGGTTCAATCTCCTTGGGTACTATGGCTTTACTCAGGTGACGAATCGTTAACAGTAAATGCCAGCACACACAAAGTAGGGGCTATTAATTATCGCACTGTGGATAAAGTCGTTCAGGAAGATGCTCGTAAAGTCACCTTTGACGGCAGTGAGTTTGCCGCCATGCGTTTTGCGAGTAAGAGCTTCTTCCGGGAAGACTTAAGCGCACAGTTGCTGACTAATGGGGCACTAACCTTTAGCGTTAGCCGCCATAGCGATATTGAGAGCGGTTTAACCGTGGGAATGAACTGTGAAGGCGAAGGAGATGCACCGGGAAGCTGCTCAACACAAATCGATATTAGCGAGCAAGTAAACGCGTTACCCCTAGATACGTGGTCTTCAATCAGCATTGATCTGCAGTGCTTTGTTGATAAGGGGATCGACTTCACTGGCTTAGTGGTGCCGTTCGAGCTAGGAAGTGCTGGTAAAGCGAGTGTAAGTTTGGCTGATATTGAATTTACGCCTAATGCCGCAGAAAGCGCAGATATTAGCTGTAAATAAAAGCATACTAAAATCAATAAAAAACCGCTCAAATTTTATTTTTGAGCGGTTTTTTTTATTGTTTTCGATTACCCAAGACACTCTCGAACACACTCTGCGTATTTTTCACCTAATTGATCTTTAACGCTTATCTTTTCCATTTAAGCTGCCTTAACGTTAAATTTATACCTTTTCATTGCGTATTCTTAAAAATATCACTCCACGACTCGCAAACGTCTGAGTTTTCCTTTATCGATCGCTTATCGAAATAGTAACTATTCCTATTTACATTAAAAGGCGCATTCAAGACGCAGTGCAAATAGTATAAATAGAGGGTTAACCCCTGACTACTAACCAAAATCACACATAAAACTTGTAGAACACGTGGAGAATTATAGTGAAATTTAAACCTACGACTATTGCTACAGCCGTAATGTTGAGTCCCGCTGCCCTTGGGGTTGCAATGGAAGATATTGAAAGACTTACTGTTGAAGGAAAGTATCTTTCGGTAAACCAATCAAACTCTATCAAAAGCCCTACTCCTATTATCGATGTACCACAAAGTTTATCTATCATGACGGCAGAGGAAATTACTGCCCGCGGTATTACAAGCGTAGGCCAAATTATCGATTACACCCCAGGGGTAAACACCTCTCAGGGTGAAGGACATCGTGACGCCGTTGTGTTTCGTGGTGTACGTTCAACAGCCGATTTTTATATAGACGGTAATCGCGACGACGTTCAATACTATCGTGCGCTGTACAATGTTGAGCAAGTTGAAATTTTACGTGGTCCTAACGCATTACTGTTCGGTCGTGGCGGCACGGGCGGTATTTTAAATCGCGTTTCTAAGAAAGCGACTATCGATCAGCAGTTTGTAAACTACAACGTATCTGCTAACACATTTGGCGCGTACAGCTTACAGCTTGATACCAACATCGACACTGGCGAAGATTCTGCGGTAAGAATTAATGCTATGTACGAGAGTCTAGATAACCATCGTGATTTCTTTTACGGCGATCGTTACGGCTTTAACCCTACAGCACGCTTTCAGTTGAGCGAGGATACAATCGTTGATTTATCCTATGAGTATATCGACCACGAGCGTTTTATCGACCGTGGTGTTCCTACTGGTGCAAACGGTGAGCCGGTAGAAGCGTTTGAAAACATTGTCTTTGGCGACCCTGAAAATAACTATCAAACGTTAGAAGCTGACGTGTTTCGCGCCAACTTACAGCACAACTTTTCAGACAACTTAAAAGGTAACTTTAACGCCTTTTACGGTGACTATGACAAGGTATATGCCAACTTTTATGCCGCTGACTTTGACCCAGAGACAAACGTTGCGACGCTTGATGGTTACATTGACGGTACTGAACGTGAGAATCTTATCTTGTCGGCAAACCTAGTCGGTGAGTTTGCAACGGGTAGCATTGAGCACACGGTTATTTTCGGTGGTGAGTTTATCAATACTGAATCTGATCAGAATCGTTTAAACTCGGTCTTCGATTCAAATGGCGACGACCAAGAAGATTTCCTAGTTAGCGGCCCTTTAGACTTTAGAGGATTAACAGGTACTAACGCGGCTGGAAATACAGTCACTACTGCATTTACGGATTTAAACGACGATACCCGCGTAGACCTAGACGTATATTCATTTTACGTACAAGACGAAATTGCTCTATCAGAAAACTTCGACCTTGTATTAGGTGCTCGTTTCGATAGCTTCGATATTGAAGTATTTGACGCACGCCCTGAGGTATTAGAAACCCGTAACCGCACTGATGAGGAAGTCTCTCCTCGTGCAGGTCTTGTGTATAAGCCTCAAGAAAATATCTCAATTTATGCCAGCTACAGTGAGTCGTTTTTACCGCGCAGTGGCGAGCAGTATGCCAATATTAACGGCGATGCTAATAGATTAGACCCTGATACGTTTACTAACCAAGAAATTGGTGTGAAGTGGGATTTTGCTGACAGCATGAGCTTTACAGCAGCGATATTTGAAAACGAGCAAACCTCATTGGATAACGATCCTAACGACCCGGAAGGCTTCGTAGAAGTGGATTCTGATGTGTCAGGCTTTGAGCTGCAGCTACAGGGCTACATTACTGATAAGTGGTTTGTTACTGCCAACTACAGCAACTTAGACGGTGAAAATGCGAATGGAGTAGAGCTTCGTGAGCTTCCAGAAAATACTATGTCGGTTTGGACAACATATCAAGTAAGCGACGTGTTAGGCTTTGGTATTGGCGCAACCTATCAAGATGAGAGTTTTGTGGTTACCGCTACCGATTCGCCAGTCCTACCAAGCTACACCCGTGTCGATGCGTCTGCATACTACGAGCTAAACAACGGCATGCGTTTACAGCTTAATGTGGAAAACTTAACTGACACATTGTACTTCCCGAACGCGCACTCTAGACATCAAGCAACGGTTGGTGCGCCAATTAATGCAAGACTGTCTGTTATCGGTTCGTTCTAAGACGGACTGACTCATGCCAATAAAAAAGGCCGCTTCATGTGAATGAAGCGGCCTTTTTAATTGGGCTTGTTATTAAATACAAGCCCAACACTAAATACACTTAGAATGTATAACGAGCACCTAGTGTGTAACGCGGGCCGTATTGGCGAGCAAATAAGAACTGCTCTTCAAAACGTCCATATCCACGCTCAGTTTCATCGTTGATGTTAATGCCCTCTAGGAACACAGTAAGATGTTCATTAACGTCATAGTTAATACTTGCATCAATTTGCGCGTACGTGTCGAACTGAGTGGCTGGGTTATCCGACGAACCTTGAGCTTGACCAATACCTACGACATAGTCTGAACGCCACGCATAAGTGATTTTTGCCGACAAGCCATCTTTTTCATAGAACACTTGGAAGTTAGCAGAGTCACTAATACCTACTAGTGGGTCTTGCTCTTCAAGGTTATACGGGTCGTATTCAACATCGCCATCTACCAATGTGGCGTTCGCGCCAAAACCAAAGCCGGTTTCACCGAAAGTATGCTGAATAGCAAGCTCGATACCTTCTACGGTTTTCGCATCACTAGAGTTACCCGGCTGTGTTGTACGCCATGTAATAAGCGGGTCGTCTGCATTCGGTGTTACAACACCGTTTTCATCGGCATAACCGTTGTTCACAAAGTAGTCGTAAATAGCGCTATCAGTAGCCTGTGTACCAGCTGCTTCAAGTGCATTTACCGCTTCATTCCAACGGGGGCCTAAGTAAATATCATTAAGACCTTCGAACTGACGGTCTTGACCCGTTGTTGTGATGTAGTTGTCTACTGACTTTCTAAATAGACCTATAGCCGCGTAGCTTGCTTCGTCGTAGTACCACTCAAAAGAGAGGTCTAAGTTTGATGACTCAAAAGGCAGCAAGCTTGTATTACCCGCTGAGGCAGTACGAGCACCAATTTTAGGACTACCGCTAAACGCTAGGCCGCCTTGCAATAAACCAATAGGCGCTCGGGTAATTGACTTACCCCATGAGAAACGTGCTACCACGTCGTCAGTTACGTCAACTTTTACGTCGAACATAGGCAGAAGAATGTCGTACTCGCCTGTAAAGTCCTGTAACTGAAGACCTTCTTCAAACTGTGTAATCCACTCAGAAGCGGCTACCCAGTTGACTTGCTGTGGAACACGAACTTCTGCTGAACTAGGTACTTCTGTTTCTTCGTAGCGTAGACCCGCATTAATTTGAACGTAGTAATCGCCTAGCTCAAAATCCCACTCGGTTTGTACGTAAATAGAGTCTGTAATTTCCTCTACATTACTTACAGAAGGAGCACCCATGTAATATGGATCGATTGAGTATGCGTTAGCCTCACCTACGACATCAGCAGTAATAAACGCCAATTGGCGGGCAATAGCTTCGTCGAAATCAAAGGTATAGTAATACCCAGGGTTCATATTCGCACCACCGCTACTAAAGGCATCTAAGAAACCGCTGGTGTCGTTGCGTACGAACATGCTGTCTGGGAATATTTGAGTAAACGATGGGTTAAATCCTGGGCCGCCTCGCAAGCCGCTCCATGCTTCAAATCCACTTAGCGCCTGTTCTGTGCGTGCATACCCAAAGTCCACTTTAATTAGAGGAATATCAAAAGCAGAGTTGAACCAAGTACCGTCCAATTGAAGTTGCTCAATATCAGAACGGCCAGGAGAATAGATAAACTGGCTAAAGTTAGAGTCTATTTCGCCAGGCGCAATTTCATTAGTGCCGTTGTTCCAGTTTACAAATACCTGAGGAATATCACCTTCGCGGTAGTCGTACACTTTTGACTGAAGCTGATTTGAACCAAGAATAATTTGGCCAGAGCTGCCAAGACCTTCATCGTATCCGTTGTCTATTTCGTTGTATGAATCATGGTAATCGAGGGCTAAATGCCAGTCGTCGTTTACCATCCAATCAAGGTTAATACCAATTGAGCGAGCGTCAACGCGTGTGGTATTTCTGCTGGCAGTGAACGAGCCATCGTCGCCGCTGATATCAGCAAAAACTGCCGTACCGTTTGCATCTAGCTCATAAGCATTAATGTTTGAACCGAAGTTATTCCAAATACCCCAGCCCACAGTGTTAGTTCCTGTGGTAGCACGAGACGCCGTGTAGTCTACCGTTGCTGTGAAGTCGTCGATAGGACGGAACTGGAAGGTCACTTGCGCATTTGAACGTTCGCGCTGAACATCACTAATGCTGTAGTTCATATCTTTAGGGAAGAACGCAGCATTGGTAATGTTAGAACGGTTATCAACTACATTTTCTGGGTCTAACTCAGGTAGCGCATCGTTCTCTTGTAACTGCCAGCCCTGAATGTTCGCCGCTTGCTGCTGGAAGTCACGCTCTTGGTGAGAAAAAGATACACCAAAACCAAACATGTCATCGGCAAAAGTATTGCTGTAAACACCTGCAATTTCAGGTGTTACATCATCACCTTCTTCGTTTGAGGTATCGTAAATACCCTTTACTGAAAATGAGGCTTGCTGCCCTGATTGCGCTAGTGGCTTCATGGTGATGATATTCACCGTTGCACCGAGGCCACCGCTTGGGTTTTCAGCGCGAGCAGTTTTTTGAAGCTCAAGCGTGTTAACACCTTCAGATGAGAGGTTAGACAGATTGAATGAACGAGTGAAACCTGTACCCGGCATTTGACGGCCGTTTAGCGTTATCAAGTTAAATTCTGGACCAAAACCACGTACCGTGATTTCGTTACCCTCACCGTTATTACGGCTTATGGTTACACCGGTAATACGCTGAAGCGCCTCTGCCAAGTTGGTATCTGGGAACTTACCAAGTTCTTCTGCCGATATTGCATCAACAACACCGTTTGAACTGCGTTTTAAGTCCATGGAGCGAATCATACTGCCGCGTATACCGCTAACTTGGATAACTTCAACTTCGCCTTCTTCTGGAGTGGCTGTTTCGTCTTCTTGTGCATAGCTAGGCATTGCCAAGGTAGAGCCCAATAACAAAGCCATAGAAGTGGCAAGCTGGGTCTTTTTAAAGGTAGTGTTTTTCATAATTGCCTACTAATTCTTATCAATTTGACGTGCCGCCAGGGCTACTGGCGGCACATTGCTTTATTACTGTGCTGCTATTTCAACATTGTCTACGCGGTATACAGCGCCATTACCTGTCCCCCATGTAGGGAACATCATAAGAACGTTGATAGCACTGATATCCAGGCCTGCGTCATAAAGAGTTTGCAGTGGGAAAGTGTATGTCTGCCACTCGCCCTCAACTGGGGCAACACCCTCTAAGCTTGCAGACATAGGGAGTTCAACTGCGGTTGATGCGCCAATTGATTCAATTTTGAATAACCAATCACCTGATGTATCAATTGGCATTGCGCTTACTTTCATTTCAAAGCGAACTACGCCTGTAGAAAGTAATGCCGATGCGTCGTAAGACACGTCTTCATCAGCAAGGAAACCCATTACCGTTGGTGTTTCACCAATTCTAAATTCAGCAACGGTTCCGTGCTCAGCGTCGTCTACTTCTTCTGTTGGTGTTGAACCACCACAGCAGTCCCAGATAGACCATTGCTCAGCAGCGGTGTCAGAGAAAATGTTCAACCCGCCTGCTGGAGCTTCGTTGCCACTATCAGGGTGGAAGAACTTCACATTATCTAAGCGATAAACAGCCCCTTCACCCGTGCTCCACGCTGGGAATATCATGATGACGTCAATACCGCTTACATCTAGGCCACGAGCTTGTAAATCGGCAATGGAGAACGTGTAAGTCTGCCACTCACCTTCGACAGGGGCCTGACCTTCTACGCTGTCGCTAAGTGGAAGCTCGACAGCAGTGGCAGCGTCGTTTGATTCAATTTTGAATAACCAAGTTGAGTCTGGATTATTTGGCGAGCTAACAACTCTCATCTCGAATTGAAGAAGACCACCATCGGTAAGTGCAGTAGCGTCAAATGGAGTAGCACCGCCGCCATCAATAGCACGAGTGGTGAAGCCCATAACTGTTGGATCTGCGCCTATACGGAACTCAGCAGTAAGGCCGTGCTCTTCATCATCCATTTCTTCAGTTGGTGTTGAACCGCCACAGCAATCCCACATTGGCCAATTTGGATTTTGTCCAGCTTCGAAGATAGTAAGCTCAGGGTATGACGCACCGCCTTCTTGTGAAATTTCAACGTTGGCCATGCGATACACCGCACCGCTGCCGGTATCCCACAGTGGGAATACCATGATTACGTCGATGGCACTGGTGTCTAGGCCTGCCTCTGCTAATACACTCAGTGGGAATTCGTACGACTCCCACACGCCTTGCTCAGGTGTGTCGCCTGCTACATCCGCTGGACCTACGTAGCCATCCTTTAGAGGAAGTTCGGCGAAGGTAGAGCCCTCTGAACTCTCAACTTTAAATAACCATGAAGTTGTTGCGTTGTTGGGAAGTGCCACGGTTTTTAAGTCAAACTTAATGCTGCCAGTTTCTTCCATTGGCGAAGCGTCAAACGGTGAAGCTTGGCCATCTGGGTCGGTGATAAATGCCGAGCGACTAATAAAGCCCATCACTGTTGGCGCGTCACCAATACTAAACTCGTAAACCTGACCTTCTTCTGCATCTTCAACGAGTGCAGGAGTAGAACCACCGCAGCAGTCCCATGCTGGCCAGTTTGGATTAGGCGTGCCGTCGAAAATAGTCAGGTTCTGCGCGATACCTGTAGAGGGTGGTGACGGAATTGGAGCCGCGCCTTCAACTAGCGCATCTTCAAGTGAGTCGTAACCTGGGCGAACCGTTTCACAGCCTTTGCCTGTCATTGGGTCTGATGCACATTCGTAAACACGAACATAGTCAACTTCAAGGCTTTGACCTTCTGCAAATGCTTCAGCGTCGATACCTGTTTCATTCACAGACTCAGGCCATGCTCCTCCAACAGCAAGGTTTAAAATAAGATAAAACTCTTGGTCGAAAGGTGCATTGTCCCAATGAGTTGTTAACTCACCTGTGCCTTGCTCATAGTATTCTGCATACCAGCCGCGGTGTGAAAGGCCGGTGGCTTCACCTTTACTATTTTCGCGTACTTCAGAACGACGCTGCGTAGCATACAAGTAACCATCCATATACCAGCGGATTTCGCCTTCTTGCCACTCAATGGCATAGGTATGGAAATCGTCAGCAGGGTTAGCGCCGTTTGGTAGCGAATAAGCTTGGCCTGAACTGTCGTTATTCGGCCATTCCTGACCGTAATGAAGTGTGCCGTAGATATGATTTTCAGGATTGCCATCGATGTCGGCAGCTTTGAGATTAACCGCTTCCATGATGTCGATTTCACCAGAGCGTGGCCACCCGCCGTATACTTCGTCGGTTGGCATCATCCAAAATGCTGGCCAAGAACCTTGACCTTCAGGCATTTTCGCACGCATTTCAATACGGCCGTATTTAAAGTCGCCTTTATAACGTGTATTTAGGCGTGCAGATGTGTACGGCTTGGGCGCGCCTTCTTCTGCGGGAAGAGCAACAATATTTAGCATACCGTTGTCGACAAATGAGTTGCTCTCGCTGTCGGTGTAACACTGTGCTTCGTTATTACCACCGCCGGCGCAATCTACTTCGTGGGTCCATTTATTTTCATCGATGCTTGAACCGTCGAATTCGTCGCTCCAGACTAGCTGCCAGTCTGAAACCGGCGCTGACGCGTCAACGACGTCGATATCTGTGGATGTGGTGGCTCCACCACCGCAGCCAAATAGGGTCGTGACTGACAACGCGGCGGTAATCCGCGTAATTTTTGATGCATGTTTAGTCATTGCTTTCAGCCCTGCTAAGAGTGTTGTAAAGAAATCGCCGCGATGGCTTATATTTTTTTGAAAGCGCTTACAAAATTCGGCGTAATAAATTTGGAAGCGCTTACATTTTGCTAACATTAAGGCCTTGCGATCAAAAGATCAATCATATTTTCATATTTTTAACATTAAACAGCGAGTGTAAAGTGTTTAACATTTTTGTATATTGCCATTAAACAGCTGCTCTCCTCTCGATTTTCTACAAAGATTTAACAATCTTTTTCTATGTGTATCACCATGAAAAATATGCTTTTATTTTCCGGGTGAGATTGTTTTTTTGTTACTTTTGTTTGAGAACGTGGAATCAGTTGCCACCAGTATCAATTGCGGAACTCTAAATTTGTGAATATGTTGTTTATTCTAAAGTATGTATTTGCCTAGAAGTGTTACGGCATGTTGAGATTTTGTGTGCGAAATTAGGTGTAAACGAGAAAAGCAAAGATAGTCAGTGAGTAAATGTTTTCTCAGCTTGTGAAAATCGCTAACACTGCATTTTGATAATACAATAAAAAAACGGCCGTCTTTTTATTGATGGTCGAACCTAAAAATGGAAGCACTACAAATGCATCATCACCATCACCACGTGCATAGCCACGCTCACCACCACGAAAGTAAGGTTACTGACAGTAATAGAATAGGTTGGGCTTTTTGGCTAAATTTTGTTTTCACCATTATTGAATTTATTGGCGGCTGGTTAACAAACAGTGTGGCTATTATGGCTGACGCAGTGCACGACCTTGGCGATACGCTATCTATAGGCCTTGCTTGGTACCTCAGTAAGCTGGGGCATAAAGCTGCAACGGAAAAGTATTCTTACGGCTTTAAGCGGCTAAGTTTGCTTGGAGCGATGATAAATGGACTGATTTTGATTGTGGGTTCAATATGGATATTGCTTGAGGCAATACCGAGACTATTTAACCCCACCATGCCAGTCACTGAAGGCATGATAGTACTAGCGATAATGGGAATAGCGGTTAATGGATTCGCAGCTTATAAATTAAGTGGCGGCCACTCTTTGAACGAGAAAGTGCTCAACTGGCACCTAATTGAAGATGTGATGGGGTGGGTTGCAGTGTTATGTGTTGCCATTTTATTGCAGTTTGTACACTGGCCAATTCTTGATCCTATTCTCTCCATCATATTTACGCTATTTATCTCGATCAACGTTGTGCGGTATGTGGTGAAAACCATGAAACTGTTTTTACAGGGCGTACCAAATCAAGAAAGCAGAGTAGCAATTCGCAGCGCGCTGCTTGAAGTGCCTCATGTCGAGGAAGTTCATCATCTGCACTTTTGGTCATTAGACGGTGAACAGCATGTTCTCACCGCCCATTTAGTTATTGACTGTAATGTGGATACACAGACGCTGCTAAGGCTCAAAAGTGAAGTTGCAGAGCGTTTGACTGAATTTCAGCTTGCTCATACAACAATAGAATTTGAGCTTCCTGGAGAGCCATGTAGAGATAGTAAAGACCATCTTCATCGACATTCTCACAACAACGAACATGTAGAAATTGAACACTCGAAATAGCACTTATTTACCGAGTTGCATTCACAGCGCTCTATTTACATGCTTTTATGTCAAATCTGTATATTTTGAATGATAAGCAGACTGCCACTTAGGGTAAGCATCAGTAAAGCAAGGGCTCGAATGTGTTTTGCAGATACTCTAGCTGTAAGAAGGCGTCCAATTCGTGTGAAAATGAGTACCACAGGCACGGCGAAAAGTGTCGATATAAGCATGTCGTAAGAGGGCAGTGTACCGAAAGGAACTACAATGAGTCTTAGTAGCGAAGTCATACAAAAGAACGCGAGCAACGTAATGCGGATTTCTACAATTGACCAAGTTTGGCGGTAACATTGAAATACAACCGGTGGTCCGAATGTTGAAAACAATCCGCCGAGCACTCCGCTTAGTGCGCCTGCTACACCAAAACCGAAAGGCGAAGTCGACGAAACACTGCGCTTAACCAGCAGTAGTGCGCAACACAATAAAATAATGCACCCAAGTAACACATTTAGCCAGTTTGACATGTATTGTGAAAGGTACTCCAACAGCACATAGCCTATGGCTAAAAATGGGATTGCTGTTGATAGTAAGATTATGAAGGCCTGTTTATTTACATGGTGGGTGTTTCTAAACACCAAGCTAACAGAGTTAAACAAGCTTAAAAAACTGACTAAAAACGTGGTTGCCGTAAGCGGCATGATGTTAAGCAGAGTAAAGCTAGAGACCACGATAAGACCAAAGCCAAAGCCGCTCAGCGTTTGAAGAAGTGTCGCTACACTTAATAGCGCAAACATTAAAATTAGCGTTTCAAACACCATTGTGGAAAATCACCGCAACAATAAGGCAAGTAAATAATTGGTTAGCGACTGTTAATTTTTGCTCAAAACCGCAGCCCAACTGCTTAAAAAAGACATCAGCTAAAAATGCTGCAATGGTAACCTCTTTTCAATTTGTTGAAATGTTACTAATAAGCTGTTTCCTACTATTCATCTAAACGTTGATAAAATTTGCTACTGCAAGTTCACACTCTTACACGGCATTTGCAGTGAGAAACTGTAGGCCCGCTATCCAGTGTTGAACCTTATTTTTATCGCCAAACTCTTATCTAAAATCATAAAAGGCCCTTAACAGCTGAAAATAAGTAAAGCGTTAAAGCAGCGCGTGGTACGGTCGATAACGTAACTACATGCTTTTATGTTCGTTTTCTACTTCAGGTTAATAGTCACTGCGGTTTACTTTCTGTTACTCTTGAAAAAACGAATTACTCTCACTTTTCGGTAAATTATATGTTTGTTTCACGCGGTAAATATGAAGAAAAAGAAGCGCAAGCTAGGCAGCTAGAAATGCGTCTTCAAGATACCTTGGATAAGGTAGCGCAATTAGAAGCTGAAAACTCAGCCTTAGCTAACGAAGTTGAAGAGCTGACTGCCGCGGGAACTCAGGCTAATGATTCTGTACTTCTCAAGTGTGTGATAGATGCATTACAGCAAATAGACAGCATTAGGGAAACAGTGCTGGCTGCATTTGAAACTATCGAAGCCGAAAGCCGTTCAATATCCGATATTGATACCTTGTTTTCGCAGTCGGCATCAACGCTTGGCAACATTGTTAACGACATGAGCGGCTTAAATGTTCAAATGGGCAGTATGAGTGAGCGTATTTCCGGTCTATCAACGACGGCGGATAACATTAATAAATTCGTTACAACCATTACCAGCATATCAGACCAAACTAACTTACTAGCACTTAATGCGGCAATTGAAGCCGCTAGAGCCGGCGATGCGGGAAGAGGTTTTAGTGTGGTTGCCGATGAGGTACGAGCGCTTGCGACTGAAACGAATAAGTCTGCAACGGAGGTATCTGAATTAGTAAACGGCATTATTCAGAGCACGGCAAAAGCGGTGTCGGGTGTAAACGAACTGCGCAGTAATAACGAAAACTTAGAAGCGGGTATTAACGAGTTAAACGGCAGTTACGAAGGTATGGTGGGCCATTGTAAGACAATGAAATCGACCATAACTGATGGTGCCTTTAGCACGTTTATTCAAACCGTTAAGTTAGACCATGTTGTTTGGAAAGCTGATATCTATGCCATGCTTTGCGGGTATAGCAATAAGTCAGTATCCGAACTATCAGATCACACAAATTGTCGCTTAGGGCAGTGGTACAGGGAAAATACGGGTAGCCATGTAGGTAAGTCAGCAGCTTTCCGAGAGCTTGATAGCCCACATGCAACAGTACATTTGAGTGGAAAAGCAGCCATAGAAGCAAAATTTGCAGGTGATCAATCGACATCTGATGCTAAGCTTATAGAAATGGAGCAGGCTAGCGCACGAGTGATGCAGATTCTCGATACGCTAGCTAATTATTAGTCATTGCTAGCAATTAAGCGGGTCTAGGTTTAAGGCCCGTCGTTGTCTTGAAGGTAGCTTACGTTTGAGTAATGAGAAAAACCACATTGCCAATGAGAGGATTAGCGAGCTTGAAGCCCGCGTCAATTCATTAGAGCGGCAGCTAAAGCGTCAAAAAATAGCCCGTAAAAACGCTGAATCCTTTTTAGAAACCTATTCTCAAGATGCGTATTTAGCTAACCAAGCCCTTCGAAAATCCCTTCAAGCTTCTAAGCAGCGAGAACGAGAGCTGCTCTATTTAAGTCGCTCTGCATCACAGCTTGGTGCAAACAACACTGTCGCATCCTTTATTTTCTCTGCGCTTGAGTCCGCCGTTGAGTTTTGTCAGGCCAGCTGTGGAAAAGCAATCATTGTGAAAAATGGCGATATGGTGGTAGGTGATGACAATAAAGTATTAACGCCGAACGATGGTTGGATTGAGGCTAATGACCTCTCTACGCTTATTGTTAATGAGCTACCTTTAACCCTCACCGAAGGTTACGCCCACTGGTGTGTTAATGCTGTTGAGCGCGATGATACAAAAAAGGAAGCGAGAGTTATTCATTTTATGCATGAGCTTGCGGATAACGAATTTGCTTGGCTAGCGTTGTTAACCGAAGACGACAATCTCGATGAAGAAACCCTTTATATACTCGATACCACAAAGCATTATTTGAATTTTGGCCTTCGCTATCAACTCAAATCCCATAAGCTTAGCCACCAAGAAGCTGCCATATCAACAATGCAAGAAGATAGGAAGCAGTTGGAAGAAAGGCTTGTTAGTGCCGATAAAATGGCCATGCTTGGGCAGCTTGCTGCTGGGATTGCCCATGAAATTAACAACCCTATTGGTTATGTTCGCAGTAACACAACAGTTGCTAAAGAAATTTTCAATGATTACCAAAGTGCCCTTGAGCAAATAGGCGACTTGTGTCGTGAGGCCGGCGGACACATAGCCAGCACCTTCGAGAGGTTAGAGAAGGATTACGCCTTAAAAGACAGTGCTAAAGATATTGCTGAGATGTTTGAAGAGTCTTCAGAGGGAATAGAGCGGATTATTGATATCGTTAAAGCACTGAGAAGCTTTTCTTACCCGAACTCTGATAAACGTACTGAAATAAGTGCAACAGAGGCGTTCCAGACCGCAATTAAACTCACCAATAATCTTTATAGGTATAAAAACAATGTCATTTTTTGTGAGCCAGAACATGATGTGACGTTTAAAGGGAATTCAGGGCAAATACAGCAGGTTCTTGTCAACTTTTTAACCAACGCTATTTATGCCACTGCAGAGGGTAAAAATATTACGTTGAAAGTTGAGAGAGACAATGACAACGTGCTGCTCATTGTTGAAGACGAAGGCGCTGGGATGTCAGCCGAGGTGCTCAACAAAGTATTCACCCCATTTTATACCACTAAGCCGCCGGGAGAAGGTACAGGGCTTGGTATGTCTATTTCGCTAACAATAGTAGAAGAGCACGGCGGAAAAGTAGATATTTACAGTACCGAGGGGGTGGGCACGCGAGTCGTCGTCTCTATCCCTTGTAGTTCGCCTGAAGATTAGTGGGTAAAAGGCACTAGGCCAACAGGCATATAAATCTCGTAACACTTTTTTTTAATTAAAGTTTTTCTAAAACTAGACGTTATCTAATATTGATCTAATCTTAATTGTACGGTTCAGAGGCCTATCTGTTGCCGCGATTAGACCTAACGGAGCACGTTTTGAATGAGAAATAACCAGCCTGTTACTCAAAAAGAGTATAAATACCCTTCTCACTATAGACTTATTTCGTCTACCGATAAGCGCGGTGTCATACAGCACTGTAACGACGATTTTGCAGAGGTCAGTGGTTTCGAGCGTGATGAACTAATAGGTAAAAACCATAACCTTATTCGTCACCCCGATATGCCACCTTCAGTATTCAAGGAAATGTGGGCAACACTAGAATCGGGTAAGTGCTGGCTTGGGTTGGTGAAAAATAGACGAAAAAATGGCGACCATTATTGGGTATCGGCGTTTGTAACGCCGGTTTACGAAAGTGGCGCTATTGTTGGTTACGAGTCTGTTCGTGTGCCCGCGTTTGATGATGAGATTAGGCGCGCAACCGACATGTACAAGCGGCTCAATGCGGGGCAGTCTTCAACGCCTTTATCACAACAGGTTACCCAAGGCTTAGCTCATGTGTGGCCCTCTCTATTGATTGGGCTGTTTATGGTGGCAGCAGTGTGGTTTACCGCAAATACAACTGCAGCTGTTATTTCATTTGTCGCGCTTCTTGTATTAATTGCAGCTCAAGCGGGCAAAACGAAAGCTGAATGGAAAGAGTTTCTGTCGCTAAGCCCCGAAAGTTATAACAATGAAATTGTTGCGCAAACCTATTTCGCTGATGCCAGTCATATTGCGCGAGCAAAACTGACGTTGGGGTGCGAACTTGCCCGCACCAGAACGGCGTTAGCACGGATCAAAGATGCATCTGCTGGCTTAGAAGCGGTTTCTAGAACAACCCATACTCAAGCAGAAAACACGAGTGCCGCGGTTGTACAGCAAAATCAGGCAACACAACAAATAGCGTCTGCGGTAACGCAAATGAGCCAAGCTATTCAAGAAGTAGCAGAGCGCGTAGAGAGCAATGCGAAAAGCGCAAAAACCGCTGCTATGAATGTGGATATGGGTAATCAAAAAGCAGAAGAGGCCATGCAGGCGATAGTGTCTTTGCGCCAAGCGGTAGAATCTATTTCAGAGACAGTGACCGAGTTAGCGCAGTCTACGAGCGATATTGGCGAAGCAGCCAACATCATTTCTGCCATCGCCGAGCAAACCAATTTGCTGGCGCTTAACGCGGCCATAGAGGCGGCAAGAGCGGGAGAGCAAGGTAGAGGCTTTGCGGTTGTTGCCGATGAGGTGCGTACGCTGGCCTCACGTACTCGCGATTCAACAGATAAAATACATAATATTATCAACGAGCTTGCAGAGCGCTCGGACAGAGCAGTTAGAGTGTCTACCGACGGACTGGCGTCTGCTGAAAAAGGCAGCTTGATTGTCGAGGAAACTCGCGGAGCCTTATTTGAGATAAATAATGCAGTGAGCGGTATTGCAGATGCTACTGTTGAGATGTCATCGGCCGTTGAAGAGCAAAGTACGGTAGCCGAGCATATTAATCAGCAGCTTGTAGATGTGGCAGATGGCGCTGAAGAGACGCAGCGTTCCTCTGAAGCCTCACTTGCAGCGAGTGATGATTTAAAAGAAACAGTCAAACAAGTTCACGAACTCGTACTTCGCTTTAGTACCGAAAAACGCGTTGGTGAATAGCAGTCGTTTAGCAAAGTTAACGAGTAGGCTCTATGCCCACTCGTTAACTGTCATTTAAATCTCTGTGTAACCCCCGTCTATAGGCGGCATACGCGGGGAAAAAAGATACAAGATAAGTGCTTATTACAACAAGTAGTACGATAATAGCACTGCTTTTTGTGACTAGTACGCTTCCTAAAAATACCCCGTATTCGCTACTTAGCCAGGGCTTTATACCGTGTAAAAGGCCTAGCACTAATAATATACTTATACAGCAACCCGCAAGTGCGATAAGCAATGCTTCTATCTGCACCAGTATTAACAATGTTGCTGGGCTTGCCCCTATTATGCGAAGTACCGCAATTTCGCGGTAACGCTCTCGCATTGTTGCTAGCAGCATAGTGGAAAGCCCAAACAGTGAAGAAACAACAATGAGTGTTGATAGCAATAAAAGTAATGCCTCTACATTTCCCATGATTTGCCATAGTTCAGCAAGCGCCATTCCTGGCAATATAGCAAGCAACGGCTCATCGCTACGCTGATTAATTTGATATTGTAGTTGCAGAGCCGTTACTCGGTTTTCTAGCCCTAACATTACCGCCGATACTGAAGAGGTGCGGATGCTATCAATGTCATAGTTCTCATAATGCTCCTCATGATGCTCCTCATGATCCTTTTCATCGCGCCTTGAAGCATGGTCTTCGCTGTGTTCTGCTTCATGCACTTCAGCGCCATGCTGACCTGAAGAATGAGGTTTCGCTAACGCTGATGACTTTTTAATTACTGTTGGCTTTTTAATGGTTAACGGTTTAGTAATAGATGAAGAAGCACTATGGCTATGCGCTTGTTCTAAGCCGCTAAGGGTAATGTAAACCGCTTTATCAACAGGGGTGCCTGTTTTATTCAATACGCCTACCACGGTAAATGGGTAGGCGTCGTGCTGACGAAATGAAACATTGCCCAAACCATGGGATATAACAATGTTATCGGCGACGGAGTATCCTAAGCTCTCGGCAATATCTGCACCTATAACTGTAGAGCCAGCGTCGGAAAAAAGGCCTCCAGATGCAAAGGATAAAGGCTGTTTATCGCCATACTTAAAATGTTGGAAGTAGGCATTTGTGGTTCCAATAACACGAAAACCTTTATGCGTATCGCCAAGAGAGATAGGTATCAGCCATGAAACCCGAGGGTCTTCTTGAAGCGAGAGCACACTTTTCTTACTTATTCCTTTAGTGGGCGCCGACAGGTTGAATACTGAAGAGAGCAGTAAGTTCAGCTGTCCATTAGGTGCGCCAACAATAACATCGACGCCAGATACTGTTCGGGTAAAGCTACTTTTAACCTGAGTGCGAATGATATCAACCGAGAGTAAAAGACTCACGCTAATAACAATACTGACCAATGTCAGTAATGCCGTGCTTTTGCGACGTTTTAAGCTTTCAATGGCGATGGTGGTTAACATTAAAGCCCACCTTCCAACATCTTCAAAGACTCTGTATCAGAAGCAGCGTTATTTGGCGTTGTAAAATTCCGCATTTCTAGGTGGTTTGAGAAATACTTCATCATGTAAGGGTCATGACTTACGAAAACTAAGGCACTGTCTTTGGCGACACTTTTTAATATCGCCATAAAACTATCTCTTGCCTTCGCATCTAATGCCGACGTAGGCTCATCAACTATTAGAACATCAGGTGAATTTATTAGGGCGCGGGCAATTGCTATGCGCTGCTGCTGACCCACACTCAAAGCATCAGCTTTAACGTGAAGCACCTGTGGCGAAAGCGCTAATTGTTCAATTAACATAACAATGCGCTCATCGACTTTTTTACTTTTAATCGGGTTGCCAGCAAAATACATTGCAGCCTCTATGTTCTGCTTTACAGACAGATAGGGAATTAAATTAAATTGCTGAAAAACCACCCCGATGTGGTTGGCGCGAAATCGGTCTCGCTGTTTGTTTGAAAGAGAGGAGAAGGGTTTTTCTAGAAGGCTTATAGAGCCTGAGTCGGGTGTTAAAGTGCCGCTTAATAGATTGAGGAAGGTACTTTTGCCACTACCGGAGGGGCCGGAAAGAAAAACATGTTCGCCTTTATTCAATTGCCAATGGGGAATGTCGATAACGGGCGTGCCACCCTTTCGATAAGAAAAGCTAGCCCCATCGACAGCAATGGCGACTTTGTACGAACTCTCAGTTTTTGTTATCGCTTCCACGTAAATCCCTAACTAATCTCTCAAGTGCTCGCGTTTCATAAGCTGCTTCAGTACTTTGATACCTTATTACGGTAACGAGCTGACACAATGTATTGTTGCAACCATGCTACCGAATAAGTTGGTTGTTACATAGTTTTACAGCAAAAATCATTGTGTCTTCAGCACTTTTCTGTAGCGGGTTCTTTCGGCGTGATGCTCTGGCGCGTCACTAATAGCATTTACGGACTACGCACAAAGACTTGCCATAAAGTTCTTGTGATACAGTAAAAACGCCGCCTGGTTTAAGAGAGTTAGTCAGAAATTTAATCGCTGTTGCAAATATTTCTATTACAAGAAAGCGAAGCGCTTTATCCGTTGGCCTTAAGTTTTACTACTTCCGCGCTCTCATCTTCAAGCACGCTATCTGCAGTGGCCCCTTTAAAAATTTTGCTTACCTTGTCTTTATTCTTAGACAGTAGAATTGTTAGTTCTTCTACCGCCTTGTCTTCAAGAGTAATGCCTTTGGCGAGGATATACTGGGCTAAATTGTCCGCTGCATCTAGCATCTTATCGTACTGATCGGCTTCTTTTTTATCGGTAGTTACCAATTTTTCTACCCCTTTGTGCGTAACAACATACTGTGTGGTAATGGCCATGGTAGGTCCCCTTTTTGTAAGTTCCCGAAAACCTTACCGCATTTAACTGTATAAATAAACAGTTATTTGGTGGATTTTACAACAGCGCGTTGTAAAGTGGTTCAAGTTACATCCACGCTATATCAATAATTACTGTCAATACCTACTGTCTGTTCTGTGGATGTATAACATTTAACCAGGCCCTAAGATAATATCTTTTATTTTCCACTTTTCAGTGTCAACATACAGGTATGGGACGATTGCTCATTCATCGTGAAGCAGGTTTTTATTCCATAAAACCTTAAAAAGCTTGGACGCACGTAGCATGGAAAGACTTAAATGAGCACCACAACATCAACAGACATAAGCGCGATACAAACCATAGATGCTATTCCGCATATCATGGAGATGCTGGCAGATATCACGGGTTTACGATTTATTTGTGTTGCGCGGGTAACACAACAAGAGTGGACAATGTGTTCTGTGCTGGATCGGGTTGAATTTAATTTAAAACCTGGTGACCAGTTAGATATTCAAACCACGTTTTGTAATTCGGTTAGAATGTCCCAAAAGCCCATTGTTATAGAGCACGCCTCTAACGACGAGGAATATCAAAAAAGCCCTATCCCCGGTTTATACGGGTTTGAGAGTTACTTTTCCTATCCAATATACGATACCGAAGGGAATTTCTTCGGCACAATTTGTGGGTTAGACCCTTTGCCGGCGAAGTTAAAAACGGAGTCGATCACTCAACAGATATCTTCTTTTGCAGCGCTTATATCTCGTCAAATCACCCTTTACGAGTCTCTTGAAGATACCAAAGCTGAACTCTTTGATGAGCAATCTGCTGCCAAATTACGAGAGCAATATATTGCTATATTAGGCCACGACATTAGAACGCCTTTGTCATCAATCAAAATGGGGATCGATTTTCTCTCAGACTTGCCTCAAGAGCACACGGCTAAAACCATATTGAAACGCATGAATAACAGCGTTAGCCGTATGACTAGACTTATATCAGATGTAATGGATTTTACACACGGTAAAATGGGTAGCAGCATTCCGTTAGAAAAAAAACACACTAATAATTTAGGCGCACTATTGCGCTACACCGTGTCTGAGTTAGAGCTTACCCACAGCGAATGTGCTATCAAGTATCACATCAATATAAACACTTCGGTTTTTTGTGACCCAGACCGCTTAAGCCAGGTGTTGTCTAACTTATTGACAAATGCAATTGTTCACGGAGATATAACCAAGCCTATTCACGTTTATGCTGACTTAGTTGATAACGAACTTATTATACGCGTTACCAATAGCGGTGAGCCAATAGCAAAAGAATCTATGTCCCGTCTTTTCCAGCCGTTTTGGCGTCACGAGAAGCAGAAAGACGCAGGAGGTTTAGGGTTAGGCCTCTTCATCGCTTCGCAAATAGCAGCTGCTCACGAAGGAGTGCTGAGCGTCAATTCAGATAAAAAGCAAACCGAATTCGTCCTCGCCATTCCGGCATAGTCGTCAGCCCGCCATAGCAGCACATAATTATGCTCAGTACAGGTGATTAATGCTTGTGCAAATTCTACGGTATGCGTATAATGCGCGCCCTTACAGCCATCCTAACTCGTTCCTTGTCTCCATACAGTTGGCTGTACTGTCGAGGCTACAACCGTAAGGAGCTATAATGCGTCATTACGAAATCGTATTTATGGTTCACCCTGATCAGAGTGAACAAGTACCTGGTATGATCGAGCGTTATACTACAATTCTTAAGCAAGACGGTGGTCAGATTCATCGTTTAGAAGATTGGGGCCGTCGTCAATTGGCTTACCCAATCGAAAAGCTGCACAAAGCCCACTACGTACTAATCAATGCTGAAGCATCTGCAGAAGCTGTTGACGAATTGGAAAATGCTTTCCGTTTCAACGACGTGATCCTACGTAACATGGTTATGCGCACTAAGACTGCTGTGACTGAGCCTTCTCCAATGATGAAAGAAGAGCCACGTCGTGAGCGTCGTGACGATTCTGCTCCTCGCACAGAGCGTGCAGAAAAGAAAACTGAAACCACTGAAGACAACGCTTAAGGAGATCACCCATGGCTCGTTTTTTCAGACGTCGTAAGTTCTGCCGTTTCACTGCAGAAGGTGTGACCGAAATAGATTACAAAGATATCGCTACTCTTAAGAACTACATCACTGAGAGCGGTAAAATTGTCCCTAGCCGTATTACTGGTACTAGCGCAAAATATCAGCGTCAGTTGTCATCTGCGATAAAGCGCGCACGTTTTCTTGCGTTGCTTCCGTACACTGATTCACACAAGTAATTTGGCGAACTTAAGGGGTAGCTTAGATGAACATCATCCTACTAGATAAAATCGCCAACCTTGGCGGCTTGGGCGACCAAGTGACTGTAAAGTCTGGTTATGCGCGTAACTTCCTTTTCCCACAGGGTAAAGCGGTTCCTGCAACTAAAGACAACGTTGAAAAGTTCGAAGCACGTCGTGCTGAACTAGAAGCAAACATTGCTGAGCAGCTAGCTGCTGCAAACGCAAGTGCTGAGAAAATCAATGAGTTGGCTGAAGTTACAATTGCTGCACCTGCTGGTGAAGAAGGCAAGTTGTTTGGCTCTGTTGGTACTCGTGACATCGCTGATGCAATTACTGCAGCTGGCGTTGAAGTACAAAAATCTCAGGTTAAACTACCTACTGGTACACTTCGTGAAACCGGTGAGTACGACATCGACGTACAGCTTCACGCTGACGTAATCACTTCTATTAAAGTGATTATTATTGCTGAAGCGTAAGCGCTGACGATTAGTTGAAAAAGCCGCTCATTAGAGCGGTTTAATTAGATGGTCCGCCTCACCTCTAAGCTAATCTTAGAGTTAGGCAATCAAAGAGGCGAACCATCATGTCTACTATTAAAGTTCTTGGAATCGAAAGCGCCTAAACAGACTCCGAATACATTAGCGCATAACCAACCCCGTTATCGAAATTAATCATTGCAATAACGAGGCGGACCATACATTTTTATGTCTAAACATTTACTTACGTTTTTTGTTTTTTCCTTCTCCCTATTCAAGTACAAATATTTTACTATCAGTTTTATTGAAACCATTGAGCTCGAAATGAAATACGTCTTTTTACTCTTTACGCTCTTACTATGTGCATGCGCAGTAGACAATACTGTCCAAACTCTTGCGCACTCTAATACCGTAGTAAAGCGCTCGCAATTCGAGGGTGAGGAAGACCGGTTTGCCAACATTTATAAAAATTTTCCCGATTACCCAGTGACTTGCCAATCTAACTGCTATCCTCCAACTGAGCGCGTTGAGTGCGAAGCAAAAATGCAGGATTGCTTTTACAAAGGTAACAACCCTTCCTTATCAATCAACAGTGGCTTTACAATTAAATGGCTTGGTCATGCTAGCTTTGTTGTGTCTACCAGCAACAACCAGCAATTCTTGTTTGACCCTGTATTCGATCAGTTCGACTGGCCGGTAGACTGGGGCTTTAAGTTAGCAGAAGGCTTTTTTCGTCAGTCTGCGGCAACGATGACACGAGATGAAATAGAGCGCACAAATGCGGTGATGTACTCCCATATTCATTATGATCACTTCAATAAAGCAGACATTAAACACATAGGTAATAAGCCTTCATATTTGGTGCCGTTAGGTTTTGCTGAGCACTTTCCAACAGGCGGTTTTGATATTACGGAAATGGCTTGGTATGCAAACAAAAAAGTGGGTGATACCACTATTCATTTTGTTCCTGCTCACCATTTCAGTAGTCGTATTGTAGTGCCGTATCTATATGAGGATAACGACAAGGCGCTGTGGGGAGGCTGGGTTTTAGAGAATCAGGGTAAAACACTATTTTTTTCCGGCGATACGGGGTACTCCAAGCATTTTGAAGATATTGCAGATCGTTTTGGTAGCATAGATGTTTGTTTACTTCCCATTGCTTCATATTTTAGTGAGTCTTCGCCTAAGTGGTATCGCAATGTTCATACTACTCCCGAAGATGCATTAGTGGCGGCTAAAGAGCTAGATTGTAAAGTTGTCATCCCATGGGGATATGGCAATGCAAGCTGGCAAATGGGCGACAAAACTTCTCATTCAGCCCTATTCAGGCTATTAAAAATGGACGAGAAGCTGAGCAATAAAATTCCGCTTTACATCCTCAATGAGGGAGAAGAAGTGGCGCTTTAAGAGCCACTAACTAGCTTTTTTGCTTCTTAAGCGGCAGCTATTTTTTCGCACTTTAAGCGCCATTCGTCATCAAGTATGGGCAGTGCCGACAACTTAGCTGCTAGTGTTTTGTCTGTCTTTTTGTGAGCACATTGCATAAGCTCATGTACACTCACCGTATTGCTGGAGCGCTCTACTAAATTTACGGCATCGCCGGGGTAAATTATGCCAGGCTCCAAAACTCGGTAGTACCACCCAGTTATTCCTCTCTCACCAACGAACCTGTCTAAATTAGAAATACCGTAACGTTGAGATATTTTATTACACGGCGCTCTAGGGGCACTTACCTGAAGTTGTACATTACCAAATTGCCAAATATCCCCAATAAACACGGTGGCGTCGTCCATACCCTCTACACTGAGGTTTTCACCTATGCTGCCTGGCACAAAATTGCCCTCTGGAAAGTGCTTTCTCAAAGTTAGGTAATTTAGCGGGTTATATTGATGCAATACTTTTTCAGGGCCACCATGCAGGCGTTGATTAGCTTGCAGATCTTCTTCTGTTTTGTCGATATGAACAGTAAGTTGCGCGACGGCTTCTTTGACAATACTACTTAGCGATTTACGAGGACCTAATGGCTTAGGTTGGCCTGCGAACAACGCTTCTACTCTGAATTCTGACATATCGGCTCCGTGTTTTTGAAAAAAGTTATTCTTCTCTTTAAACCTTTCTACTATAGGCTACGACTAAGGATATAACACTAACGAGATTCGTTACCCAGTGTACACAAAAAAGAGAGTGTCATGGAGCAGGCCCTAAAATCTATTTCCCCGAACAAAGAGGTATTTACCGTTAAAAAGGAAAGTGCACTTATTGCTGATGTGAAAGCGGGAGATAAACATGCCTTTAAGCTGTTGTATCAGCAGCATATAGGCCGTGTTTATGCACTGTGTTATCGCATGACGGGCGAAAAAAATATGGCCGAAGATGCTGCTCAAGAGGTTTTTATTCAGCTGTGGAGAAAAATTGCGAATTACGATGGAAATAGTCAATTTAGTACTTGGTTACACAGTGTAACTGCCAACGTCACCATTTCGTATATGCGTAAACAGAGAGGCTGGTTTCAACGCATGCTGAACATTGAGCTAAGTGGGGCCAGTGAGCCGGTTGCACCGCAACAACCAGATAACGAAGACTTAGAGAAACACATAAGAGCGCTGCCAGAGCGGGCTAGATTAGTCTTTGTTTTGCATGCGGTGGAAGGTTATCGACATGAAGAAATAGCCAAAATGTTGAATATGGCGGTAGGTTCAAGTAAAGCCCAACTGCACCGAGCCAAAGGGCTATTAAAACATGCCATGGGGTATAAAGATGAGTAAAGCTGACAAAACGCTATCGCAGCGAGTTCTTCAGATGCCTAAGGAGCAGCAGCCCGAGCGAGATTTATGGCGAGGCATAGAGCTTGGTATCACAAGTGATGAGGACGCTTTCGAGCAGCACTCGAATACCTATCGACGCTGGGGAAGTGTAGCGGCTTTGCTGGGCGTATTCAGTGTGCTCTGGTTCTTTACATTCGAGATAGATGAAAGAGAAAGAGCGTCTCCTGATAACTACGCGCTAGTTGAAGTGCAAAGTGCGCAGCAGCAGCAATACTTAACAACTCTGTTAGCAAGCTATGAAGAAACGCCAGCGTTAACAGAAAATTGGCAGCAACAGCTTAACGAGTTAGATGAAGCCGCAGATGCAATAAAAAAAGCGTTGAAAGAAGACCCTGACAATACCGCGTTAATAAAGATGCTACACCATGTTTTTCAACAACAAATTGCCCTAGTTGAGCGAGTGCACGCGCCAAAATGGCAGCAAATTTAATAAGAGGTAATACCATGAAAATAAGACAATCTAATTCACCATCATCTGTAGTCGCACATGCGCTCGCGGCGATTATGCTGTTTGTGGTTTCGTTAGGCGTTAGTGCAGGTGAAAAGGTGGATAAAACCATTGATACTTCATCATCGCCTAAAGTGGATATAGAGCATGTAAACGGGCGAACAGAGGTAAAAGTGTGGGATAAATCTCAAGTTCGAGTTTTTGGAGAGCTAGGTGAGCGAACCGAAGAGTTTATTTTTGAGAAACGAGGTGATGTGGTTGTCATTCACGTTGAAGTAAAGCGCAAGTCAAAACAATGGTATGGCAACGATAAAGATGGAGACGACCTTACGGTTTATGTACCGAAAGACAGCGACTTGCATTACACAGCAGTAAACGCAGATATTATGGTTAATGGAATACAGAACGCTGTTGATATCGAGGTGGTTAACGGTGATGTAACGTTGCAAGACGTTGGGAGTCGTGTCGAAGTAGAGTCGGTAAATGGCGATATTGAACTACGCAATATTATTGGGGAATTAGATGTTGAAACAGTGAATGGCGACATTGATGTTCAACACTCTGGCACTAGCGATATCTCATTTACCTCGGTAAACGGCGACCTTCAAGTTGACACCACAAGCCCTGATGTAGCGGTAGAAACTGTTAATGGCCGAATAGATCTCACCTTGGCAGAGGTCGATGCATTAAGTATTGATACGGTTAATGGAAAAACCACAGCTCGCATGTCACTGAACGCGAATGGACAGGTTAAAGCCAATTCAGTAGGTGGCTCGATATCGCTGACTTTCCAAAGTGATGTATCCGCCCAGTTTGATATTGAGGCCCATGCAGGAGGTAGTATTAAGAACCGTATTAGTAATGACAAAGTGAATAAGCCAAAGTATGGCCCAAGCAGTTCGCTGCGCTTCATAAAAGATGGGGGCGCTGCCAACGTAGATGTCTCCACCGTAAACGGTCGCATTGAATTAGATCAAAAATGAATAAGTAAGCGTTTTACTAATTCGATTACTAGGTTGAAAATTAGTTTTTAATCCATATTTATTAATCGACGAACGGCAAAGCTGCTCAGATACGGGCGGCTTTTTTATTTTGTGTTAAGTACTGCATGTTAAGTACTAAATGCTAAGTACTACATGCTAAGTACTACCCAGGGGGAAAACAGTGAAAATTATTGGACATGTTAAACGCTTTTGGAAATTCCATAGCCTAATTATAGGTGCGTTTGGCATTTGTGCACTCACGTTAGGATGCGCAATTAAGGAACCTGCAGTGTATGAAGGAACCTGGGTTGTCACAGATGCTTATCCCCAAGGTGCTAGCAGTGTAAGTGATAGCGCTGATAGCGTTTTAGGAAGCTCCGTAACCTATTCGGCTAAATCGGCCCGTTTGGACCAGGCTACTTGCGATGTGCCAGTATACAAATCAGAGCGTTTAAATTCAGACGATTTTTTATTTCGCTATAACGTAGAGCAACAGCAAATTGGTTTTACATCCGACGATGTTATCGAAATCACACTATCCTGTTCATCTGATACCTCTGACCTAGGCCGCACATTACTTCTTCAACAAGATGCATATGCTGTAACGCCATCAAAAGGTATGTTCTTCCGCCTTGAAAAAGCAAAGATATAAATTAGCCGAGTAAGGTTTTTTTATACAAGGAGACCTAGGCAAACCAAATGGTGCAGCAGAGGCGGGTTCCCTTTTTAGAATAAAAGTTGTGCTAGTGTGGCCAATCTCTAATTTAGCGTATTGAGGCAAGCGTACGAAAAGCGCATAATAGTGAATTGGTTTTGATACTCTGCAATAGGTTCGATTAGTGGCTTCTCCTCCTCAAGGCGATAAGAATATAGAAAAATTGAAGGTTCCACCTCACAGTATCGAGGCGGAGCAATCTGTTTTGGGCAGTATGCTTATTGACCCTGAAAGTTGGGACAAAGTTGCTGAACTTGTTACAGAGACAGACTTTTATAACCGGTCTCACCAAACTATCTTTCGCGCTATTGTTCGCCTACTTAATACCAACCAACCGATTGATCTAATAACGGTTTCAGAAGAGCTCGAAAAGCACGATGAGCTTGATGATGCTGGTGGGTTTGCTTATTTGGGCGAACTAGCTAAAAACACGCCTAGTTCCGCAAACGTGGCTTCCTATGCTCAAATTATCAGTGAGCGCGCCATTACTCGTGAGCTTATTGGTGTCGCTCACGAAATTGCCGAGATCGGTTACAACCCCGAAGGTCGTGACAGCGCTGATATTCTCGATTTGGCTGAAAGTCGGGTGTTTGAAATAGCAGAGCGCAGAACCGGAGAAAACGAGGGGCCCCGTGACGTAGGGTCGGTGCTTGGAAAAACTATAGACCGACTTGAAGAGCTAGTAAAGACTAATAAAGAAGTGACTGGTGTTACCACAGGTTTTACCGACTTAGATAAAAAAACCAGTGGATTACAACCTTCCGATCTCATTATTGTTGCGGCAAGGCCATCAATGGGAAAAACAACCTTTGCGATGAACTTGGTAGAAAATGCCATGATGGCAGAGGAAAAGCCGGTATTAGTATTTAGTTTAGAAATGCCTTCTGAGCAAATTATGATGCGTATGCTTGCATCACTAAGCCGGGTTGATCAAACAAAGATTAGAACCGCGCAATTAGATGATGAAGATTGGGCGAGGATTTCTAACACAATGGCTATGCTTAAAGATAAGGACAGGCTGTTTGTAGATGACTCTTCTGGTTTAACGCCTATGGATGTTCGCAGTAGAGCCCGGAAATTAGCTAGAGAGCGAGGTGGGATTAGCCTGATAATGATCGATTACCTTCAGCTCATGCGCGTACCTTCGTTAAGCGAAAACCGAACACTTGAAATAGCGGAAATATCTCGCTCACTTAAAGCCTTAGCAAAAGAGCTGGAGGTGCCAGTGGTAGCACTGTCTCAGCTTAACCGAACGCTAGAGCAACGTGCAGACAAGAGACCGGTTAACTCCGACCTCCGTGAATCTGGCTCTATCGAGCAGGATGCCGACTTAATCATGTTTATTTATCGCGATGAGGTATATCACGAAAATAGCGAAGATAAGGGGATTGCAGAGATTATTATCGGTAAGCAACGTAACGGCCCTATAGGTACGTCAAGATTAACCTTCCAAGGACAATTTTCACGGTTCGACAACTACGCAGGTCCTGCGATGGCCGATGAATATTAGCGTTCTTTTCACTAATTGAGTTAAATCAGCCCGCGTTAACGAGTGATTGATAAGGCGTGTGTAAAAATATGTGACATCAGCCAGCAGTGCTAAATGACCATGGGAGAACGTCAGTTAGAACGGGCTACACAGATACAAAGACACAAAAAAGGCGCCATCGGCGCCTTTTTTAATCGTTAAATCAGAAGATTATTTCTCTTCAGGTACTTTAACTGTGTCTTTAACTGTCACTGAAATGCGACGGTTAACACGATGTGCTTCAGCATTGCTAGCTGTATCTAGCAATTGTGTTTCACCGTAACCTACAGTATCTAGACGCGTTGCATCGATACCGTACATATCAACCATTACTTCTTTGAAGTTAGCTGCACGACGCTCAGATAAGTCCATATTATAAGACTCAGTACCCGGTGCAGAGGTGTGACCTTCAATTACTGCAGTTGTAGAAGGATACTGCTTCATGAATTCTGCGAATTCTGAAATTTCAGGATCCTTTGGCATTTTCACAACGGCACTTTCGTTATCGAAAAGAACGCGCAGTGTAATTTTTACTGTTTCTTGGTCGAATACAGTACAGCCTTTAGCATCAACTTTTACACCAGCTTCTGTATCTGGACACATGTCTTTGCTATCTACAACGCCATCGTTGTCAGCGTCTTTGATTGCACAACCCATTGCGTCTACTTGTGTGCCAGCAGGTGTGTTAGGACATTGGTCAACGCTGTTCATAACGCCGTCATTGTCGTTATCAACACTACAACCAGTTGCGTCTACACGTACGCCTGAAGGTGTCATTGGACATTGGTCCTTGCCATCTACTACGCCATCGTTGTCGCTATCCACAGGTGCTTTTGGCGTGCTTTTACCGAACGGTACTGCAAGGCCTAATTTAAAGCTGTAATCGTTATAGTCTTCACCGAAGTCATGGTAAGCAGCTACTTCAGTAATAAGTCTCACTGACCCATCAAGATCCCAATGTTTACCAATACCAATGTTGCCTTGCGTTGTTGAAACGCCTACTGACTGGCGCTTAACACCACCGAAAAGGAACCATGCGTCATCAGGCATGAAGTACATAGCATCTACGCCAACCATTTCACCGTCTGCATCGCCAGCAGAATTGCCCGCCGCGCTGTCTAGGTTTAAGTCAGTTATTTCAATACGCGCTGCCCAGCTTTGTGTGAAGCGAAATCCGTATTCAACTGATAGGCCTTGGCCTTCGTCATAGGCACCGTTTTTAGTTAGGGAAAGTGGGCGTGATTCGTCGGCGTTGTAGTACATGCCAGAAAGACCAATCCAGTGTTTGTAATCTGGTTCAGAAGATTCTTGTGCAAACGCATTCGTCGAAGCCATTACAGCAAGAGATAGCGCTGCTAGTTTTAAGTTGTGTTTCATAGTCACATCCTGTTTTACGTTGAGTGATTATCAATTTGATAATATGTTTTTTGTGCTCAAGAGCTTGATTCTTTAAGCTATGCACAAAGCATGCCATTTATTGTGTGGGCTATGCGACTGTCCCTTGTAGTGTGGCAATAATAGTGCGTCTTCCACCGTTGTAGCGGTGTTCACCGAGCATGATACCCTGCCACGTGCCAAGTGCAAGTTTTCCTTGCTGAATGGGAACAGTAATTTGACAGCCTAATAGGCTCGATTTTAGATGTGCGGGCATATCGTCACTGCCCTCATAAGTGTGTTGAAAGTAGCGAATGTCTTCTTTTACCGTATGATTTAGAAATGCCTCCATGTCTTGTCGAACTGTTGGGTCGGCATTTTCATTAACGGTAAGACTTGCGCTTGTATGCTGTAGCCAGAGGTGAAGCAATCCTACTTCTACTCTGCTGATAGAGGGAATTGCTTCTACTATGCGATCGGTGATGAGGTGGAACCCTCTTTGATACTCAGGCAGTGTAATTTTTTCAGACTGCCATACACTATTTGTCAAAACAGATTTCCAAATGAGCCATGCCCTGATCGCACATAAAAGGTAATATGATTTTTGCGCCATCTACCTGATGGCTGATAGTGTGTTGGTGACCAGAAACAACAATAGGAGTCGCCATGCCAAACTCGTAGCCTCGTTCTGCTAAGTCTCGTTTTGCATTGCCACAAATCATGTTGGTCACTTCACCAACCATGTCGCCCACTTCTGCATCCAGTTTCTCAGGACGCTCACCTACCATACGCTCCATTATAGTTAATGCTAGAGATTCGTCGAAGGTTATTGACATTGAACCCCGCACATTCGGCCCTACCATACCAATAAGACCAGACACGTCGCCTTTAGCCACGTCGCTTTGTTTTTTCTTTGGTTTGCCTGGGGTAAGCGTGGTCTGCGCCATTGTCTCCATAACATTGAGTAAACCGCCGATAAATGGGTTTACAAAATCAGCATTCATGAACTTGCTCCTTAGATGAGACATCTTCCGTTTGTTGACATTCAGCGCAAAGTCCATGTGCTTCAATGGTTTGTTTTGAGACGCGGAAGCCATGAGCTTCAGCTTGACTATCAAGGGTATCTTTTAAACCTTCAGACTGTATTTCTGCAACATCACCACAGCTGTCACAAATCAAGAACTGAACCGGGTGATTACATCCAAAGTGATAGCAAGCAACAAACGCGTTTGTAGATTCTAATCTATGAATAAAACCGAAGTCTAACAGAAAGTCGAGAGCGCGATAGACGGTAGCTGGTTTAGCGCTTGATTCAGTTTCTTTAAGCGAGTCGAGGAGTTCATAAGCACCCATGGGTCCATGCTTTGAAAGTAATATCTCGTACACTTTTTCTCTTAATGGCGTAAATCTCGCCCCGCGCTGTTCGCAGTAGGCACGCGCCTTGTGGATCAGTGTCGTATTATTCATGAATAGCTACCGTAAACTCGACTGTTATTAACTTCATTATTATAGAGTACTCTTAGCAAATTACTTTTATTGTGCACACGCTACAAATGCAGGGTTAAAAATCACAAGGGATCTGCAGTCCTTAAGTGAAATTGAGTGACAACACAAACACTAAGCTTTAAGTCTTTATCACACTGCTTTTACGAATGGGTAAGAGCAGGGATCGTAAAGTTAAAAAATAAACTTAACGTTTTTGTCATCTAAAGCGTGATTCGTCAGTAATTTTTGATGTTTTCAGTATAACACTGTGTTTTTGTGACACCAACACGCGTCAACGAAAACTGCAATGCGTGTCTCTCTGTTTCATGTCTATTTGTTTCAATGCTATTGCGCAAGTCTTTTGTGGCGTTTAACAAGTTCTACCTCAAGCAACTCACGTGTGCTTTATGTTATCTTGTTAAAAAAATAATAAGGCTTTTACTTATGATGATTAATTTGTCTCGCTCAGATATCAACGAACGTAAAGCATTGTGGGTTATCGTTAGCCGTGAAAAGTTAGTTGTTCGCGCCAATGATGCCTCCCTCCCCAATGCGCATTTCGAAGAGTTATCTTTCTTACATTCCTACGCTGAAGATGTACACGAACTGCCGCCTCTTAACGGGTCTGCAGAAACTGAAGCTCCCGTCTATGTTGTAGATTTAGGGTCTGAATTTTTTGAAGACCCTGGCTGGGAAAGAGTTCCTTTACGACAGCTGCTTTTTACTCAGCAAAATATCGCTTTTTCAGTGCTAGGGCGTGCCTGGCAATACATCCATTTTATGCGTACCCACAAATTTTGTGGACAATGCGGTGCTGAAATGGAAAGAGTAAATTGGGAAATGGCAATGCAGTGCCACCGCTGTAAACACAGAGCTTACCCGCGCGTATCACCGTGTATTATTGTTGCGATACACAATGGGGAAAAAATTCTGCTTGCCAAAGGAGTCAGGCATAAAGAGGCGAACATGTATTCTACCTTAGCGGGGTTTGTAGAGAGCGGCGAAAGTCTAGAGGAGGCAGCTCACAGAGAAATTTTTGAAGAAGTCGGTGTTCGTCTAAAAAACCTAAGATATTTTAACAGTCAGCCATGGCCCTTTCCTCATTCGCTCATGGTGGGATTTATTGCTGAGTATGATGGAGGAGAGATTCGCTGCCAGAAAAATGAGATAGATGACGCGCAGTGGTTTGACGTTGATGCATTACCAAAAATTCCACCCTCAGTTTCTATTGCTGGGCAACTCATAGCTGAGACAGTGTCTCTTATTAAAGACAAATAATTAAGCGCAGACAAATAAAAAACCCTGCCGAGGCAGGGTTCTAATATGGTTAGCACGGTCCCTTTGAAGGGGCTTCTTTTTGATTACGTATATAGTATTAGCAAACGATTTTATGAAGTGCAAGTTAATTTAGACTTTCGTTATATTCGACGTTTTTGTCTATGGTGTATATTTTTGCAGACACTATTCATCGCACTCACTCGTTGCTCCGCCGAAAGGACGTGTTTACATTCAGGTTTTTAGCACACCAAGAGATAATTGCTGATATAATTCACCTGTTTAATTTTAATCTCAAATCAGGTGAATAACATGTCGCAAAATATTCCTAATGTCGATAAACCAGCGTTAAAAAACGATCGTTATTTACGAGCGTTGCAAAAACAGCCGGTTGATGTAACACCAGTATGGATGATGCGACAAGCGGGTCGTTACCTACCTGAATATAAGGCAACGCGTGCTGTTGCGGGCGATTTTATGTCGCTGTGTAAAAATGCAGAGCTAGCGTGTGAAGTTACGCTTCAGCCTTTACGCCGCTTTCCTCTCGATGCCGCGATTTTATTCTCAGATATCCTTACTATTCCAGATGCAATGGGCTTAGAGCTCTATTTTGAGACAGGCGAAGGCCCGCGCTTTAAAAAGCCAATCACGTGTAAAGCCGATGTCGACAAAATTGGCATCCCTGATCCTGAAGGCGAGTTGCAGTATGTTATGAATGCGGTTCGTACTATTCGCCGTGAACTAAAAGGCGAAGTGCCCCTCATTGGGTTTTCAGGCAGCCCTTGGACGCTAGCAACATATATGGTTGAAGGTGGCTCGAGTAAAGCATTTACAAAAATCAAGAAAATGGCATTTGCAGAACCGGCTATTTTGCACACACTACTGGCTAAACTAGCAGATTCAGTGACCTCATATTTAAATGCCCAAATTGCAGCAGGCGCACAGTCGGTTATGATTTTTGACACTTGGGGCGGTGTGCTTTCGCCACGAGACTACAAAGAGTTTTCATTGCAATATATGGAACGTATTGTAAATGGCCTAACGCGAGAAAATGAAGGTAGAAAAGTTCCAGTGACGCTATTCACTAAAAACGGTGGTATGTGGCTAGAATCAATTGCTGCTACAGGATGTGATGCAGTAGGGCTAGATTGGACAATTGATATTAAAGAAGCCAGAGCTCGAATAGGCGACAAAGTGGCTCTGCAGGGTAATATGGACCCATCAATGCTCTATGCTCCTGCACAGAGAATTGAAGAAGAGGTATCAACTATCCTAGAAGGCTACGGCGAAGGTTCAGGTCATGTGTTCAATTTAGGCCACGGTATTCATCTTGATGTGCCACCTGAAAATGCTGGTGTATTCGTTAATGCCGTACACGAGTTAAGTAAGCCATATCACAAGTAAAAATAACAAGGTAATAAGGACACTTGATGAAACCTTGGTTTCTGCTTTTGCTTGTTTCGTTTGCTGTTATAGCTGGCTTTAAGTTTATTTCTTACAAGCAGAAGCTAGATAACTCGGCAGTGGAGCATGAGCGCCTAAGTAGCGTTCTAGCGCGCTCTCGCTCTACACAGAATAGCGAGCTAAAGGTGGTGCGCCCTACAGTAAATACAAAGGGATCAAAAGAAAGTGCCAAGTTTGTTGATGCTGAATCAGAGTTGCGAAGCATTTTTGGGGCATCACCTCAAGCAAACCAGATTTTGTTAGACAGTATTGTGTGTTCTGAAGCCTTATGTGAGATAGACGGGGTTTTTGTCGGCACTGTCGAAGAGCTCACTGAAGTGATAAAAAACTTGCCTGCTTCGCCTACCTGGGATGTTGGAACTCTCAATTCGTCAATAAATTCGACGTCTGAAAAGTCAGTACGCTTTTCAGCGACATTTACCCCGAAATTGGGAGTTCAACCAGCGCCAACGTCAATAGGGCGGTAAAACTTATGCATCTCGCGGCAGACCCTTTTCTACCACTCTAATTAAACGTTTCTGCTGACGCGGTGCTTCATCGCCCTTCTCTTGGGTGGATTTTACATGTAGTTGTTCGATTGCCCAGTCAATGTGTCTGTCTACTTGGTTGCTCACCATTCCTCGGCGAGCGCGAAGTATCGCGATACTGTCCTCACTATATGCTGCATTGCCAATCGCTACCGCGATATTACGCTGCCACTTCTCATAACCAATGCGACGAATAGGCGAACCTAACGTATTGTGTAAAAAGGTTTCTTCACTCCATGAAAAAAGGGTAGTTAAGGGCTGGCCTTGAAGTACCTCTTTGGCGTGAAAGTCTTCCTCTTCGGTAATATCTGCATAGCGATTCCAAGGGCAAACAAGCTGACAGTCGTCACACCCATAAATGCGATTACCCATAAGCGGTCTAAGCGTTTCAGGAATATCCTCGTCCGACTCTATCGTGAGGTAGGAAATACAACGTCTAGCGTCTACCTGATAAGGTGCCACGATTGCATTGGTTGGGCATATAGTCATGCATGCAGTGCAACTTCCACAACCTTCTTCAACCGGTGAGTCGACTGGAAGAGGCAGGTTGATAAAAAGCTCACCCAGAAAGAACCAAGAGCCCGCTTCTTTATTGAGCGTTAAACTGTGCTTACCCGTCCAGCCTATTCCTGCTTTCTCTGCTATGGCATGCTCTAAAACAGGGGCAGAGTCGACAAAGGGGCGGTATTCAGTTGTACTTAACGCCTGCGTAATTTTTTCACCAAGTTGCTTCAAGCGCTTTCGAAGCACTTTGTGATAATCCCGACCGAGTGCATAACGGCTGATGTAACCAATGTCTGAGGCGTTTAAGTGCTTAGCAAAAGAGGCATCGGGAGGAAGATAATTCATTCGCACGCTTATCACCCTTAACGTACCGGGTACAAGTTCAGCGGGCCTAGCGCGCTTCATTCCATGCGACTGCATGAAGTTCATGTCACCGTGATAGCCATTGTCTAACCATGCCTGCAAATGCGCTTCATGCTGATGCAGATCAATATCGCTTATACCAACTTGCTGAAAGCCTAGCGCTGCTCCCCAAGCCTTGATATTGTGGGTCAATTCAACGAGATCGATAGAATTAATTGCGGACATATTCTCATGCTAGATACTCAACTCACGTCAAGTTTATCATACAAACTATTTAGAGCCGACCAAGTTCGCGAAAACGAAAAGACGGCCGCGGCTAATTCAAACTGCGACATGTTTACGCTGATGCAACGTGCTGGCGATGCTGTTTTTAAGCAATGCTTAGAGCTGATTCCAAACTCAGATGTTTATCTTGTTCTCGTTGGCCAAGGCAATAACGCAGGAGACGGTTACATAGCGGCCATGAACGCAAAGCTTGCCGGTAAGCAAGTTGACTTGTGTGCCATAGAGCCGGAGCGCATTTTAGAAGGCGACGCCGGTATTGCGCAAAAGCGATGGTTAGATTCTGGCGGCGAAATTAAACACTTTAGCACACAGTTACTAGACCGAGCAGACGTGGTCATAGATGGGTTGTTAGGAACGGGTATCAATAGCTATATTCGCAATGAATTTGCTGATGTGATAGATGCGATTAACAGCAGTAGTACGCCGGTGGTAAGTGTGGACGTACCCTCTGGATTAGACGCGAATACAGGGCAAAGTTTGGGGCGCTGTGTGCAGGCTGACATAACGGTTACCTTCGTTGGAATAAAGCCAGGATTGGTAACGGGGGCTGGTAAACAATCTTGCGGCAAGCTTGTGTATGCAGATTTAGGCATTGGAAACGCGTTTCAGTCATTGGCAAAGCCAAGCGCTACTATGTTGAACATTGACCATTTTAAAGGAATGGGGCCAAGAGATGTTCACAGTCATAAAGGTACTTATGGTCGCCTTCTTTGTATTGGCGGTAATAGAGGGACAGCAGGTGCCATCCGCTTAGCTGGTGAAGCTGCCTTGAGAAGCGGTGCAGGGATGGTGCGGGTTTACACTCACGAATCCTCAATTGTTCAAGTGAGTGCCGGTCGGCCCGAATTAATGGTATCCGATAGTCATTTAGAAGACGCGCTCCAATGGGCAAGTTGTGTGGTTATTGGCCCTGGATTAGGGTTAGATGCGTGGTCTGAAAGCACGTTTGCAACAACGCTAAAGCATTGTCAGGCTACTAATAAGCCCATTGTTATCGACGCAGACGCGCTTAATCTTTTATGCAAACAGTCGACAGCTTTTACCTTGTCACAGAGTATTTTAACCCCTCACGCAGGGGAAGCGGCTCGATTACTTGGCGTCTCAGTTGATGATGTAGAAAGCGATCGCTTTAATTATGCTCGTCAATGTTCACAGCGATATCATTCAGTATGCGTATTAAAAGGTGCAGGAACGCTTATTGATAATGAAAAGAGAACATGGGTTTGTCGACACGGTAACCCGGGCATGGCAACAGCCGGTAGCGGCGATGTTCTCAGCGGTATTCTAGGTGCATTACTGGCGCAAGGTGTAGAAACCGATATTGCTGCAAAATACGGTGTGGTTTTACATGCAAAAGCGGGCGACGATATTGCCCAACAGCACGGTCAACGTGGTATGATAGCGAGTGACTTTTTTGATGCAGTACGTAGCCTAATTAACCATAACCAATAGCCTGAGTGTTCAGCGCATTTAACGTAATGGCGTGTAAGGTATCTACTGCGAGGTTTATTTTAGGTGGAATAACGTAGATGTCTTACCCGCAATCCTCATTTTTTGCCAGCGATGTTGATGATACTTCACAACTTGCTCAAGATCTTGCTAACGCAGTATCGAGCCAACTCCCTTCCGATGTGGTGATTTTTCTCAATGGCGACCTCGGTGCGGGTAAAACCACCTTCAGCCGTTATTTTATTCAAGCTTTGGGTCATTCAGGTAGCGTTAAAAGTCCCACGTATACTCTAGTTGAGCCTTATGAGCTAGAGAACGTCAATATCTATCATTTTGACCTGTATCGCTTAGCAGATCCTGAAGAGCTAGAGTTTATGGGCATTAGAGATTATTTTGGTGGGGGCGCTGTGGCGCTAGTAGAATGGTCTGAAAAGGGGGGAGAGTACTTGGCTTCCCCTGACTTAGTGATTAGTATAACAATGTCGACATCGGGGAGGCAGTTTAACTTAGAGGCGACAACAGCTCTGGGTGCCAAGCTGCTCCAGCAATGTAAGCGTATATAAAAACAAAAAGCATCTCTTGTTTTAACAGCAAGAGAATGAAGACGTAAAGGCAAACTATGGTGCGCAGTGTAATAACAGTATTAGTATTGTGTTTTATGACACAATTTGTGAATGCTGCACAAAATAAAATCAGCGGCATTAGAGTCTCCCCAGATTCATCAAAAACTCGCATTGTTTTTGACATGAATGGCGCACCAGAATTTACTTATTTCACACTGAAGAAACCGCTTAGAGTTGTTATCGATTTTAAGAACACGTCTGATTCCTTCAAGTTATCTACGGTTAAAAATAGTGGCAGCCTTGTTCGAAAGCTTCGCTATTCAACACCTAAACGTGCAACCTCTGCGCGGGTTGTGGTAGAACTAAATCGCAGTGCCGAGCCTACGCTTTTTGCTATGCCACCCGAGCAACCTTATGGGCATAGGCTTGTTCTTGATTTGGCGGATAGTTTGAAAGATGGTAAGCCGGACCCGTCAAATACCGCTAACTCGTTATCGTCAGCAAATACAAGTTCCTCAAAACAACGGGTTATTCTTGATGAGTCTAGCAGCACCCGAGACAGAGATATTATCGTTGCTATTGATGCTGGTCATGGCGGTCAAGATCCGGGCTCAATAGGTCCTTCCGGCACTTTTGAAAAGCACATTACGCTGAGTATTGCCAAAAGGTTGCAGGCTATGGTTGATGCAGAGCCTGGAATGCGTGCAATAATGACGCGCTCTGGCGACTACTATCTTTCACCTAATAAACGACCGGAAATTGCGCGCAAGAAAAAAGCAGATTTATTGATTTCCATTCACGCTGATGCTTTCACTCAACCCGAGCCGCGAGGCGGCTCTGTGTGGGTGTTGTCAATGCGAAGAGCGGATACCGAATTAGGCCGCTGGATGGAGCGTACAGAACGACACTCTGAATTATTAGGCGGTGCGGCAGAGGTTATTAGTGATAAATCGAGTGAACGCTATTTGGCGGAAACCATTCTCGGTTTGTCCATGGATCACTCAATGGCGACCAGTCACGATTTGGGTAACAAAGTTATAGAAGAGTTAAAAGCGGTAACCTCGCTGCACAAGAGAAAGCCTCAAGCGGCCAGCCTGGCAGTATTAACGTCACCAGATATTCCTTCAATTCTCGTAGAGGTAGGCTTTATTTCAAATCCTCAGGAAGAAAAAAATCTCAACTGGTCAAAATACCGTGAGCGATTGGCAAAAGCCATGTTTAATGCAGCAAAACGATATTTTAGACAGGTACCTCCAGACGGGACGCTGTGGGCCGCTGAAAAGGCGAAAAACAGGACGCACAAAGTACGCTCGGGTGAGTCGCTATCACTGCTTGCACAACGTTACAACGTGCGAGTTAGTCGCATTAAAGAAGCTAACAACTTAAACACTGACGTAGTGAGAATAGGGCAAGTACTCACCATACCCAGTACTTAAAAAACGCGCATTTCTCGTTCCATAGACTTTTTGCCAAACAAAAAAAGTCAGTAAAGCGAATTTACATTCTTACAGGGGGCTTTTTTGCCTATACAACTTTTGTCTCCACAACTAGCTAACCAAATTGCCGCAGGTGAAGTGGTAGAAAGGCCTGCATCCGTGGTTAAAGAGCTTCTTGAAAATAGCGTCGATGCGGGCGCTACGAAAATAGAGATAGATATTGAAAAAGGCGGGCACAAGAGAATTCGTATAAAAGACAATGGCGCGGGTATAGCAAAAGATGAACTTCAACTTGCGTTAAGTCGCCATGCCACAAGTAAAATTTCTACCCTAGACGATTTAGAACAAATTTTATCCCTTGGATTTCGCGGCGAGGCACTAGCAAGTATCAGCTCGGTGACACGTTTAACGCTAACATCGAAGACACAGGCACAAAACGAAGCATGGGAAGCCTATTGCGAAGGTCGAGATATGGCTGTAGCCATAAGGCCTGCTGCCCACCCCGTAGGAACCACAATTGATGTGGCGGATCTTTTTTACAACACGCCTGCCCGTCGTAAGTTTTTGCGTACAGAAAAAACAGAGTTCCAACATATTGAAGATGTCGTTAAACGTGTTGCGCTAAGTTATTCCCATGTTTCATTTATCCTCAAGCATAATGATAAGGTAATAAAACGCTATATCGCCGACAAAGAGGGCAGCATTGAGCGGCGAATAGCCGCCGTTGTGGGACAAAAGTTTGTGCAAAACGCGGTGCATATTAACACCAATTATGACGGAATTACTATTGATGCATGGCTTGGCAACGAGACCATGCTGAAAAGCAGTAACGATTGCCAGTTCAGTTTTGTAAACAGTCGAGGTATGCGGGATAAGCTTATCATGCACGCCATTCGCCAAGCTTATGAAAGCGTATGGGGCGTTTTAGAGCAGCCCAGCTTTGTAGTGTATTTAAGTCTAGACCCCAAAGATGTTGATGTGAATGTTCACCCGGCAAAGCACGAGGTTCGTTTCCAGCAAAGCCGTTTGGTACATGACTTCATTTGCAAAAGCGTATGCGACGCTTTGCATGCACTGAGCAATGATCTTCCCGAGCAAAACAACATTGCTAGTGCGAGTCATCAACCTAATGATTATATGACTCCAACAGTAGAGCATGGCTATATTCGTCCACTTAGCAGTGCTGATTCCACCACTTCACCTGCACATCGTGGCTCGTCGAACGATTCTTTTACAGGTTCTATTGGTTCTTCCTTTGTTCGCTCTCAAGAAGGCTTATACGGTGGCGCGAGCACCTCTGGAAATTCTCCATCGGCACCCTCATCGTCGTCACCCTCATTATCACCGTTATCATCATCGTTATCGTCGCAGGCGACACCATCCCGAGGGCGTCTTACTGATTTTCAAAGGCAAGCAAAAGGGCCTACAGCAGCTTATCAGGCAGGTTTTAATGCACTGATGACTCTAAAAGAAAGTAGCATAGATAACGATGCTTCAAACGAGCTCATGCTATCGTCGGTTAACCTCACTTCGCATCAAAGGCTTTATGTTAATCAGGGCGAGGCGTATTTATTGTCAACGGGTAGCTTAGTGACCGAATGGCTTCTTGCGCTATTTTTTAGAGCAGAACACGGGCAGCCTTTACTTATGCCTGTGGCAATTAACGCAGACGACGTGAGTAATGCTACGTTAGAAGTGCTAGCGGAATTACACTTTGATATCAACAAAGTGGCAGGTAAGTACCGGCTGCAACAAGTGCCAGCAGGCACCAGGCATTTACCTTGGATTAAATGGTTTGAATATTTTCTCTGCGCGCACGTCGATAGCGTACAGAATATTGTTGAAAATGTTGTTGTTCCCCAACAAGAGGTTGATGAACAGGTGGACAGCGCAATTTGGTACTGGTTGGAGCAGCAAAGTCAGTCTAAACAATGGGAATACATCAAGCAATTTGCTAAAGTGCGCCCGATAAATGACATATTAAGTACGTGGGGTGAATGAGATGTCAACTGGCATAGATTCTGCTTCTCAAGTACTTGCGATTATGGGGCCTACTGCGTCCGGAAAAACGTCACTGGCGTTGGATGTTGCAAAGCAGACTGACAGCGAAATTATCAGCGTCGACTCTGCCTTGGTGTACAAGGGAATGGACATAGGGACTGCAAAACCCACAGCGCATGAGCAGGGGGCAGTTAAGCATCACCTTATCGATATAATTGACCCTAAAGATAGCTATTCAGTGTCGCAATTTGTCAACGATACGACGAGGCTGATTGGCGAAATTCACGAACGGGGCAGGCTACCTATTTTGGTAGGTGGTACAATGATGTACTTTAATGCCTTGATAAATGGAATTTCGTCACTACCTAAGTCAAACGATGTTATTCGCGAACAGATTAATCGTGAGGCTGAGCGCTCTGGGTGGTCAAGTCTGCATGCAGAATTAATGAATGTAGATAAGGTGAGTGGTGAAAGAATTCACCCAAACGACCCACAGCGAATCACTCGTGCTCTTGAAGTGTATCGAAGTACAGGTAAAACCCTGACACATTGGCAAGAGCAAGAGGGTGAAAAATGCCCATATGAAATAACACAATTTGCTATTGCCCCTCAAGATAGGGCTATACTGCATGAGCGCATTGAGCGTAGGTTCGATATGATGCTAGCAGAGGGCTTTGAAAGGGAAGTGAAAAAGTTGTACGAAAGAGGTGATCTTAATGAAGGTTTGCCGTCTGTTCGTTCTGTGGGTTACCGGCAGATGTGGCAATACTTCGAAGGTCAACTTTCGCGATGTGAAATGCGTGAACGAGGTATTATAGCAACAAGACAACTTGCTAAAAGGCAGCTTACTTGGCTGCGTGGTTGGCAAGATGTGACGTGGTTAGACACATTTGCTAACGATAATTTGACTAAAATTGCAGCAAAAGTCACACTCTAAATAGGTGAGTGTGTTATATAATAGACGTGCAGCGGTGTGAAAAGACGCCCGCTAATAATAAAAACTAAGGATTACAAATGGCTAAAGGGCAATCATTACAAGACCCATTCTTGAACGCTTTGCGCAAGGAACGTATTCCAGTATCTATTTATCTGGTAAACGGGATTAAACTTCAGGGACAGGTTGAATCATTTGATCAGTTCGTTATTTTGTTAAAAAACACTGTTAGTCAAATGGTTTACAAACATGCAATATCAACCGTTGTTCCAGCACGTGCTATCACAATGCCAAGTACAACAGGAGATTCTGAAAATAATAAAACTGAATAATTTAAAAGGTAACGCGCTTGTTTGACCGTTATGAAGCCGGTGAACAGGCTGTACTTGTTCATATACATTTTTCTGATGAAAACAGCAAAGAAGACTTAAGTGAGCTAGAGCTACTTGTGTCTTCAGCGGGCGTAAATGCGGTGGAGGTGATTACCACCTCGCGTAGTGCACCGCATGCAAAGTTTTTCGTCGGGTCAGGTAAAGCAGAAGAAATAGCCGCAGCAGTAAAGGCAAACGAGGCCAACGTGGTTATTTTCAATCACTCCCTCTCTCCTTCACAGGAGCGAAATCTCGAGGCAGTGTGCAAATGTAGAGTATTAGACAGAACAGGTTTAATACTCGACATTTTTGCTCAGAGAGCGCGAACTCATGAAGGTAAGCTTCAGGTAGAGCTTGCTCAACTGCGCCATATTTCTACACGCCTTATTCGAGGCTGGACTCACCTTGAGCGTCAGAAAGGTGGTATTGGCTTGCGTGGGCCTGGCGAAACTCAGCTAGAAACTGATCGCCGCCTATTACGCGGTCGTATAAAATCCATTCTCCGCCGGCTAGAAAAAGTCCAAAAACAGCGCGAACAGGGAAGACGTTCACGTAAAAGGGCTGAAATACCGACGGTATCCTTAGTTGGCTATACGAATGCGGGCAAGTCTACGTTGTTTAACACTATTACTGATTCACATGTTTACGCTGCCGATCAGTTGTTTGCAACGCTGGACCCTACACTGAGAAAAATTGAATTACAGGATGTTGGGCCAGCTATACTTGCCGACACTGTGGGCTTTATTCGTCACCTTCCTCACGACCTTGTTGCTGCGTTTAAAGCAACACTGCAAGAGACTCAAGAGGCGGATCTTTTGCTTCACGTTGTCGATATCGCAGATGCGAAATATCGAGAGACCATGGATGAAGTAAATAACGTGTTAGAAGAAATTGATGCAGGCGAGATACAACAATTACTAATCTGTAATAAGATTGATAAACTAGACGATGTCGAACCGCGTATAGAAAGAAACGAAGAGGGTATTCCAACTCGAGTGTGGTTGTCGGCTCAAACTGGAGAGGGTACCGAACTTCTTGGTCAGGCACTAACAGAGTGTTTAGCAAGAAGTATGGTAAATTATACCTTGAAGATACCGCCGGCACATAGCCGCCTTCGTGGAGTTTTGTATGAATTAAACTGCATATCCAATGAAGAGTATGACAACCAAGGCGATTGGGTGGTAGACGTGAGAATGCCTGCTGCCGACTGGAATAGACTTGAGAAACGTCTAGAAAACGGAATATCAGAGTATGTTGTGCGACATTAGTCACTGCGAAAGCCGTGATAATGCATGCGAACTTTAAAAATTAAACTGTAATCTATGGAGTATCAGCATGGCTTGGAATGAGCCGGGTGGAAATAAAAACGACCCGTGGAAGAATCGCGGAGGCCGAGAGCAAGGTCCCCCAGATTTAGATGATGTATTTAAGAACTTATTTGGTAAGTTTGGTAAATCAGGTGGCAATGGTGGCGGTTCAGGTAAAAGCTTAGGCGGTATCGGTGCTGGTATTCTTGTTGGCCTTCTTATAGCCATTTGGGTGATCAGTGGCTTTTACACCATAAGGGAAGCTGAGCGAGGTGTTGTGCTTCGTTTTGGTGAGTATCACAAACAGGTTGAACCTGGCTTGCGCTGGGCGCCTACATTTGTAGACTCAGTCATTCCAGTAGATGTTCAGTCTATTAGAGATCAGTCATCTTCAGGTTCTATGCTTACCGAAGACGAGAACGTGGTTAGTGTGCAAATGGAGATGCAATATCGCGTTGTCGACCCATTCCGCTGGACGTTTGCTGTTGAAAACCCTGAAAAGAGTTTAAGCCAGTCATTAGACAGCGCAATCCGTTACGTTGTTGGTCATTCGAGAATGGATGACGTACTCACCGACGGCCGTGAGATGACTCGTCAGCGTGTGTGGGAAGAGCTACAAGGCATTATTGAACCCTACAATATGGGTGTTTCGATTATCGATATGAACTTTAGAGATGCTCGTCCACCTGAACAGGTTAAAGATGCTTTCGATGATGCCATAGCTGCACAGGAAGATCAGCAACGTTTTATTCGTGAGGCTGAAGCTTATGCGAGAGAGATTGAACCTCGCGCTCGTGGTCAAGTAAACCGCATGAACGAAGAAGCACAAGCTTATAAAGAGCGTGTAACACTAGAAGCGCAAGGTGAGGTAGCACGTTTCGAAGAGCTACTTCCTCAGTTTGAACGCGCTCCTGTAGTAACGCGTGAACGTATATATCTGGAGACAATGGAAGAAGTATTGGGTAACACCAGCAAAATCCTTGTGGACAGTAAAGGTGGAAACAACATGATGTATCTACCGCTAGATAAAATAATGGATCGTCAGCGTGAAAATGCGAAGCCCACATCTAGAAACACGCTAGAAGGGTTGCAGATGCCGGTAACAAATGAGGGCGGTCGTAACCGCAACAGTTCTCCTACATCTGGCTTACGCGGCGACACGTTTAGAGAAGGGAGATAATCGCTATGAAAAATATTATTATTGCTGTTGTTGTTCTCCTTGTTTTGTTGGCGTCGGGTTCTCTGTTTGCCGTTAAAGAAGGCGAGAGAGCTATAGTTATACAATTTGGTAAAATTCAGCGAGATGAAGCCACAGGTGAGACGAGAGTGTTCACGCCAGGGCTGCACTTCAAGCTACCTTTTATCGATTCCGTACGTCACCTTGATGCACGTATTCAAACGCTAGATGGAACACCTGACCGCTTTGTAACAAGCGAGAAGAAAGATCTTATCGTTGATTCTTATGTGAAATGGAGAATTGATGACTTTGCTCGCTATTACTTGTCTACAGGTGGTAATAAGCTGCAAGCCGAGGCGCTTTTGAAGCAGAAAGTGAACAATGGGTTACGCTCTGAGTTCGGTACACGAACAATTGCGCAAATTGTATCAGGTGAGCGTTCTGCGCTGATGAACCAGGCTATGGAACAAGCATCCACGTCCTCAGATGAGTTGGGTATACGTATTGTTGACGTGAGAGTAAAGCAAATTAACCTGCCAACAGAAGTGAGTAACTCTATCTTCCAGCGTATGAGAGCAGAGCGCGCCGCGGTTGCACGTGAGCACCGCTCAGAAGGTCAAGAGCAGGCGGAAGTTATTCGCGCCAATATTGATGCTAAAGTTACCGTAATGCTGGCTGACGCAGAGCGTAATGCACGACAGCTTCGCGGTGAAGGTGACGCATTAGCAGCTCAAATCTACGCCGACGTTTACTCTAAAAATTCAGACTTCTACAGCTTCCTTCGCAGTATGGACGCGTACAAGAAGAGTTTCTCAAGTAAGCAAGACGTCATGGTTATTGCACCAGACAGTGATTTCTTCAAATACATGAACCAATCACAAGTCAAATAAACGCTTCTAAACTTAGAAAAGCCGCTTTGCAAAGCGGCTTTTTTGTACCCGCTGTAAATTTATAAGCTACTGTTTTTGCGAGATAACACCTGTTTTTGCATGAGTAGCGTAGACGCAAATAACACCTCATTTATCGCTTACTCTGCCAAAATTAGTGTAATTCCGATAAAATGCCGCCGAACTTATAATAAACGTGTCGCATATTCATGCGTGACTTTTTGTTTATTCACGCATATCACACTAAGTTGCGTTGCCTTCCCAGCAGCGCGTATTTAAAAAAGACACGACATAACGACAGAGGGAACGTTTTGACAACGGATAATAATAAAACAACGTCTACCAGTAATAATGGTGGACAGAGCGGTCTATTTTCACGATTTTTAGCGACGGTAGAATGGCTTGGTAATTTACTTCCACATCCTGTAACACTGTTCGCACTACTGTCACTATTCATAGTGGTGCTAAGCGGCATCCTTGGCTACTTTGATTTAGCCGTTGCCGATCCTCGCCCTGAAGGCGCAAAGGGAAGAGAGGCTGATGGGATGATTGAAGTCATCTCGCTAATGAGCGCAGAAGGGCTGCAGCGTATTGTTACTGGGTTGGTGACCAACTTTACAGGCTTCGCCCCACTAGGCACTGTGTTAGTCGCGTTGCTTGGTGTATCGGTGGCCGAACATTCTGGTTTACTGTCGGCGGCTATGCGGGCACTGGTAATGAATGCTTCTAAGCGTGCGGTGACTTTTGCTGTGGTGTTTGCTGGTATCGTTTCAAATACAGCATCTGAGCTGGGCTATGTGGTTCTCATCCCGCTTGCGGCAATGATTTTTCATTCTTTAGGAAGACACCCCTTGGCGGGCTTGGCGGCAGCCTTTGCAGGCGTATCGGCGGGGTACAGTGCCAACTTGTTGCTAGGTACGGTAGATCCACTTCTTTCTGGTATAACCGAAGCAGCGGCGCACATGATAGACCCAGACTACGCGGTTGGTCCTGAAGTAAACTGGTACTTCATGTTTATCAGTACCTTTGTGGTGGCCACAATGGGCGCGTTGGTTACCGAAAAGGTGGTTGAGCCGCGACTTGGGCAGTACGACCCTAGTGAAGCGTCTATCGACTTAGGCAACCAGTCAATGGACGCTCCAACCGAATTAGAGAAAAAAGGCCTGCGTTGGGCTGGTATTTCATTTGCTCTCGTGTGTGGTGTTTTAGCGCTTACCGTAGTACCTGAAAACGGTATTTTACGCCATCCTGAAACCGGTGAAGTAGCTGGTTCGCCGTTTTTAAAAGGCATTGTTGCCTTTATCTTCATTACTTTTGCGTTACCTGGCTTTGTGTATGGCAAAGTAACAGGCTCTATGAAAGGCGACAAAGACGTTATCGATGCTATGTCGAAAAGTATGGGTGCCATGGGGCTTTATATTACTCTGGTGTTTTTTGCCGCGCAGTTCGTAGCATTCTTCAAATGGACAAACCTAGGTACCGTATTAGCGGTAAAAGGTGCGGCGCTTCTACAAGCTGCCGGTTTAGATGGACCTTCGGTATTCATTCTATTTATTCTTATGTGCGGCGTTGTGAACTTGTCTCTTGGCAGCGCTTCGGCGCAGTGGGCAGTCACTGCACCTATATTTGTACCTATGCTAATGCTTATTGGCTATGCGCCAGAAGTTATTCAGGCGGCGTATAGAATTGGTGACTCAGTGACCAATGTTATTGCACCTATGATGAGTTATTTCGGACTCATACTCGCCATGGCGGCTCGATATAAGAAAGATTTGGGTATGGGTACCCTTATCGCCATGATGTTGCCGTACTCCATGGTTTTCGTTGTGGGCTGGACTATTCTCTTCTATATATGGGTATTCTTGCTAGGCATGCCGGTAGGGCCAGGGGCCGCGACTTATTATCAACCTTAAGGATTTCGTTGTTAAAAGAAAATAAAATGAAGGCCGTTAGATTGTAACTTAGGTTTATTACTAACGGCTTTTTTGTTGCTTCTCATTATCGGCGCTAAGAAAGCTTTCCCTATTCACTTAAGTAGTTTCCATCTTAAAAACCTATTAACGCAATTGGGTTTTAATCGGGCTTTAAACGATCACAAATGTCTCTAACTCAGTATAATACCCATATTGCGTTGTACTATTTGGACTGCTGTTAATGAAATATAAATCGAACAAAGGCTTTTCCCATTCACAAGCTGACAAAATAGGGGTGCTAGTTACTAACTTAGGAACTCCTCAAGCACCTACTAAGCAAGCGCTTAGACCTTACCTAAAAGAATTTTTGTCAGATCCACGAGTAGTAGAAGTTCCACGTATCATCTGGTGGTTTATTCTTAATTTGATTATTTTGAATATTCGTCCAAAGCGCTCAGCCGAGGCATATTCTACGGTATGGACAGACGAGGGCTCGCCGTTACTATCTATTACCAAAGCGCAGTCGAGTGCCATTGCAAAACGCTGTAAAGAAAAGTACGGCGATGATGTTATTGTCGACTTTGCAATGCGCTATGGCCAACCTGCTATCAGCGATACCATCGATAAAATGCTCGCAAATGGCGTAAGAAAATTAGTGGTATTACCGCTTTATCCTCAATACAGCGCATCAACTACCGGCTCTACCTTTGATGCTATTGCCAATGACTTTACTAAACGCCGCTGGCTACCTGAATTGCGCTTTGTGAATCATTACAACGATAGAGATAACTTTATTGAGGCCTTGGCCAACAAAGTACGAGCGCACTGGGAAAAGCACGGTCGCGCTGACAAGCTTATTCTCTCCTACCACGGTATTCCAAAGCGTTACTTGATGAATGGCGACCCTTACCACTGCGAATGCCATAAGACGTCTCGCTTACTTGCTGAAAAGCTTGGCTTATCTCATGATGAATATATGACTACGTTTCAGTCTCGGTTTGGCCGAGAGGAATGGTTGAAGCCCTACACTGATGAAACGTTAAAAGGGCTGCCGGGCAAAGGGGTAAAATCCATTCAGGTTATGTGCCCTGGCTTTTCAGCCGATTGCTTGGAAACCATTGAAGAAATTGGCGAAGAAAACCATGAGTATTTCATGGAAGCGGGTGGCGAGCGTTACGAGTACATTGACGCACTTAACAGCGACGAAGAGCACATTGATGTACTGTTTGATATTGTTCAGGAAAATCTTCATGGTTGGACAGTAGATTCGGATAACTCTGTGCGTGCAGGTTTGGCAAAAGCACTCGGCTCTGAGGTATAAGTTAAAATATATAGCTAATACAAAGCAGGCAAGGTTTTGAGTCTCTCAATGCCTTGCCGTTAATTATTACAACCTAATAGGAATGAATATGGACGTTAAAGCACCAAGCGCATTACTAAAAGCACAAAAACTGGCAAACCTATTAGATACCGCAATAAAACTTCCCTTTATCCCTATCAAAATTGGTCTGGATTCGATTGTTGGTTTAATCCCCGGGGCGGGTGACGCTTTAATGCTGTTTGTCTCTCTTAGAATTGTATGGTTGGGTAAGTCTCTGGGAATGCCTTCAGCTCTTGTCGCACAGATGGTTAAAAACTCTGCCATAGATTTCGGTTTGGGCTTCATTCCGTTTATTGGCGATCTTATTGACGTGTTTTACAAAGCGAATCAAAAAAACGTTCGGATAATGGAACGTTGGTGGATTAGCGAAAATAAATCGCAAGTTGATGAAGCCACTAGGCAGAAGCTTGAGCAGTGGGAAGCTGAACAGCAAAAAAGCTAAACGCAAATACGGCAAAGACGCCTATAGTTATAGCGACATAAATCGTTTTTAACGTTATCGCCGTAGCAACTAACTCAAACCAATATACAACTCGACAAAGGAGTGTGTGGTAAATGAAAGCGTCTGACCTATTTGTAAAGGCTCTTGAAGCCGAAGGTGTAGCGTACGTCTTTGGCATTCCAGGTGAAGAAAACCTCGACCTGCTTGAATCATTGCGTTCCTCCAACATAAAGCTCGTACTCACTCGCCATGAGCAAGGCGCGGGATTTATGGCGGCGACATACGGAAGGCTCACCGGAAAAGTAGGCGTTTGCCTCGCCACACTAGGCCCAGGTGCGACCAACCTTGTTACGCCAGCTGCGTATGCTCAATTAGGCGCCATGCCTATGTTAATGATAACTGGCCAGAAACCGATAAAAACCAGTAAGCAGGGGCGCTTTCAGGTCATTGATATCGTCGACATGATGCGTCCTATCACCAAATTTACCAGTCAAGTCGTTAGTGGCGACAGAATTCCCTCTACTGTGAGAGAAGCTTTCAGAATTGCTCACCAAGAAAGACCCGGTGCCGTTCATATTGAACTTCCAGAAGATATAGCCGCAGAGCAGACTACAGCGCAGCTACTCGAGCCTAGCGTAGCTAGGCGGCCTATTGCTGAATACAAAGCGGTGTCCTCTGCGGTTGAAATGATAGAGAAAGCAACGTCACCACTGCTACTCATTGGTGCGGGTGCAAACAGAAAGCTAACTGCCAAAATGCTGCGGGAGTTCGTAGATAAAACGTGTATCCCTTTTGTTACTACACAAATGGGTAAAGGGGTTCTCAACGAGAGCGACCCGCGCTTTGCCGGCAACACCGCATTATCTGATGGCGACTTTGTTCACAGAGCGATTGAGCGAGCCGACCTAATCATTAATGTGGGCCATGACGTGGTTGAAAAACCACCGTTCTTTATGCACCACAACGATAAAAAAGTCATTCATGTTAACTTCGATCCTGCTGCCGTTGATCCTGTTTATTTTCCGCAGCTTGAAGTGGTTGGCGACATCGCCAATAGTATTTGGCAAATCAAAGAGGCGATAACGCCACAGGAAGATTGGAAACTCGATTTCTACAAAGACGTACACGAAGCGTATGTTCACCACAGAGCGGAAGCTGAAGATGATAGTCGTTTTCCAATACTGCCTGAACGCTTTGTCAGAGATATACGAAAGGTGATGCCTGATAATGGCATAGTCACGTTAGATAACGGTATTTACAAAATATGGTTTGCCCGTAATTACCCTGCTTACCACCCCAATACCTTACTGCTTGATAACGCATTGGCGAGTATGGGAGCTGGGCTTCCATCAGCCATGGCTGCAAAACTTGTGCATCGCGATGTGCCTGTGCTGAGCGTATGTGGTGATGGCGGATTTATGATGAATAGCCAAGAGATAGAGACGGCAGTAAGACTTAAGCTCGATTTAGTCGTGATCATCCTTCGTGACGATGCCTACGGAATGATTAAGTGGAAACAGGCTAACATGGCGTTTGATGAGTTTGGTTTAGATTATGGTAATCCAAACTTTGTTAAATACGCTCAAAGCTACGGGGCCCAGGGGTGGCGGGTGGATGACGCAGATGTGCTGATACCTATGGTCGAGAGCTGCCTGAAGACTCCAGGGGTTCATATTATTGACTGTCCTATCGACTACAGCATGAATGACAAAACCCTAAATAAAACCATAAAAGAACTCAGTGCTAAGCTCTAACCAAGAGCAAGGCAAAACAAAAGGAGCCGATATGTTGAAGGAAAGCTATCCATACTATCTTGCAAGTGAAGCGATTTATGCGAACACAGACCTCGATGTCACCAATAAGTATACCGGTGAAGTAGCAACACAAGTTGCGATTGCCGATGCAGATACCATCGATAAGGCAATTGCTGCGGCAGATAATGCTCAGCGTGCAATGACTGCCTTAGCCCCCTTTGAGCGTCAGGCAATACTTGAGCATTGCGTTAAGCGTTTCACTGAGCGTTCAGACGAATTGGCACAGGCGCTATGCATTGAAGCAGGCAAGCCAATTAAAGATGCAAAGGGTGAGGTAAGTCGTCTTATTGATACGTTTAAAATAGCAGCTGAAGAGTCGGTTCGCATCAACGGTGAAGTGGTGAACTTAGAAATTTCAGCAAAAGCCAAAGGTTATCAAGGAATGACGAAGAAGGTGCCTATTGGACCATGCTCCTTTATTTCACCTTTTAACTTTCCGCTAAATTTAGCTGCTCACAAAGTGGCGCCAGCCATCGCTGCGGGGTGTACATTTGTATTAAAACCTGCTTCTAGAACGCCTATTGGAGCGCTGATTATAGGCGAAGTGTTAGCTGAAACCGCGTTACCTAAAGGAGCGTTTTCAATTTTACCTTGTAGCCGGGACGGCGCAGATCTCTTCACAACAGACGAGCGTTTGAAATTGCTTAGCTTTACCGGCTCTCCTGATGTGGGTTGGGCACTTAAAGCTAAAGCAGGCAAAAAACCTGTGGTTTTAGAGTTAGGAGGCAATGCAGCATGTATTGTCGATGAAGATGCTGATCTTGATGATGCTATCGAGCGCATTATTATTGGTGCTTATTATCAATCTGGACAAAGCTGTATTAGTGTTCAGCGATTGTTGGTTCACAGCGCTATATATGATGACTTTAAAGCGCGTTATGTTGAAAAAGTTAAGTCATTGGTAAGCGGCGACCCGTCTAGCGAAGATACCTTTATTGGGCCAATGATTTCCGAAGGTGAAGCGCAGCGACTGCACGACTGGATTACCTCAGCAGCAAAAGCCGGCGGTAAAATATTGTGCGGTGGCACCCGTGATGGTGCAATGCTTGAAGCTACAGTAATGGAAGATGTTCCAAAGGACTGCGATGCAAGTGCTGAAGAGGCATTTGGACCTTTATCGGTTCTTTATTCTTTTGACACCTATGAAGAAGCCCTCGCTGAAGTCAATAACAGCCGATACGGATTGCAGGCTGGCGTGTTTACCCGCGACATCTACAAAGCGCATAAAGCGTGGAATGAGCTGGATGTAGGTGGTGTAGTTATTGGTGATGTGCCTAGCTGGCGAGTGGATAACATGCCTTACGGTGGCGTAAAAGACTCTGGTTTAGGCCGAGAAGGTATTCGTTATGCCATTGAAGATATGACCGAAACCCGTCTTATGGTGCTTCGAACCCCGTAGCTGAAAAAGCATGCTTTACCAATATAGTAAAATGAGAACAACAAAGGCGCTATCAAGCGCCTTTACTTTTTCTTAGCAGGTTTGAGGCCTAATAGCAGCCTTATTGTACTGCATACTCTTCAAGTACGGCCAATGGAATAACATCAAGCGCTTTTTCGTGGGTGGCTTCAAGACGTACTTTAGGTGCAACGCCAGCCTCATAGGCCTGCAGCCAACGACTCGCGCACAAGCACCATCTATCACCTGCTAATAATCCGGAGAACTCCATGCTTGGCCAGGGAGTAATAAGGTCGTTACCTTGGCGTAATGAAAATTGTAGAAACTCATCTGTCACTACCGCACATACGCTATGGTTACCCACGTCGGCCGAAGGTACATAGCAAAACCCTTCTCTCGTAAAGCCTGCGTTGCCACAACACAACTGAAGTGGGCGGCCATAAACATTTTTTGCGTTCGCCAAAATCAAATACCTCGCTGAATACGTATCTAGAATTAATCAGTGTATACGGTTTTGTTGAAAAAGGGATGCATTGCAGCTATCCATCGCAACGACCTAGCGTAGATAATAACAACGTCATGCATTGAATGCGCAAGACTTGCACACGCTTGGAGAAGTTGATATCAGCCAGTCAGGTAACTGATTGGCTATAGTGCACTCATTTGCGATACACATCGAAAGAAATATTGTTGAGGTAACAAATACATGTTGGATAAAAGCACCAAAAGTGGCAACGTCAATTTTTCTGAAGAAGAGATAGCCCGATTTGATGCTCTAGCAGAGACCTGGTGGGATCCGAAAGGTAAATTTAAAACCGCACTCGATTTCAATAAGGCAAGACTTAGGGTGATCGAATCGCAAATAAAAACACATTTTGAATGTGCAGATACCCATTCTCCCCTCACTGGATTATCGATTATCGACATTGGCAGCGGTGGTGGGCTGATCAGCGAGCCTTTAGCTTCCTTAGGTGCCACCGTGACGGGAATAGACGCAAGCGCGGTTAGTGTTGGAGTGGCAAAGCGACATGCCCAGCAAAATAACGTTGATGTAGAATATCGCCATCAACTCTCAAGCGATGTAGTAAAAGAAGGCAGGCAGTTCGATGTGGTTATCAATGCGGAAGTTGTTGAACACGTGCCAGATCAAAAACAGCTTATCGAAGAGTGCGCTAGTATGGTGAAGCCAGGGGGGTTACTGATACTGGCCACCCTGAATAGAACCATCAAAAGCTTCGTTATCGCTATCGTTGGCGCAGAATATGTAATGCGTTATTTGCCCATTGGCACCCACGACTGGCGCAAATTTGTTACCCCCGCAGAGCTATCAGAGTGGGTAGGTGATAAATTTGATCTTCAACATCAAGTAGGCATGAAGCTCAATCCCTTTACCTCCACCTGGCACACAACTTCAAGCCTTGATGTGAACTATGTTCAAGCCTACGCGCACAGAAATAAAGGCTAGGTTCTCACTATTACCCAAAGTAAGTATTTCCTGTGGCTATGCTCGCTATCTACTTTATAAATAGTATTAGCGAGTATACGTTGATTACTCGCTATCTTATTGATTAGCTTGATTTCTTATCTTTTGTTTTTCATTAATATTCTAATTTATCTATAACTAAAAAATTAGCTCTCTCTTTTATCTCTTGATATTTACATTATGTTTACATAAAAATAACAAAGGTCTGACCACAGACCACTGTCTTTAGCGGGTCTCAGAATTTAAGAGGGTTTTGTTGTAGAGACTGTTGTTAAAAAAATAAGCGTTCATAAAGAACGGATTAATGGGACACACATGAAAACATTCAAGAAAGTTTCACTGTTACTCGCCGTTATTTGCATGGCATTTGCCGGCCATGTATCAGCATCTACTTATGCTAAAACAAAGTATCCAATTGTCTTAGTGCACGGCCTCTTTGGCTTTGAAGACATATTGTTTGTCGATTACTTCTACAAGGTTCCGCAAAAATTAACGCGAAATGGTGCGCAGGTTTACATTGCTGAAGTTTCACCTGCTAATTCTACTGAGGTGCGAGGCGAGCAATTACTAGACTATATTGATGATGTACTTGCGCTTTCAGGCGCGGATAAAGTGAATTTAATTGGACACAGTCACGGCGGACCCACTGCGCGTTACGCGGCTAGCGTTGCTCCGAATAAGGTGGCCTCGGTGAGTTCAGTGGGCGGAGTAAACTGGGGCAGTAAAGTGGCTGATCAGTTGCGTAAAGCGATTGCCGAAGACTCATTTCAGGAAGATGCCGCTGGCGTTGTTGTCAATGCCTTCGCAAATATCATCGAGTTAGCGTCAGGATCTGACCCTAGAGACAAACCAACAGATTCAATCGCTGCTTTAAACTCGCTGTCGACAGAAGAAACCATTGCATTTAATCAACGCTACCCCGAAGGAATGCCTTCAGCGTACTGTAGAAATGATGGAAAAATGTTGGCAGAAAACGGCGTGTTCTATTATTCGTGGAGCGGTGGAAAAACTTATACTAATGCACTCGATGTCGTAGACCCGTTTCTCGCCATTACAGGCACTGCTTTTAGTGAGCCCAATGACGGCTTGGTGGCTACTTGTAGTTCACATTTAGGCAAAGTAATACGCGACAACTATAGAATGAACCATCTTGATGAAGTAAACCAAAGCTTTGGTATCACACATTGGTTTGAAACGAACCCTGTTAACGTGTTTATTCAACAGGCAAATAGACTAAAGCGCCAAGGCCTATAGTGAAAAAAGTAGTAGTATATGGAGGGCTTCTCGCTCTCCTATTAGGTGCATTCTTAGCAATACAATTAGGCCATGCACCTTATCCCTCTGTGCATTCCAATTCTGTAGAGCGTTCGAGTGCGCCTACAACAGTAACTGGAAGCCATGCCACAGCGTCTTTTATTAGCGCCAAGCTTGTTGCAAAACCTGATGATACCCATTCTAGCGATAACAAGCGGGTGCCATTTAGGCTTGATAATCGCGTTAGAGACAAGTTTGAACTGTTTATCGCGGAACATTCGGAAAAAGCCCCACTTACCGTAAAGCTTGCCTTTGTTAAGAGTAGCTTACTCACTTATACAGAAGAGACTCATGACTATGCGGTGGACCTATTCGCTCGTTATGTAGATTACAAGGTCGCATTGGCCGATGAAAATGTCGAAATAGATACCGTAAATTTTTCTCTGCAAGATATAAGAATAAAACTCGATGAAAGGGTTGATATAAGGCTGCAGTTTTTTTCCAAAAATGAATATGACTATTTATTTGGTCAAGATGAACACACTGATAATGAGGCACTATCTAGATTGGCAATTGCACAGGATGACACCTTATCAAGAGCGCAAAAAAAAGATGCCATCATCGAATCTCTCGCAGTAGCAAGCGATAGGGATGCATTCAAACCAACCATAGATATTCATAAAATTAAAAAAATAAAGCAGCAATACAAAGATAATAACTCTCGTTTCAGTGCCATCAGTGCGGAGTTTGGCGATGAAGTGGCGCAACGTTTTGTTGAATTGTGGAGTGAACAAGAAGAATGGGAGAAAAAAATAGAGGGTTATCGTCTCTATTTAGCGCAGTTGAATAACAATGACGTATCAAAAGAGGCTCTCCACGAATTACTCCGCGAATATGAAGAGCAACACTTTACAAGTAACGAGTTAAAACGAGTAAAAGTGCTTGTGAGTCGAAAAGACCCTCTTTAGCCAAACAGGTATAACCATTCAGTGGTTGAATAGACTAACCTTAATTAAGAGTGATTTGATCCTACTTTCACTTGTCTCTACTCTAGAAAAAAACAAAAAGGTCCCTGCAACCATGAAAATATATGAAACAAAAACAGCGCCCAACCCCCGTCGAGTGCGCATGTTTCTCGCTGAAAAGGGTATTGATATGGAGTATGTTCAAGTCGATATTCAGAAGGGGGAAAACCTTAGTGCAGAGATGAGAGCAAAAAATCCTCTCGGCAAAATACCCATTCTCGAATTAGACGACGGAACCTGTATTGCAGAAACAGATGCCATATGTACTTATTTTGAAGCGCTGCATCCAGAGCCATCGCTGATGGGAAGCACCGCGCTAGAGAAGGGCACCATAGCTATGTGGCAGCGACAGGTGGAATTGGCGCTAATGCTTCAAGTGGGAATGTGTTTTCAACACACCACGGGATACTTTAAGGATCGCATGGTGCCTGTTCCGGAATATGGAAAAGAGGCGGGTATTAATGCGTCGAAATACCTCAACATTCTAGAGCGAAGATTAGAGCTAAACCCCTTTATAGCGGGGGATAGTTTCTCTATTGCAGATATCACTGCACTATGTGCTATCGATTTTGCGCGGGTGGTAAAGATTAGAATCAAAGATGAGCAAAAAAATCTTCTTCGTTGGTACGACAGTGTAAATAACAGAGCGAGTGCAAAAGCCTGATGATTGAACTTTATACCGCTGCGACTCCCAATGGCTGGAAAGCCTCAGTGGCGCTTGAAGAAATGGGGTTAGAATATACGGTAAAGCCGGTAAATTTGTTGAAAGGTGAGCAAAAGACCTCTGAATTTCTCGCCATGAATCCTAATGGTCGTATACCTGTGATTGTAGATAAGAGCGAAGGTGATCATGTCGTCTTTGAGTCTGGCGCTATTATGATTTATCTGGCTGAAAAAACGGGGATGTTTCTTCCTAATGATAACAAAGGCCGTAGTAAAGTATTGCAGTGGCTTATGTTTCAAATGGGTGGCGTAGGTCCAATGATGGGGCAAGCAAATGTGTTCTATCGCTACTTAGAAGAAAAAATTCCAGTGGCTATCGACAGATATCAAAACGAAGTAAGACGATTGTTCGAAGTGTTGGACGGGCATTTGGCAAACAATGAATACTTAGTAGATGACTATTCTATAGCTGATATGGCTAATTGGTGCTGGGTAAGAACCTACGAATGGTCAGGAGCAAGTATTGACGGGTTGGACAATCTTACTCGTTGGAAGAACAGCATAGAGGCTCGTCCCGCAGCGCGAAGAGGCGTTGAAGTTCCCAATAAAATTGATAAAGAAGCACTTCTCAAAGGGGCAAAAAACGTTGTCACCCGATAGTGTTCTCTTTTTAGGGTGAAAAGAGATATGTGCGAATAAGTTAACATTAACAATGACATTATGCTTGTTCGCACTGTTGAAAAACCTCTATTGGTAATGTAGGTTTACCCGCCTACGCCTTAAAAAATAGTTAAAAGGACATATATGAAACGGATTTTTCTGGCCATGCTGGCTGTTTATTCTCTATTCATTTCTTCATCCACATCTGCAAGCGATAAACTCCCTCTGGATTACTTCATCAAGCATGGTGATTATCTCGATCTGCAACTTTCTCCAGATGGAAAACATCTCGCTGCTCGAGTTCGTCTAGATAACAAGGTTGTGCTTGGTGTTCTTTCTACTGGTGATATGAAAATTGTAGGCGGAGTGCGACCTCAAAATAACGACATTATTCACAGCGTTACTTGGGTCAATAATGAGCGTCTTGTTTTTGAATATGCGGAAAAGCAATTTTCTTTTGATAGACCCGTACCTACTGGCGAACTCTTCGCTATGAATTTCGACGGCAGCAAAAGAGAAATGCTTTATGGTTACAGAGCAAGTGATGAGCAAACTGGGAGTCGAATTACTAATAAAGACGATTCACTCGCCAGCCAAGACGTTATCAGTCTGTTAGAGAATGACGACAGGTATATTCTAATTGCTGAATATCCTTGGGATAAAGAGGGTAACACCTACTACAACAATCGGGTGAGGCCAGCAATTATCAGCAAACTCAACATAACGTCGGGGAGAAAAAGGAAAGTAGATGTTCTTCCCCACAAACGTAGCCGTCCTTTGGCAACGAAAAATGGCCAAGTTATTTTTATGCGTTGGCAAGATGAAACGGGAAATTATCACGCTGCATACAGAGAAAACAATGACAGCGAGTGGAAGAATCTCGAAGACGTGTTTAGCGTAGCAGAGGATATGATCCCCCGCGGTTTAAGCGAAGATGAAAAGTACGTTTACATGACGGGCTTTACTGGTGAAGAAGGTATTTATACCTATTTTAAGCTTAACCTAGAAACCGGCGAATCGAGCGAAATTTTTCAGTCGCACAATACAGATATCGAGCAGGTGGTATTCGACAAACAGGGCTTGCCGGCTGTGGGCATTACATATCCAGGTACATCTGAATATGTTTACGCACAAGATGCTACCCGCGCTAGTGAAATCCACAAAGCGCTGGTTGACGCATTTGGTGAACAAACCGTTACTATCGCCAGTCATACCAGAGATTGGAAAACGCTACTAGTGCATGTAAGAAGTGACGTAAACCCCGGAGAGTACTATCTATTTGACAGCGAAACCCTTGCCGCCCAATTTATATGGGCTAATAGCTCTTGGATAGATCCACGTCTTCTCGCGCCCGTGAAGCCAATAAATGTCACAGCCTCAGATGGCGAAATTATCAAAGGTTATCTCACCCTTCCGAAAACACAGGGAAAAGAGAGTTCACCTGAGAACAAACCCCCTTTGGTGGTGGTGATCCACGGTGGGCCGCATCAAAGTGGAACGCGAGATTTTTGGGATTACAATAGTGAAGTTCAGTTACTTGCAAGCCGAGGTTATGCCGTACTACAGGTTAATTTTAGAGGCAGTGACGGCTATGGCGAAAGATACAAGAAGTTAGGCTATCGCGAATGGGGCGGAAAAATGATTGATGACATCAATGACTCCGTTAAATGGGCGATAGACCAGCAGTTAGTCGATGGCGACAATGTTTGCGCATACGGAGCTAGCTACGGTGGCTACGCGGCGCTTATGTCTGTAGTAAAAGAGCCTGACTTATACAACTGTACGGTAGGTTACGTAGGAATTTACGACCTAGAGTACATGTTTACAGAAAGTGACATTCCCAACAACTGGGGTGGAAAAGCGTATTTGCAACGTGTGCTAGGCAACGATAAAGCGCAATTAAAAGCGTATTCTCCGCTGTATCACGTGGATAAAATTAAAGCGAAAGTGATGCTTATTCATGGCTCAAAAGATAGACGCGTACCAGAGATTAACTCAGAAGCGTTGTCTGAAGCACTAATAAAAGCCGGCAACCCGCCAGAGTATTTACAATATTCTCAGGCCGGTCACGGTGTTTTTGATGAAGAAGACAGAAGAGAACTGTATCAAGGTTTGATAGACTTCCTCGATAAAAACTTAAAAAGTTAGCAAAGCTTTAGCATTAGAAAACGCCCCGAGGGGCGTTTTTTATTTCAGCCTGTCAACTCAAAAGCGAGTTAGGCTAAAGGCGGCGTGTGACATTCCAATGTCCGCTAGAACGATTTCACGCCTTAGTAATAATTTGCCACCAAAGGAAGATTGGCGCTTCCAATAGACTGCGCCCTCGCACCTACTTTACCCTCTGTGATAGTGGGTGAAGCAATGCCTCGCATATCCCGTTGAGACAGCGCGCGACGAGTTTCTTCAACTAACAGGGATTTAACAGGTTCTGGCAACGCACCATCAATAATCACGCCTTCTATATCCAGTAACCCTGCAGCGCACTGGGCAGCAAAGGCAAGCCCCTTTGCAGTAGCTTTTACCCAATTTGCGATATAGATTTCATCAAAATTCCAGTGTCCGTGTATATCGTAAATTTGCTTTCCATTTATGCCGTTTTGATTGAGTGTATTTTCCAACACAAAGAGTGACGACTGGGCAAGGAGTTGATGCTCGTTCTTGCCGTTAAAAAATGGCAGAGAACCTACGGCACCAGCATTGCCGGCTTTACCTAAATAGGGGGCGTTGTTAATAACTAGTCCGCCACCTAAGAATGTTCCCACAAATAAATAGAGAAAGTGAGTGAACCCCTTTGGATTACCAAATGACATCTCCGCGCTACAGGCCGCTGCGGCATCGTTACAGATAATAACAGGTAGTGAGAGCAGCGCTTCTAATGCTGATTTTGGATCGAATTGCTTCCATTGTTCTAGTACTGCTAATGGAGCCGCGGCTTCTTCAGCCCATGTCCAAATTTCAAACGGCATAGCAACACCCAGCCCGCGTAATCGCGTCTTTTGTTCAACCGTAACCTGCTTTAACAAAGCGTTTACTGCACGCTCAGAAAAAGATAAGAGCCCATCAACAGTAGGATAGGCCACTTTTTCGCTAATAGTGGCCCTAACGTTGCCGCATAAATCGAGAAGAGTCATATCGTAACTGCGCCTTCCCACTTTAAGGCCAAGGCTGAGTGCGCCATCGACATTTAGGCTGAATGGTACTTTGGGTTGCCCCACATTTCCTTTGATAGGCGCATTCCGTTTTACCAGCCCATCGCTTTCGAGCTTCTTAATAATAACGGTAGCAGATTGTGCTGATAGGCCAGTTAATTCAGCTATTTCTGTTTTTGGTAGCTCGCCATGTTTATTAATGAGCGCAATGATTGCGCGTTCATTGTCAGAGCGGCTATCCGCTAAATGTATTGCCATTGTTATTTTGCCAACTCCTGCTTACCGTTGAGATTGAAACCCTGTTACGGCTTTAAATCTGGTTATTAGATCATCAACCAAAGTATAAATTTTTCATGCATTAAATCAATCTGGTTGATTTAATGCAATGGAAAGATGATACTATAGTCAATTAACGATCTATTAACCCAGTGTAAAAATTTAAAATTTGCGCTACGGTTGGTAATACTCAAAATACAGTGGAGCTGGTATGAAAATATTATGTTTAGGTGAAGTACTTATCGATATGTTAAGCCAAGGTGCGGCGCCAAAAGACGGCGACATACCGGCAATGAAACCATTCCAACCTTATGCGGGCGGTGCGCCAGCTAACGTGGCTGTTGCCGTATCTCAGCTTGGTGGAAATAGCGCCATGGTATCAAAGGTAGGCGATGACACCTTTGGTGCATTTTTAAAAGAGATGTTAGCGCATTATAAAGTTAATACTGACTTCGTGTGGTCTACAAGCGAAGGTAATACAGCTTTAGCCTTTGTAAATTTAGATGAAGATGGTGAGCGTTCTTTTGATTTTTATGTAGATAATGCAGCGCACAAGCACATCACCGAGCAGGACTTAGCCACAATTGACTGTGAAAAAGATACGGTTCTACATTTTTGCTCAGGCTCCTTGGCTGGTCCAGAACTGATTCCCGGCACAGAATTTATTCTCGATAAAGCACAGCAGAAGGGAATGATGGTGTGTTTAGACATTAATTATCGCCCTGCATTTTGGGATGACACCGCGAATGCACCAGCAAGAATAGATAGCGCAGCACAGCGGGTATCCATTTTGAAAGCAAGTCGCGAAGAACTTGCTGAACTTTATGGAGAAGAAAACGCAGACGCGAAAGTGCAGGAGTGGTTAGAAAGCGGCGTTAAAGTGGTTCTAGTCACAGATGGTGGCGAACCTATCCACTATATCACTCAGGCATTCAGTGGTACGTTAGCGTCTCCTAAAATGGATGTGAAAGACACTACGGCAGCAGGCGATTCATTTATTGGTGGCTTTCTTTATTACCTTTCAACGAAAGTCAAAAGCACAGATGAATTTGATGCGTGGGCAAGCAGCTTTGAAAATGTGAGCGAGGCCACTGAATTTGCAATTCGCTGCGGGGCTTATACAGTAACTCAGTATGGCGCGTTTAGCGCACTGCCTACCCAGCAGGATATTGCCAAATAGGCTTTAACCAATATCTCATGGTTAGCGCTCAATAAGCTGTTTGAGCGCTTCCAGTGTGTCCGCCTCATTCGCTGGTTTGTCCCAGCGAATACGGTGAATACGAGGAAAACGAAGGGCGACGCCCGACTTGTGGCGGTTTGAAGGATGAACCGCGTCAAAAGCTACTTCGAAAACCAGCTCTTTCTTTACTTCCCGAACGGGTCCAAAGCGACCGATAGCGTTGCGCCTTACCCAGTTATCTAATTTCTTAAGCTCTTCATCGGTAAAACCCGAATAGGCTTTGCCTATGGGCAAAAGCTGCTCTCCTTGCCATGCTCCAAACGTGAAGTCTGAATAAAAGCTTGAGCGTTTTCCATGGCCTCGCTGCGCATACATAATCACCGCGTCGACTACAAGCGGGTCGCGCTTCCACTTAAACCATTTGCCTTTGGGGCGTCCCGGCACGTAGGTGCTATCAAGGCGTTTAAGCATAAGACCTTCAACTGATCGGTTAGCGCAAGCGCGGCGGTGTAATTGTCTCAGCTCTTGTGGCGATGAGGCTTCAAGCGTGTTGGATAAAAATACCCGAGGTATCTTTTTATGTTCAATCCAAGCGGCTAATTTTTTACGACGCTCTTGTAATGTGAGTGAGGTTAACTGTTCACCTTCCAAAACTAACGCATCGTATACAATGAGTCCTACTGGGTTGGACTGCATTAAAGACTTTGCAGGTTTCTTCTTATTCAACCTTTGTTGCAGTGCGTTAAAGGTATCGACTTTAGGGGGGGCAATTGATGCGGTTGATTCCTTTGCTTCTTCACTCTCATTTTGAATTACCAGTAACTCGCCATCTAACACCATGTTGCCTTGCATGTGTTCTAGCAAGTCGGGAAAAGAATGGCTAATGTCATCGCCGGTTCGAGAAAACAGCGCTTTTTCGATGTCGCTTTCCTCTGTGTTGTCGCTAGGTATTTTTTGTATGGTTTTCTCTGTGTTTACCGCAAGCTGGACACGAATACCGTCGTATTTATTTTCAATTTGCCACATGCTTGGCTCAAAGCCGTCAATATCGCTTTCCTCTATGGGGTGTGACAGCATTACAGGGTGAAAGGTAACCGCATTTTCAATATCAGGCTTATCGGCTTTTCCCTCTAACCATTGCAACAGCTGCGTATAGGGAGGCGTAACTGCATGCCAGAGAGTTTCTATCTCTTTGATATCTTTGTTTCCGTAATCAGCCAATATCTGTTTTATTGAACGTGCAGATACACCTATGCGTAATCCTCGAGTACCTAGCTTTAGTAAGGCCCAGCGCTGCGACGGCATCATCATCGTTAAATAATCAGCGAGGGTTTTTGATACCTGTTGTTTAGCAACGTTGGCGAAGGTATCAACAATGCTATGAAGAGACGGCAGCGGAGAAACTGCCTCACTATGTGGCCAAAGGTGTGCCACGGTCTCACTTACTTCGCCAACATAGTCGTAACTCATCGCAAACAGCTGTGGGTCGGTGTGCTCAGCAATAAGTTTTTTCACCGTATTTCGTTTAAAAAAATCAAAACGAAGTGTTCCCGCCATAGCCGCAATAGCCCATCCTCTGTCAGGATCTGGTGTATTGGCAATATAGTCTGCTATTAGCTGGGCCTTCGCTTTATTTCCCGCGGTGTAGTAAAGCTGTTCAAGTAAATCACTAAACGCCTCCATTAATCTCCTCCCTGTTCTTCCTCGTCGTAGCCTACGAGTGAAAGCGCGCGAGCTTTGTATCCCATTTTCTCTGCCTGATACATCAGTGCGTCTTCTCTTCCATGGGTAACCCACACTTCTTTAGGATTTACCTGCTCTATCGTCATAAGTAGTTCGGGCCAGTCGCAATGATCGGAAATAATAAGCGGTAGTTCAGCATTGCGCTGTTTCGCTCTAGCGCGTATCTGCATCCATCCCGAAGCCATTACTGTGCGAACATTTGGAAGGCTTCTCGACCATCTATCTGACAATGCTGAAGGTGGCGCAATAACTATCTCTCCCGCTAGTGTTTTTTTATCACCCACCTCAGAAACAGGAATTAACTCTCCAAGATCAATATTAAATTGCTGATACAGGTCGCAAAGTTTTAGCTGTGCTCCATGCAAATATATGGGTTTGTGATATCCAGCGTCTCGCAAGGCAATTATGAGACGCTGGCATTTACCTAAGGCATAGGCGCCTACAAGGTGGCAACGCTCGGGAAACACTCTGAGTGAATGTAAAAGCTTATCTATTTCGTTCTCAATCGGAGGGTGTTTGAAAACAGGAAGGCCAAATGTGGCCTCTGTTATCAAAACATCGCATGGCACTACTTTGAACGGTGGGCATGTTGGGTCGTGCCGCCGTTTATAATCACCAGAAACCACAACCCGAAACCCTTTATATTCAAGCAAAATTTGCGTGGAGCCTAAAATATGGCCGGCAGGGTAAAAAGTCACAGACACGTCGGTAAACGTGATTGTCTCGCCCAATGTAACGGTATGTTGGTGCTTAGCCATATCCTCGCCGTAGCGAGTTTGCATAATGGCGAGAGTTTCTTTACTTGCGTAAACACAGTGGTGTCCAGCCCTAGCATGATCCGCATGGCCGTGAGTTACTAACGCCGTAGTCACTTCTGTCATAGGGTCGATATAAAACCCTCCAGGTTCACAGAATAAACCAGTGTTATCAGTTTTTAGCCATGTAGACGGATGCACAGATAGCTACCCTTTTAAAATTTCTATTAAATCTACATACGGTAAAATTGGGGCAAAGCGACCACTTTCGCAAGTGCGCTTAGTGCTTATCAAAAAAGTCTTTATTACGAATGTATTTATGCATGTAGTGGTAAGAGATGGGCGAAATTAGCCACTGGGATAGAACGCGATATAGTCGCCAAATAGGTTTGGCGTTATCGTAAACCCGTTCGTTGTGAAGCCAGAGCGAGCGCCCGACATGCTTAAACAGACCGGGGATGGGCGGCAGAAATGTCACTATATCTAAGTCGCAGCACACTCGAAACGTACGGTGGTGAAGTAAGTAGTGCTTGTAATAACGCAAGTAACTGGTTGAGGGCTGTCCAAATGTAACAACACGGCGCACCGATTTTGGGAATTTTAGCTCCAAACGTTGTGCAGCTAACACGGCCATTGCGCCACCAGACGAATGCCCGGTTAGAGTAATGCGCTTTCCCGCCTCAATAAGAGGCGCTAATTTAGTTTCAATGTCCTCATAAATACTGAGGTTTTTGGGCTTTGTATTTTTCCCGGTTGGATCAGTAGAAACAGATTGGCTTCTCTGATTAAGCAAAAATTGATAGCCAAAGTGCACAAACCCATTGTGCGCAGATTTATCTGCAAATTGACCTTTTGCTTTACTTGGAAAAATACAAAAGTTGAGTAGCCAGTCCCGCAACGATTGGGTTCCTCTAAACAGTACAATGACTTCTTTTTTGTTAGGGCGGCAAAGAATTCTGGCTACAACAATGCCTCTGGCGTCAGTTACAGCATGGTGGTGCTGTGCCGAAAAGCCCAGTGAGGCATAGTCAAACTCTTTCGGGTACGCTAACTTGCAAAGTACCGCATATCGTTCGTACTGATAACGCTTAAGTTTTTTCAAGAGCGAATTAGGCTGCCTTATTGGTTGTGTCTAGATGACTAAAATCAAGTTCTGATACAGTATCTTGTTTGGTATAAACCACCCAATCAATTAGCTCTAACTTTCCGGTGCTATCTTCAACTAGCGCAGAGCAGTTTTCTATCCAGTCACCGTCGTTCACGTAATGAATTCCATTAACAATGTCGGACTCTGGGTGATGGATATGGCCGCAGATTACGCCGTCTAACTTAAGGTCTAATGCTCGCTTTGTAGTGGCGTTTTTATAACGCGCTATCGCTTGATTCGCCCCTTTAACCCGCTGCTTTATGTAGCCGGCTAGCGACCAATAGTTTTGTTTTCTCCAGCTGCGGATTAAGTTAAACCAGCGATTAGCAAACAGCAGAGCATCGTAGGCTTTATCTCCTATCCAAGCATGAAAGCGACCTAGTGTAACGTCTTGATCGCATTGATCTCCGTGCAGTACAAGGTAGCGTTTATTAGCTACTGTTTCATGGATATATTGGCATTTTATTTCAATATCACCAAACTGCATTCCAGAATACTTTTGTAATGGTGCATCGTGATTACCTGGTAAAAAAACCACCTTGGTAGAGTCATGACTTAGCTGCATAATTTTATGGATAACTTCGTTATGCGCATCTGGCCAGCGAAATTGCTTGCTCATAGACCACATATCAACAATATCACCGACTAAATACAGCGTGTCGCAGGTCATATTGTTTAAAAAGTGAAGTAGAAATTCTGCTTTGCAGTCTTTGTTGCCAAGGTGTGTATCTGAGATAAAAACACTTCTGAAATGGGGGGCCTTAATCATTGAAATGCTCAAATAGGTCGTTTGGTAGTTCTACCATAATGGCTCATCTTGACAGTAAATTGACACCTTGATGACGATACGGTTACGACACGGCCTTAATCGTTCCCCCTGTTAAATAAACCTTAGTCGCTAGCAAGCGTATAATGAGTAAAAATTAAGGTAAGAGATACAAATGAAATCCGTTCCCCCAGTGTTTGCTGAGTGGTTTTACAAGAAAGGTTGGCAACTGCGTGATTATCAACGCACCATGCTGGTGGAAAAAGACAAGCACGACTGCACGTTACTTATTGCGCCCACGGGAGCTGGTAAAACCTTGTCTGGTTTCTTACCAAGTTTAGTAGAGCTGCATGAGTTAACGACTTCATCGGGCTTTAGCGGCTTACATACTCTCTATATCTCTCCTTTGAAGGCGTTAACCCAAGATATTCACCGAAACCTGCTGCAGCCTATCGAGGAAATGGGGCTGGACATTAGTGCCGAAACGCGCACAGGAGACACGCCTTCTCACAAACGCCAGCGTCAGCGTAAAAAGCCTCCTCATATTTTACTGACCACGCCGGAATCCCTCATGCTAATGCTTAGCTATGCCGATTCAGATAAGCTTTTTGGCAAGTTAAAGCGGGTTATTATCGATGAAACCCATAGCTTAATGGCTAATAAACGAGGGGATTTCCTATCTCTTGCGTTAGCGCGTTTATCGATACTGTCACCTGCCTTAAAGCGAATTGGGCTGTCGGCAACTGTTGCCTTTCCTGACATCTTGGGAGCTTGGCTTGCAGGTACCGATAGCCAAGCCAATATTGTAAAGGTGAAAGCGGGAGAGAAGCCTAAAGTTGAGATGCTTCAGTCTAAAGCGCGCATGCCTTTTGGCGGTTTCATGGCTCGTTATGCTATTGATGATATCTATGAAGCGATAGAGAAAGCCAACACAACCTTGGTTTTTGTCAATACACGCGCCCAGTCTGAGCTATTGTTTCAAATGTTGTGGGAGGCAAATAAATTAGCGCTCCCTATCGCGCTCTATCACGGGAGTTTGAGTAAAGAGCAGCGGCGTAAAACCGAAGCAATGATGTCCAGCGGTTTGCTCCGTGCCGTAGTGTGCACATCTGCGCTTGAGCTTGGTATAGACTGGGGAGATGTAGACAAAGTTATTCAGGTAGGCGCACCTAAGGGTGTGAGCCGTCTGTTGCAGCGAATCGGACGCGCCAATCACCGGCTTGATGAACCCAGTGAGGCATTACTTGTTCCTGCAAACCGCTTTGAAGCATTAGAATGCCAAGCTGCTATCACAGCGATAAATGCAGGTGAGTTAGACGGTGATGCTCCACATGCGGGGGCTCTTGATATTATTCCGCAGTTTATTTTGAATTGCCTGTGCAGCCAAGCCGACACTCCAGATACATTATATGCCCAAATACTTAACGCTACGCCTTATCAGGGGTTGGATAGAAGCGACTTCGAGAAACTGTGGCAGTTTACCCTTGATGGCGGCAGCGCTCTCAATGCCTACGAGCGTTACCAAAGGCTGACTAAGAATGAAGACGGTACGTTTTCGCCGGCCAATCGCCGAGTAATACAGCGCCATAGACAAAACATAGGCACAATTGTTGAGTCGGGTCGTCTGAAAGTGAAGCGTATACGGCGTGGTAATCAGGGAAAAATTATTGGTGAAGTAGAAGAGTATTTTGCCCAGCAGCTTACCCCAGGAGATACTTTTTACTTCGCCGGAGAAGTGCTTAAGTACGAAGCAATAAGAGATATGCAGCTGCATGCAAAACCCGCAAAAGCAAAAGAGCCAAAAATTCCGAGTTATAGCGGCGGTCAAATGCCTCTTTCTACTTATTTAGCCGACGGCGTTAGAGCTATTTTAGCCAAGCCATCCCAATGGCAAACTTTGCCAAAGCAGGTTCAGGAGTGGTTAACGCTTCAAGAGGCGTTCTCCCAATTACCTAAACCCGATAGCGTACTGGTAGAGCAGTTTCCGTTTAGACAGGCTTATTACACGCTTTTCTATACCTTTGACGGTAGAAAAGCCAATCAAACGCTGGGAATGCTGTTAACCCGCCGTATGGAAAAAATGAGTATAAAACCGCTCAGTTTCAGCGTTACCGATTACGGACTTTCGATCGCCGCAGTGAACCCGATAACGCAACAACAGCTACAGCGCCTTTTTCAACCTGATATACTTGGCGACGAGCTTGAAGATTGGATGCTGCAAGCACCCATGCTTAAACGGTCTTTCAGGCAGGTGGCGGTAGTGAGTGGGCTTACAGAGCAGCGATACCACGCAAGTCAAAAGACCATGAAGCAGGTTACGTTTTCCACTGACTTAATTTATGACACCTTGCGAGAGCACGATCCCGACCATATTCTTTTAAAAGTGGCGAGGGAAGATGCAGAGCGAGAGCTACTAGATTTAACGCGGTTGGCGAATTTATTGATTCGCTATGTGGATAACGCCACCCTGGTCAATTTAGAAAAGGTTTCGCCTATGGCGATCCCTATCGTGCTAAACGTTCGCAGCGAGCAAATTAAAGGTGCAGGGGCTCAGGCCATTATTGAACAAGCCGATCTCTATGCAGAAGCAGAAAATATGTTAGAGGATGTGCGCGCACTGCTTTCACAACAAAAATAGGTATCAATTGGCAATTAGCGATAGTTGGCTAACGCAGCAGTTAGCAAAAAGAACATTGAGTATCACTAAGTTTGCGAACTTGCTGTGGGTACTCGATGCCCGCGGAGTGGCTTACTTACCATCGCTAGACTGGTTGGTCGTATCAGACCTTCATTTGGAAAAAGGCAGCTATTTACGCAGTTATGGAAATCCGCTGCCCAGTTTAGATTCACAAGCAACGTTAAAGCGGCTCGAAGCCATTATTCACGACTACCAACCTAAGCGAGTTATCAGCCTGGGTGATAGTTTTCACGATAAATACAGTATGTCTAGAATGACACCAAGTGATCGTGAGCGCTTAAGTGAACTGGTTTTACAGGTAAATGAGTGGAGCTGGGTTGAGGGGAACCACGACCCCGATTTGCCCGACGGCATTCCTGGTGATGCGTGCGAAGAAATACATTTGCATCAGCAGGGCCTTTACGATGTGGTATTTCGCCATGAGCCAAAAGTATTGGCTGTTGAAAATGGCGATGAAGAGTTGAGCAGGGCTCAAATTATTGGTCACTTTCATCCGAAAATGCGTACCTCAATTTCCCGCAGACGCTACTCGGGAAAGTGCTTTGTTGCCACACAAGCTCTGTTTGTTATGCCTGCGTTCGGGCAATTTACTGGTGGGTTAGATATTGATGATGAGGTTATGCTGGCTTTGCTGGATAAAAATGAACGCAAAGCTTTTATGATGTACGACGGTATTATATTCGGGACGTGATTCAATAAAAGTGAATGTTGAGAGTGCATAATTGTAAGCTATGTCTGGGGCGTGTTGATCTTTGCTGTACATTTAGCCTAAAACTCGTACAACAAAGTTCAACACGCCCTAGGGAAATGCTTACTAGACATAGCTCTTTTGACCCGACACATTAGTCACAGCTTTCAAGCTACGAGTGTCTAATTGTTACTAGTCGCGCCAACGCTTAGTTAAATCATCGTAAGCGTCTATGCGACGGTCGCGAAAGTATGGCCAAATACGTTTCACGTTTTCAGTACGCGACATGTCTAATTCAACTGAAAGTGTGGTCTCCCCGTCGGCGTCCGCCTTTGCCAGTATTTCCCCTTGAGCTCCGGTTATAAAGCTTTGTCCCCAAAACTGAATGCCTGGGTCTGCAGGGTTAGGCGAGGGTTCGAAGCCTGTCCTGTTCGCTACAATAACAGGCAGGGAATTAGCGACGGCATGAGCGCGCTGAATGGTTTCCCACGCGCCGTGCTGACGAGCACGTTCTTCATCTGTGTCGTTTACATCCCAGCCAATTGCGGTGGGGTAAAACAATAAGTCAGCACCAGCCATGGCCATCAGTCTTGCCGCCTCTGGGTACCACTGGTCCCAGCACACTAAAACGCCTAGTTTACCAATGCTGGTTTGTATCGGCGTGAAGCCGGTATCGCCAGGGGTAAAGTAGAACTTCTCATAAAAGCCAGGGTCGTCGGGTATATGCATTTTGCGATATTTGCCCGCAATTTCCCGACTTCTATCAAACACAACGGCAGTGTTGTGATAAAGCCCAGAGCCTCGCTTTTCGAAAAGTGACGTTACTAAAACAATATTGTGTTTCTCTGCCAGCTCACCGAAAAACTCGGTTGCGGGGCCGGGAATAGGTTCGGCTAAATCGAAAGCGTCGGTATCTTCTTGCTGACAAAAATACAGTGTACTGTGGAGCTCTTGTAGCAAGATACACTCACATCCTTCAGCGGCAAGTTTGGCCACTTGTTCAGCACTTTTATTCCAGTTTGTCGCTTTGTCGTTATCGCTTACGGCCTGTTGTACAAGGCCAACTTTTAACTTAGCTGGGGGCATAAAGTGATACTCCTTTTTTTAAGTTTTCGATAATGACACTTTTTAGCGTGTTCTTTGGCACTTGCATTGAGATACAGTGCAAACTGCCGTATTGCTTTACGAGTACGCGACAGTCAATTGGTTCAACGATATAGGTAGGAAAAGCTTTTTGAATAACTGAAATCGCCTCTCTATCTTCATCCTCTCCATAAATGGGAAGCAAGATTGCGCCGTTACAAATAAGGTAGTTGGCGTAAGATGCAGGAAGCCGATCGCCATCGTCACTTACAATGTATGGCAGCGGTAGTCGATACTGCTGATATTCTGGCAAGCGCTCTGCGCACTCATTACACAAGGCGTTTAGTGCATCGAAATGCGAGTCGTTTGGGCGATTTTCGCAGGCTTGAATAACTAGGCCTGTATCAGGGGTAAATCGTACAAGCGTGTCGATATGACCGTCGGTGTCATCGCCCTCAAGGTGACCATGTTCTAATATTGTCACTTTGCTGGCGCCAAGCATTTCGCAGAAAATGCCTTCGTATGCCGCTAGCGACAGGTCACCATTACGCTCTGGGTTTAGCAAACATTGAGACGTAGATAATAAGTGCCCTTCATCGTTAATCTCAAGTGCGCCGCCCTCAGCAACGATAGGACTGCTGCGCATGACAGACTGACATAATGCGGCGAGATAGCGCTGATTAACAAGGTTATCGTCTTGCGCGTTGAATTTATTGCCCCAACCATTAAACCTAAATTCAGTTGGATGGCCGTTGTCCTCGCTATCTGTACAGGTGATAAAGCCGTAATCGCGCATCCAGGTATCGTTGAATACGGCCTCGACAATCATGACATTAGCCGATGGCGAAATACGCGCTTTTAGATCATCAACATCAGCAGGGGCGCACAGTAAAATTACACCAGCATTGTATCGGTTGACTGCGCTGATTACGTTAAGATATGTCTCTCTAGCTTCTTCTAGCCATTCAGACCAATCTGTTTGCGCGTGAGGCCAAGCAAGCATGATAGCGTCGCTGTCATGCCACTCAGGCTTCATAGTGCGGGAGCCTTGCATAATATGTCTCGGTTAGTAAGTCACGGTGTTAGACGCCAAGTATACCGGCAGCACACATTCCTACCAATACTCTCATTGATATATTTCACCGGCGGTCGGCGTGTAGAGCAAGAATCTGGACTTTGCTATTTTAGGTTTCTTCCGCCGTTTAAATGCAACGTCTGACCAGTGATGTACTCACTGTTCAACAAGTAATGCATTGCTTTTACCGCCTCTTCGGCGCCGGGCACGGTTTCAAGCAACGATTTCTTTAATGCCTTTTCTTTGTATGCATCATCATCGCCTTCATTAAACATCAATAACGCGGGGGCAATGCTGTTTACCTTTACTTTTGGGGCAAGCTTTTTGGCAAAAGAAAGCGTTAGGTTTTGTAGCGCAGCTTTACTCGCCGCGTAGGCTATGTGCTTTTCACTGCCGGTATCTTGCACGTAATCGGTCATATGAATAATGTCGCTAAAACCACCCTGCGATGATAACGATTGCGATAGCGCTAAATTGATTCGGTAAGGGGCTAGAGCGTGTACATTCATCATGCGGTTGAATAGATCATGCTTGTTGTCGTGATCTTTTTCTTGGGCCCAGTCTGAGGCATTATGAATAATCGCGCGGTAGCTCTCACTAACCGCCTTAATATCATCAATTGCTCGATCAATACCCGTCTCAGTGCTAAAATCTGCATGTAAGACGATAGCGCCTTTATCTTTGAGCGTTGAGATAGTGGGTCGCAGCGTTCTGTAGGTTACGACAACGGTATACCCTTCTTCTAGCAAGCTGTCTGCCATTGCTAACCCCAGTCGTTGACTGGCACCTGTAATTAAAATGGGTGATATCAAGGTGTTTCCTAATATGTTGAAATTAAAGTGATATAACGATTGTGAGACAATCTCATGTTGTAAGGCAATGACATTAAAAAAAAGTCATTTTACTGCCTAATCGATCTCTAACGCATTGATGTGCGTAAAAGTTCAAAAAAGAAGTCAAATACGGATAATCCAATGTTAGCAAAAGAAGCGGTAATTGTGCGCGATGCACTAGACCCCTCACTATCTGATTCAGCAAGACGTGTACGAGAAGTTCTAGAGACTAAAGGGCTAGAGACGCCTATGGTTTCTAATAATCTTAGTGATGAACAAAAGCGTACGCGGATTGAAAGTGCGATGCGAGACATCATGGAAACGCTTGGCCTAGATTTAGAGGACGACAGTTTATGTGATACGCCAAAGCGTATTGCCAAAATGTACGTCAATGAGATTTTCGGTGGCTTAGACTATAGGAAGTTTCCTAAGATTACTGCGATTGAAAATAAAATGCAGATTGACCAGCCTGTTCAGGTCTCAGATATCAGTTTGACCAGTACATGTGAACATCATTTTGTGACGATTGATGGAACGGCTACGGTGTCTTATATCCCTAACGACACTGTTATTGGATTGTCTAAAATTAATCGCTTAGTGAGCTTTTTTGCGCAGCGCCCGCAAGTCCAGGAACGCTTAACTCAGCAGGTGCTGGTGGCTATTCAAACGCTTGCGAGAACAGACGATGTGGCGGTGTCGATTAATGCAACTCATTATTGCGTTAAGGCACGGGGAATAAAAGACACGAACTCGTACACTAAAACATCGGCACTAGGCGGAAAGTTTCTTACCGATAGCGAGTTGAGACGGGATTTCTTTGCTAATTAATTTAAGTGCCTAGCTAAGACAACACAAAAAACCGCCTGTATCACTCACTACTAGGCGGTTTTTTAATTTTAACTTCTCGGATCTTTGCAGCGCAGATTGTACTTATCAATTTTACTATCTGTAGCGATTGTCCGATTCTACTGCATCAATAACAAGATTCACTCTGCCGCCAATACCGTCTGCTGGTGTAAGGCTTAAATGCTTCTTACAGCCAACGCAAGCGTCAAATTGTTCGATATACATTTCTTTAAGTATACCAATTTGACATGTGTTTATTGCCCCGCAATGGGGACATATGTATTCAAGACTGCTTTCGCCGTGCATCTTAATTTCCTTCTCCATAATGATATCCATATTTCACGCCATTCCCACATTTGCCGTAATTTCCTATTTAACTCCTTTTAAAGTATTAGTGCCTCTAAGCTAGCCAGCAAAACCTCATTATTTAAAAAAACGCATCACCGCTCATTCGGTTTTTTAATAAGCCGGCTTTATACTTAAGTATAGCGTGAATGCTTCTTTTTTCCTGAAAAAATAGTAAAAAAGCTAAATACTTGCTGGAAATGTAATTTTCAATTATTTACTACGAGTTTTTGATTGTTTCGATATTAGAAGTAACGCAATTTATGCGCTAATTTAACATGAATGCTAGACCAGCGTTTCACCGGTCTAGCACGTTGTTTTGTTGAGGAGTTCTGCGCCTGGCCTCTTACTTTTGACTCTGGTATCAAAAGAAGCAAAAAGAAGCCAAACACATTTTTTCTGTATGTATTAGGCGCCCTTAATCCATAGTTGCTGGAATGGACGCAGTGTAATTACAGATTCGTCGCCTTTGAAGTGTACGCTAGAAAGTAAATCTTCACCCGGATTGCGGCCAAGCGTTGTTAATATTTCGCCATCTACCTGTTGAGGGTATTCACTGAAGTTGCTCAACACTAGTAGCTTTTCACCGTGTTCGTTTTCTCTTAAAAAAGCAAAACAATGTTGGTTGCTTGCCTCTAAGATGAAGGTTTTTGCCTTTCCAAAAACAGCATTGCTCTTGCGTATTTCTAACATATGCTGAAGGCCGTTAAAGACTTTAACGCTTGCTTCTTCTTGCTGACTTAACTCACGATTAACTTCTCCCATTGCGAGGGAAATATCTTCTGGCGTAACGGCAATTCTATTTACCCAGCGGTCATCGTGTTGTTTGGTTTCATCATTGCGATAGCTGTAGTCGTTAAGTTTGGCAATTTCGTCGCTAGAATAGAGGAGCGGGATACCACCGATGCTAAAAGTTATGCCGTAAAGTAGCAACATACGACTAACAGCCTCTTCAACACCTTTGCTATCGCCATTTTGTAGTGCGCTTTCAAGGCCACACAGCGATGCAAGTGAACCACAGACTCGACAATCTCCGTTTGACGGATTTTCTGCAAATGGAACACCGTTGGCGAAACTGCCTTCAAAACGACCTGTAAAGAATTGATTCAAGAAGAAGCGATGGTCGTGCCCATTAATGCCAAGTTCTTGCGCTACGTTATCGTCAAACGTCCAACCAATATCGTCGTGGCAACGCACATAGTTAACCCAAGTGCAGTCGTCTGCGATAGGAAAGCTTTTCTGCATAGAGCGAGTTAATAATCGGGTTTTTCTGGTAGCCAAGCTATTCCATAACAGCGCCATAAGTAACGGGTTGTAAGATAGCTTACATTCGTCGCTACCAATGTACTTATTCACTTCATCTGGGTGAACAATAGCCTCAGACTTGAACACAACCGCAGGAGCAGCGATCTCTAAGCAGCAGGTAAATGCTTGAATTAATACGTGAGCTTTTTCCTGGTTTTCACAGTTTGTGCCCATTTCCTTCCAAATAAATGCCAAAGCGTCGAGACGAAGCGCGGCTGACCCGATATTAGCGAGGAATAACATTTCAGAAGTTATGGCATTAAACACTTCAGGGTTACTGTAATTTAAATCCCATTGAAAGCTATTAAACGTGGTCCAAACCCATTTTTGCATTTGCTCATTGAACGTAAAGCTGCCGCGGCGAACTTGAGGAAATATCTCTCGTAAGGTTTGCTCGTATTGGTCAGGAATAGTTCTGTCATCGTACATGTAATAGTAATTCTGATACTGCCTTTCACCTTCTAACGCAGCTTTTGCCCATCTGTGCTCATCAGAAGTATGATTAAATACAAAATCTAGAACTAAGTTTATGCCTTCCTTAAGTAGCGCGTCTGCAAGCTTTTCAAGATCTTCCGTGGTCCCAAGAATAGGATTTACCTTACGGTAATCAGAAACCGCGTATCCACCGTCGCTGTCGCCAGCCGGTGCGTCGTATAGAGGCATAAGGTGAAGGTAGGTGACCCCAAGAGCCTTGTAGTAAGGAATTCGCTTGTGTAAATCGTTGAGGGTTGGGCCCATTAAGTCTACATAGCAAGCTAAACCCACCTGATTCTCGTCGCGGTACCACAGCGGTGATTTGAGACGATTTTCATCAAGTTTTTTAAGCGCTGGCTTTCTTTTCTTAATGCCATCTCTTAACGTTTCTACCAGTTTTTGTAAATGGTAATAGCAGTCATACTGGTGGCCGTAAACGTAAGTATACTTTTCAAAAAGCGACGGGAAATGCGCTTCTAGACGTTTGGTAAATAGTGTTGCGTCTTTCTTCGTCAAACCTGACAAATCGGTTGATTCCAAGATGCGGTCTAGACAAACATTCACGTCAGCAGCATAGCTCATAGGTGGCTCCAATATGTTACGCAATTACGACTGTTCTGTTGCGTTTAACTAAAGATAATAATTAACGAGTTTACAGCGATTTTAAATTCTGTTAACTTTTATCTTAAACGATTAAGTTATTTTATCAAATAAACTTGTGTATGTATTCGTCAAAAAGTCTATTACTAATGGATGAAAATGGCGTTATAACATGAGCAGGCTTAATTATAGGCGTTAATAGCGGTATTTTTGCGAGACTTACTATGTCCAATCAGGATCCAAATAGCAGAATCATAAGATGGTTAACTTACCTAATGTTTATGATGTTCGCCATGACATCAGACTCTGTAGGTGAAATTATTAAAGAAGTTAAGGTGGCGTTTTCTGTCACTAATGCACAAGCAAGTCTTATGCACTCACTTCCCATGTTGGGCATAGCACTCTCAGGTCTTTTTCTAGGCTTTTTAGCTGATAAAATAGGCCGAAAACCTACTATTATTATGGGGTTAGGCATATTTGGCGTGGCGTGTTATAGCTTTTTAATTGCCGACGATTTCATGCTGATAGTGAGTTTAATGAGTTTGTCTGGTGTTGCCGTTGGTGTATTTAAAACAGGCGCTCTTGCTCTTATTGGTGATATATCGTCGTCGACTAAACAGCACACGTCTACCATGAATGGTGCAGAGGCTTTCTTTGGTGTTGGCGCTATTATCGGCCCTTTAATTGTTGCGTATCTTATTCATCAAGGTGTTGCGTGGCAGTGGCTATACGTGATTGCAGGTGGTGTATGTACGGTACTTATCGTTGGTGCATTGTTCGTGAAATATCCGAACTATACCCGCGAGCAAGGTGACGAAGTAAAAAAAGTTTCTGTTATCCAAAGTTTGTCGTTGGTAAAAAACCCATATGCGCTTGGTTTTTCTGTAGGTGCGTTTTTGTACGTTGCGGCAGAAAGTGCGATTTATGTTTGGATGCCAAGTTACTTAGTGTGTGACGCCTCTACATTGAGAGCAACATACGATTGTTACACCCAAGGTTTTAGTCAAACATTGGCCATCTACTCTGTCACTGCGTTCTTTATTCTGCGTGCAGCAGGTCGCTTTGTTGGAATTTGGATGATGTCTCACTTTAACTGGGCGTTAGTACTTATGCTGTTCAGTGGAGCTATCGTACTTTGTTTTGGCCTTGGCTTGATGGGAGGCAAACAGGTTGCGCTCTATCTATTCCCACTAACGGGTATTTTCATGTCGGTTATTTACCCCACATTTAATTCTAAAGGTATTAGCTGTTTTCCCAAAAATCAGCACGGCAGTGTCGCGGGAGTAATATTATTTTTCACTGCTGCGGGAGCCGCCGCTGGGCCGTTTATAATGGGTCTGGTTAGCGACGCCAATGGTGGAGATGCAAAATACGGGTTTATGGTAGCAACAGCATTTGCCGCTATTTTGTTTGTTGGTATGGTGTATAACTTTGTTAAAAACCCAACGCAAAAGCGATTAGCTGAAATAGAAGCGTCTGAATACAGTAACTCCTGATTGTAGAAGCTTGTACTTAGTGACATGAGCTTTAAAAAAACAAAGGCGCCAAATGTTGATTTGGCGCCTTTTTTATCTACTACAAAACTACTTAAGCCTTGATTGATAAGACCTATTGAAGTCCCGGCTCAATCCCGACTAAAAGCTCTACTAAAAGCCCAACTTTAAAAATATCTCTTCAGATCTATAGTTCATAAAGCTCTAGCGGTAATTCATCAGGGTCTTGGAAGAACGTAAAGCGTTTGCCGGTATATTCATCTACACGAACAGGTTCACACTCAACTCCACTTTCCGCTAATTTTTTTATCGTTGAATCTAAATTATTCACCTTAAAGGCTAAATGTCTCAATCCCTGCGCCTCAGGCCGAGAGGGGCGAGTTGGTGCACTGGGAAACGAAAACAGCTCTATTTGGCTACCATCGGGAAGCGCGAGGTCGCATTTGTACGAGTCTCTGGCTTCTCGATAATTCTCAGCGATTATCTTAAAACCTAAAACTTCGGTATAGAAATGTTTTGAACGTGGGTAGTCGCTACAAATAATAGCGACATGATGAAACCCATTCAGCATAGCAGTATCCTTTGTCTAGTGCTTTTGTGTGCCGTTAAGTGTGCTTCGGTATTGTAAAAGCACGCGTTATGAGCCCGCGTTAGGGGACTTCCTGTCCTCGTGCGGCTTCAACAAGGGCGTACCAGTGTTCGCGAGATAAAGAAATGCTTTCAGCTTCTTTGCACGCCTCTAATCGTGAGAGGTTAGTTGTGCCCAGCACAGGCTGTATATTGGCTGGGTGTCTCATTAACCAGCCAAGCACAATCGCTTCTGGCGTGGTTTGGTATTCACTGGCTAAACGCTTCACTAACTCTGCAGTATTCCTATCTGCTTCACTAGATGTTGCTGCACCTGTATAACGACCCTGCGCGATACTACCCCAAGCCTGAAGCTGAACGTTGTTTAACATGCAATGCTCGAGTGTGCCCGCAGCATAGCCAATGTTTCTATTTGCCACACTGTTAGTGGTAATACCGTCTTCTAACCAATCTCTAAAGCCCAAGCTCATTTCCAGCTGGTTAGCAACGATGGGGGTTGAGAGTGCTGATTGTAAAAAAGCAATTTGGTGTCCGTGCATATTCGACACGCCAATGTGCTTTATCTTGCCTTGCTGCTGTAACTGGGCTAAGCAGTTGGCCACTTCATGCAGTTCCATTAAAGGGTCTGGGCGATGAAGTAGCAGAACGTCTAGTTGCTCTATGTTTAATCGCGATAGAATTCCCTCAACAGAGGCGTTTATCCAATTGGCTGAAAAGTCGTAACGTTTTGGGCCTAATTCATCTTCAAAGCGTATGGCACACTTAGACTGAATAGTCATCTGCTCTCTAAGTGATGGATTCGCTTTTAACACCTGACCAAACACGCTTTCGGCTTTTCCGAAAGTATAAATATCGGCGTGGTCAAACACATTAATGTTAAGCTCTAGAGCCTTGTTGATGATGGCGTGAGTGTTGCTGACATCGCCAGACGTTACCGGATTGTTGTTCCAGCCTCCGCCAAGCCCCATACAGCCATAGACCATTCTGCTGGCATCAGGAAAGTAGGTTTGCATTGCGTTATCCAAAAAAGTTTATGTAAAAAAATCATCTAAAAAGGGTGATAAGTAGCTGTCTCAAAAGAACAAGCTAAAGACATGTTCCTCAAACTACGGGAACGTATTGAATAATGATATTGTAAGATACAATAACGCCGATACTCGCTTAATAAAAGCGGTGTATGGATGAATGCGGTGATAGATACGACACCTAACACTATGAATACGTATGAACTAAGGAATTTACCATGCACTTAAGTTTACGATGGCCTTTACTTGTCATTATTGTTGCTTTGCTTGCAAGTTGTACAAGCGTGCCGGAAGGTGTGAAACCCGTACAGGGGTTTGAACTTCAGCGGTATCTCGGTCAATGGTATGAGCTTGCGCGATACGATCACAGTTTTGAAGAGGGGTTAACTCAGGTGACTGCCACATACTCTATGCGAGATGATGGCGGCGTTAAAGTCGTGAACAAGGGCTACGCCTCTGACACCGGAAAGTGGGAAGAAGCAGAAGGAACAGCGTATTTCGTAGACGAAGCTACTACAGCACACCTTAAAGTCTCATTTTTTGGGCCGTTCTACGCAAGTTATGTAGTGATGAAGCTCGATAAAGCCAATTATCAGTATGCACTGGTAACAGGTCCTGATAGAGACTACTTGTGGCTGCTCGCAAGAACTAAAACGCTGCCAGACAATGTGTTAGCCGAGTTAATGTCGTTTGCAGAAAACGCGGGTTACGACACTGAAAAACTGATCTGGGTCGACCAAAACAGCCAATAAACGGCGCTGTTTTACCAATAGTATTACCTTACATGACAAAGCTGCGATAACACGTCGAAAATGTAAATGTCGGGTAGTCAGTGTTATTGGCTGACGAAAAATACTTATAGTTGTAGCGAAAAGCCTTACTTCGTTGCTGGCATCATAGTCATCAAAATATGCTATCATTGCACACAATTTATTTTTGAGATCTAAATTGTGCTTCAAGACGCCGTAATAGCAAGAGCAAACAATGCCTGTGAACTGTGTAATTCTACCTCTGAAACCGAAGTTTACATGGTGCCCGAATCCCCAGATGAAACTGCCGGAAGCGCTATCTTTACCTGTGGTACCTGCCGCTCACAATTAGAAGGTGAAGAGAGCTTAGACCCGCTTCACTGGCGCTGTCTCAATGACGCAATGTGGTCGCCAACTCAAGCGGTACAGGTGGTTGCTTATAGAATGCTGTCTCGTTTAAGTAGTGAAACGTGGGCGCAAGATGCATTAGACATGATGTACCTAGATGACGATGCGAGAACCTGGGCTGAAGCAGGGCTCATTGAGCGAGATGCAACGCTAGATTGCAATGGAACGGCCCTTCAGACCGGCGATAATGTGCATTTAGTGAAAGACTTAAATGTGAAAGGTGCAGGCTTTACCGCTAAGCGCGGTACACCCGTGAGGGGAATAAGCCTCTGTGATAACCCTTTGCACATTGAAGGTAAAGTGAATGGCACGCGCATTGTTATTATCGCGGCATATACCAAGAAATCTTAGTCCACCGATACTTGCTGTAACGCTAAACGTTACAGAATACGTTAGGCAACAGAATACAAAACCGTTTTTAAGTAATGAGAGAATTAGGCATGCAAACGTTAACTATTACCACTCCTGATGATTGGCATCTGCACTTTCGTGATAATGAAATGCTGGAAGAAACCGTTCCTGCGACAGCGCGTTGCTTTCAACGTGCCATTGTCATGCCTAATTTAGTGCCCCCGGTTGTCAACGCCTCGATGGCGATGGAGTACAAAGCGCGTATTGAAGCCGCTCGTCCAAAAGACAGTACCTTCGAGCCGCTAATGACATTGTTTTTAACCAATGAAACATCGCCGCAAGATATTATCGACGCGAAAAAAGCAGGTGTTACAGCGTGTAAACTCTATCCTGCGGGTGCAACAACAAACTCAGATGCTGCCGTAAAGGGCATTGAGGCGCTTTACCCAGTTTTTGAAGCCATGCAAGAGCAGGGGCTTTTACTCCTTATTCACGGCGAAGTTACCGAAAGCCACATTGATATATTCGATCGCGAAAAAGTGTTTATCGACACACATTTATCGCGTATCACTGCGGCCTTTCCAGAATTAAAAGTGGTGTTTGAGCATATCACTACAGCCGATGCCGCTGAGTTTGTCGCGCAGGCTAACGAGTTCGTTGCGGCAACAATTACCCCTCAGCACTTGTTGCTCAACCGAAATGACTTATTGGTAGGTGGTGTACGCCCTCATAATTACTGCTTGCCAGTACTGAAACGCAATACGCACCAAAAAGCATTGCGAGAAATGGTAGCCAGTGGCAACAAGAAGTTTTTTCTAGGTACCGATTCGGCGCCGCACGCAAAACACAAAAAAGAAAATGCATGTGGTTGTGCGGGGTGTTACAGCGCATGGTCTGCCATTGAGCTATACGCAGAGGTCTTCGAACAATTAGGTGTGCTCGATAAGTTAGAAGGGTTTGCCAGTCATTACGGAGCAGATTTTTATGGTTTGCCTCGAAACACAACCAAAATGACTTTAGTGAAAGAAAACTGGGATGTGCCGGAGCAGGTAACTCTTGCAGATGGTACTGACATGGTGCCTTTTTACGCCGGACAAACGCTACAGTGGAAGCTGAAGACAGCTTTCCAAGCAATATAACGCACTAGCAAGTGCTTGAATTTCCCCATTGGATAGAAAAATGACAGTTGAAACAATTAAAGACCTTGATATAAACCCGGCAGTTGTAAAAGCGCTTGACGCTCAAGGCATCCATCAATTGTCGCCTATTCAGGCGCAGTCTTTGCCGAGCGCGTTACAGGGAAGGGATATTATAGGTCAGGCGCAAACTGGCAGTGGCAAAACGCTGTGTTTCGTTATTCCTATTTTAGAAAGTATTGATGTTAACGACTTCAACACTCAAGCACTTATACTTTGTCCTACCCGTGAACTTGCCGACCAGGTTGCGGAGCAATTTAGACAAGCGGCAAAACAAATTGGCAACATAAAAGTTACTACACTGTGCGGTGGAAAGCCCATGGGGCCGCAAATTCAGTCATTAAAGCATAGCCCACACATTATTGTTGGTACGCCAGGGCGTATTATGGATCATGTTGAAAAGCGCAGAATTACGTTGAAAAACGTGCGTTTTCGCGTGTTAGACGAAGCAGACAGAATGCTGGATATGGGGTTTGAAGACGACCTGCGCGTTATCTTTTCGCCCATGTCATCAAAAGTACAAACACTGTTATTTTCTGCCACCTTTACTGAGCAAATTGAGCGAGTAGCGAATCAGTATTTACGTGACCCAGTATCTTGCAAAGTTGAATCTCAGGATAACAAGCCGGCTATAACCCAATTGGGTTATAACGTTCTTCCCCACACTCGTATTCAGGCGTTAAAAGCGGTGTTAACAGACTACCAGCCCAAAAACGCCATAGTGTTTTGTAACCGAAAAATACAAGTGGCTGAAGTAGTAGAAGAGCTTGTTGAAGAAGGATTTAGTGCGGCGGGCCTAAAAGGCGACATGGAACAGCATGAACGCACAGCCGTACTTATGCAGTTTGCCAGCGACGCATTACAGGTTCTCGTTGCTACCGACGTAGCGGCTCGCGGGCTAGATATCGACGATATTGCCTGTGTAATTAATTACACTGTAAGCGAAGAGCCCGAGGTTCATATTCATCGAATTGGTCGCACGGCAAGAGCTGGCGCAAAAGGTATAGCAATAACTCTGGTGAGTGAAGACGAAGAACACTTCTTAAGAAAAATAGAGGTGTTGCAAGAAGAGGATATTCCGCTTAAAGGTGCCCAGAGCTTGCGCTTTCATAAAAACAAAATTACGCAGCCTGAGTTTACCTGTCTCTCGCTAAGTGCGGGTAAAAAGCAAAAGCTTCGCCCTGGCGATCTTGTTGGAGCCTTAACCAAAGATGCCGGCATTCCCTTTGAAGATGTGGGTAAAATTGCGGTGCAAAACAGCGCAAGTTTTGTGGCGGTAAAACAGCGCAGCGTTAAGCGAGCCATGACACAGTTTCGCGAAGGTAAAATAAAAGGTAAGCGCATTCGAGCGAAAAAGCTTTAATCTATCTTATGGCTTAAGTAAGGTCGTAACGATCATGCCCGCAATAGCACGAGGCGAATGAACATGTCAGCGGAAAAAGAACTCGCTTTGCTTCTTAAAAACTTGTCGCCTGTGGTGAGCGAAGAAGATTATGTTTTTGTATCTTTGCCTGAGGCACAGTTTTCGCCTGATGAAGTGTTTAGCAATTCAGTTGTTTCTACATTGCTGACTAACGCAAAGGGCATGTTTCGAGAAAGCGAAGGTATGACGCTAATTTTAGATCGCGAGTTGGCGCAGCAGCATGAGTTAAAAGGCGAGGGGCCGTTTAAGTGTATCACCTGCGAAGTACATTCAAGCCTTGATGCGGTAGGCATGACAGCGGCGATTAGCACAGCGCTGAGCAACGCCGGTATAAGTGCCAACGTAGTGGCAGCTTTTCATCATGATCATATATTTGTTCAGTCTGCGAAAGCGCAACGCGCCAGCAACGTCCTGAAGGCACTTTCGGATAGGTCTTAAACTGCTTACCCAAATAATAAAGGCTCCTGAATAAATTATCAGGAGCCCTTTTTTAAGCGCTAAGGGTTTTTAGAGCACTACCAAATTTTTACGCGATTTTCTGGTGCCAAATACAGCGCATCGTCTTCGGTAACGTTAAACGCTTTATAAAACGCGGGCACGTTTCTAACTGCGCCATTAGTGCGGAATTTGGCCGGTGAATGAGTGTCCGTTTGCACTTGGCTGCGCAACGCCTCATCGCGATACTTACTAGCCCATACTTGCCCGTAGCCTAAAAATACTCGCTGATCGCCGGTAAAGCCGTCAAGCACAGGCGCTTCTTTACCATCTAACGACAAATGGTAGGCTTTCAGCGCAATGCTAATACCACCTAAGTCACCAATGTTTTCACCTAGTGTGTATTCTCCATTAACGTGTAAATCTGGCAGCACTTCGAACGTATCATATTGCGCTATAAGATTGGCAGTGCGGGCATCAAACTCAGAGCGATCTTTATCTGTCCACCAGTTGCGCAGCACACCGTCGCCATCAAATGTAGAGCCAGCGTCATCAAAACCATGTCCAATTTCATGACCAATTACCGCGCCAATTCCCCCGTAATTAACGGCGTCCTCAGCATTCATATCAAAGAACGGCGGCTGAAGTATGGCGGCCGGAAATACGATTTCGTTAAGCGGTGGATTGTAATAAGCGTTTACAGTTTGTGGTGTCATACCCCATTCGTGAGTCCACACTGGGCCACCTTGTTTTTTCAGCATCTCTTCATACAAAACATCAGACGAGCGCTTTAAGTTACCGAACAGATCGCCAGCATCCACAGTCAGCGCTGAATAGTCTTTCCACTGGTCTGGGTAACCAATTTTAACCGTGAACTTCGATAATTTATCTAACGCTTCTTTACGGGTTTCATCTGTCATCCACTCAAGCTCTTCAATACTACTCTTATAAGCAAGCAGCAGGTTGTTCACCATCTCCATCATGCGCTCTTTGGCCTTAGGCGGAAAATGTTGTTTCACGTAAACTTTGCCAATAAGTTCGCCCACATGCGCATTTGATAAATCTACAGCGCGACGCCACTGTGGTTGCTGCTCTTCAACGCCTCGAAGTGTTTTGCTATAAAAATTAAAGTTGGCTTGGTCTAATTCCGTGGTCAACCTGCTCGCCGATGCGTTTAACAGGCCCCATTGAAGGAATGTTTTCCAGTCTTCTATAGCGGTTTGATGAATAACGGCATCAATATTTTGCATGAAGTCTTTTTGCAACACACCCAACTCGCTTAAATCTGTCATACCAGTGCTTTGAATGTATGCGTCCCAGTCGAAGTTGGGCATTAACGCACGGAGCTCATCAATAGTGAGTTTGTTGTAGTTGGCAGCGAAATTACGCGCCTGCTCTTTTTTCATATGCAGGTTTGCAATACGGGTTTCTAGCTCAAACAACATTTTTGCGCTAGCTTCAGGCGCATCAAAGTCGGCTAGCTCGAACATGGTTTGAATATGTTTTACGTAGGCATCGCGTACTTCTTGAGAGGTTTCGTCCTCTTTAAAATAGTATTCTCGTTCTGGAAGTCCAATACCAGACTGCCATGTATACATTAGGTATTCTTGTGGAGATTTCAGGTCTGAAAATTGGGCAAGGCTGAACGGAGTGCCATAACCATAGCGGGCTGCATAAGCAAAATAGGCGGCCAAGTCGGAATAGTTTTCGATATCTGCTATTTTCGCTAACTCAGGCTCAAGCGGTGTAATACCCAACGCGTCGCGGGTATCTGTATCCATATAGGCGCGATAAAAGTCACCCACTTTCTGTTCGTCACTTCCGGCTTTAAAGTCGCCCTCTGCCGACGATTTTATAATATCCATAACATGATCTTGTGCCTCATCACGCAAGATCACAAAAGACCCATAGCTGGATTTGTCTGCCGGTATTTCAAAGGTGTCCAGCCACTTTCCGTTGACATACTGAAAAAAGTCATTGCCGGGTTTAACGCTTAAGTCCATGTTCTCTTTGATGATCCCGGAAGATAAAGCTTCTTTTTTCACTTCCGCAGCTACACCTGCCTCAGGCACTGTGGTTTGCGGGCTGCACGCTACTAATGCTAATGCAACGCTCACGCTTAATATGTTACGCAACATGGAAATATATATCCTTTTATCGAACGGCAGCACAATCTTTGATGTTGAGGGTAATTATACAAGATGGTCTGTCGGAGTTTATATTATGCGATTGCTTTTGTTCTCAACGTCGCTATGCGCTTTACATTGATTGATAAAAAGCTCGCAGACCTTTACGTTTTAGCATGCAGTGTCCTTTAGAAAAAGCGTTTATAGTGAAAATACACAGCTTGTAACAACTTGTTGCTCTGCCTTTGATATAGTGAATTGCAACTGGTGAGTTTCAAGGCAAATAAAAAATAGCATTTTGCTTATATACGGTCTTGAAGTCAGTTCAATTAATTCACTCTATGTAAATGCTAAGGACCCGCCATGTCGCTTTCTACTCCCTTACTTTTTGCCTCAGTGTCGCCCTGCGAGTATGCCGATGCACTTCCTCGAGAGCAGTTTATGGACTACGCCATCAAACCTTTATGGCAGGGTATTGGGCGTATTGCGGGGCCTGCATTTACAGTAAAATGTGCCCCGGGTGATCATTTAATGCTGCACGCTGCAATATATCGAGCGAATCCAGGTGATATCATTGTGGTAGAGGCTGATGACAAGTACGCAGTGGCGGGCGGAAATGTATGCGCAATTGCACAGCTGCGAGGTATAACTGGCTTTGTCATTGATGGGGTAATTCGAGACATTGCCGAAACGCGGGAAAATAAATTTCCCGTCTTTGGCCGAGGCGTCACCCCTAAGCCAGGGGCGAAAAAATGTATAGCTCCTCTTAATCAGCCTATTTTATGCGGAGGGGTTACTGTGAATGCAGGCGACATCATCGTGGCAGACGAAGAGGGCATTGCCGTCATTCCACGTTCTGAAGCAGAGAGCGCGTTTAAAATCGCCAAAGCCCGAGCAGATAAAGATGCCTCAATGACATTGTCTCAATGGCAAGAACAGCATAGTGAAAAGGTAGAGTCTACTCTTGCCAAGCTGGGCTTTAGAGACTGATTTTATTGCCTATAGCTGACCGCTGCTGCCAAGAGCCTACAGCAAACAGGCTGCCGATAAACAAACAAATACCAGAACTGACTAGCCAAAACGTCAGGCTGTTTTCTGGGAACATTTGCATTAAGCCAACAAAAGACACGCCGCGAATTATCAATATACCCGCAATAAGTATCAGCGCTATTTTAGTAAACGGTAAGCGCAAGATGACTCCTGCGCCTGAGAGGGCATATACCGACCAGACTAAAAGGATGAAAACGATAACGGATGTCACAATGGTTGGATACCAAAGCCCTTGCTCTGCCATTCTAGCCATCTGCTCGCCAGCACCAAAGAAACGATACCAATCGCCGCCAAAAACAATGCAGCCAAGATGTGCTAGTGCCGCAGCAAAGCAACGTATTGCCGCTGCTATAAGATACTTGTTGGTAGAGTGCATCATTCCTCCTTGAATGCTAAAGCCTTTGATGAAACGGCGGTAAACAAAGACCCACTATTTCACTTAATAAAGCCAAGCATAGCTAAATTTCATGAAAACAGCTTGCTCTGTGCGAAAAAGCCCGGGCGTATTATCGTCGGCAAATGCTGAGTCACCGTAACCGATAAACAGTCGCGATAAGGGGTTGATCATGTATGAGTAAATCAACTGAGTTCCCATACTGCGTTCTCGAGCGTCCACATCAACAAGATAGTTATTGGTGTTGCGTCTAATGTCTGAGTAAATGAGCGCCAGTCGAATATACTGCTTCGCACTGAATTGATAACTTATTCTAAAATCTGAGAGGTTGGCGGTAAAGAGCATCTCATCGTTCACATTAATACGATTGTATTCATGATTTACCGAGGCTTCTAAATGCTCTCCAATATTGAGGCTTATCTGTGGCTCTAATAGTACTTGCTCACCCAAACGATTGTTACGCAGATCAATTCTATCACCAACGCGAATAAAGTTTTCAAAGTAGAGCGTTCTATTGGGGCGTGCCTCAAAATAAAATGAGAACTGTTCTTCAGTGAAGCGCGTTGTGTTGCCGTCAATAGCTAAGCTTGCACCATTTTGGCGTAGCCCTACTTGATCTCGCTTTACCCACTGAAAATTAAAGTAAGACTGATAGGCCGCATTGAGTTCTACTTGTGCCTGAACTTCTCTCTCAATAAGTTCGCTGTTATCGTTGTGCGTGATATCCCAGTCACCACCCAACTCGAATCGGTTCCACCAAGCGTTATCCTTCCACCATACCAGACCACCACCGAGTACTGTTTTGTGTCTGTCTACATTACTTTCAAAACCTAAATCTGCTCTAAAATCTGACTGAGTACTTTTCCTATTTGCAATGACATACCATTCTCTTTCTTCATGGCGATAGTCTATTTGATAAGTGCTGCCAGAAAATGCGTCATTTTTGTTGGTTCTTAACGTGGCCTCTGTAATATCCTTTTCATTATCGCAACTGCCGCGACAAAACTGCGACGAAAGAGCATCTGGATATTGTGTATCTGAACGCAATGCCTGAACCCGCAAAGTATCGCTAGGCGTAATTTGATAGCGCATGTCTACACCGGTAACAAGGTTGTGATAGTCATCGGCATGCCTGCCTGTAAAAATTGTGCCGAACGACAAGGTATCTGACACATCAAATCGATAGCGTGCGGCAAGGTTGGTACTGCCTTGGTCAAGTTGTGCGACACTGGAGCCCAAATTGCCCGGCACTAAAAAAGTGGTGGTTTCATCGTTAGCCACTAGCAAGCCAAACGTGTGGTCGTTTAACCTGCCGGTGAGTTTACTGCCAATATCTGGTGCACCGATATTTCTCGTGTAAACCAAGTCGTATTGGGTACTGAAAAAGTCTGCGTTTTCTACAAAGAAGGGACGTTGTTCAGGAAAGAACAGTGCAAATGGGTTGTTGATGCCAAGCTGACCCGCATCAGCTTCTACCTGCGAAAAGTCTGGGTTTATGGTTGCTTGTAGCAGCATATCAGAGGTAATTCCCCAATTGATATCTACGCCAACCTCTTGGTTGTTACCATACTCCCAGTTTTGAGGACTTGCTGGCGTTCGGCTACGTGCTGCCCCCGTTACACCATAAGGCGTTATTGAAAGATTTTTTCCTTGCTTCGCTTTGCTGAAGCCCTTCATGTTGCCCATTTGACATAAACTGCACGCATTATCTCGGTCAACGGGACGATTTGATATGCGAAGGTTGTTGTCACGCGGATAAAAGCGCACAAACTCCGCGCGCCATTGTTTCGGCCCCTCAGCATCTAAAAAGTTCATAATGCGAAACGGCAGTGCAATCTCAACCGTGTAACCTTTATTCGTAATCTTGGCTTCAGAATCCCAAATTGCGTTCCAGCTTGCGCTTTCACTGCGAGTCATTTGATTTTCTATAGAATCAATTTGAATGCCGTGAGGATTAACAAAAAACTGATAGGAGAGGCGACTGTCGCCGAAGGTATCAAGTTTAATGCCCACCAAGTCATTATCCCATACGCTATCGCGGTCGCGAAAAAGAGCCCGAATTTCCGACGGATCATTATCGAAGGCTGTGAAGCCGATATAGATGGTGTCGCCGTTTTCAAATATCCGCGCAACGGTTTCAACGGGAGGCGTGGTATTTTCAAATGGCCGCGTAACCACGTTAAGCGTAACTTCCTGAGCGTGCTGCCACGCAGCGTCGTCGAGAACCCCGTCTAGTGTCACCGTATCTGAAAGGTAGGGCACTACAATAGTTTCTGAATTTGAATCTGAATCTGAATCCTCGCTCATCAACTCATCAGGTTGTGCGTTCTTGGTGGTAACAATTGCCTCGGGGAGAGGCTCATTTGGGCGCTCCTGCTTCTCATCCTGTGGGGTGAAAATGTTGCCGTTTGAATTATCTCGGGCTTTAGCATTCGCATTAGTAATTAGGCAAAGAGATACTAAAACTATCGAGCCAAAACGTCGCAGTAAAGAGTTGTGAGCGCGCACAATTGTGCGGCATTTAGCTATGTCCATATTTAAAAGGTGGTCTTTTTTATCGTTATAATTTTTATCGCAGAAGTATGAAGGATTAGCGCAAATGTCAAAAGAATGTTAATCGTATTTTAATGGGCACTGAACGAAACCCGATTTTATATAGATAAGGTCTGTATTACTTGATATTCATTGGTTTATTGACAAGGAGTTAATCAATTGAATGAACATATCGTGTAGAATAGCGTACTCACTTCAACAAAAATTGTAACGCTACGCTGTTGCAAGCAGTCGGCGGCTTAATAACACAAAGAGTTTCTGCATGTTTTCTTTTTTTGAAAAGCTCACTCAGCCTTTTCCTGACACACCACCCACACAACCGCCAAAGGGTTTAGTTGCGTTTTGTAAGTATTATACCCAAGGAATGTGGCACATCATTCTAACTGTATCAGTACTTAGCGCCATAGTGGCCATGCTTGAAGTCGCGTTATTTGGCTTTTTGGGCCAGCTTGTTGATTGGTTTTCAGAACAAAGTCGAGAGACCTTCCTAGAAGAGCAAAAGCTAACGCTCATTGGTATGGGCATTACCGTTCTTGTTCTAATTCCGGGCTTTATTTTGCTGCGCTCTTTTTTCTCCCGGCAGTCGTTAATGGGCAATTATCCTATGCGCATACGCTGGCAGGCTCACCGCTACTTGTTGGGTCAAAGCTTAACGTTTTTTCACAACGAGTTTGCTGGGCGAGTGGCTACCAAGGTTATGCAAACAGCGCTTTCGGTAAGAGAAACCGTCACTAAAATGCTCGACTTGCTGGTGTATATCAGCGTGTATTTTATCTCTATGGTGGTACTGGTATTTAGTACTGACTGGCGTTTAGCACTACCACTAGTGGTCTGGTTCTTCGTATACGTTGGCATATTGCGAGTGTTAGTGCCAAAGCTCAAAGCCGTGTCGCAGAAGCAAGCAGATGCACGCTCGTTAATGACAGGGCGTATAGTAGATAGCTACACCAACATAACTACTGTAAAGCTATTTTCGCACAGTAGACGAGAAGCCGATTACGCCAAAGAGAGCATGGACGGTTTCCTAAAAACTGTTTACCCGCAAATGCGGCTTGTTACGGTGCTCGAGTTTTGTGTCGAGATGGCCAACGCTATTCTTATCTTCACTATTGGTGCTCTGTCCGTCTATTTATGGATGGAGAATATTGCATCGCCAGGTGATATCGCCATTGCGGTGAGTTTGTGTTTGCGCTTAAACGGTATGTCTCACTGGATCATGTGGGAGGTGTCTGGGCTATTTGAAAATTTAGGCACAGTGCAAGATGGTATGAATACCCTCGCGCAACCTGTCGCTGTAAAAGATAAGCCACAAGCAAATGCGCTATCCGTTGGTGGTGGTAACATTCACTTCGATAAAGTGAATTTCTCTTACTCGGGCGCAAATAACAAACCCATCGATGTTTTTAATAACTTGGAACTTGCCATTAAACCTGGTGAAAAGGTTGGGCTGGTGGGGCGCTCTGGTGCGGGCAAATCTACACTGGTCAATCTCCTTATGCGCTTTTATGACACGCAAAGTGGACGCATCACCATCGATGAGCAGGATATTACTGAAGTTGAGCAAGAAACGTTGCGCGCTAAAATAAGCATGGTAACGCAAGACACTTCGCTTATGCATCGTTCGGTTAGAGACAACATTCTATATGGTCGTACAGATGCCAGTGAAGCTGAAATGATCAAAGCAGCTAAACAGGCAGAGGCGCACGATTTTATTTTAACACTTACCGATAATCAGGGGCGCACAGGTTACGATGCCCACGTGGGAGAACGGGGAATAAAATTATCTGGTGGGCAACGTCAGCGAATCGCTATTGCACGGGTGCTGCTAAAAGATGCACCTGTGCTCATTCTGGATGAAGCCACATCTGCACTAGATTCAGAAGTAGAAGCCGCCATTCAAGCATGTCTAGACAAAGTGATGGAAGGGAAGACCGTATTAGCGATAGCGCATCGCCTTTCTACTATTGCGCAAATGGACAGGTTATTAGTGCTTGATAAGGGTCAAATAGTCGAGCAGGGCACTCACAGTGAGTTGATCGCTCACAATGGCATTTATGCAAAGTTATGGGCGCATCAAACCGGTGGCTTCATTGGCGTTGAATAGTCAGTGTAAAATCTGCCTTCAAAGCTAGATGAGAAAAGAATAAAGCGCTTGTATCTTGAAAGTGGTTAAGTATAATACGCGTCCCTCCCTTGCGATACCGCACTTTCCAACGAAAAGACGCACAAATCACAAGGGCAGTGTAAGTAAAATTTAAGAGTGAAAACGCCACAGGGGTGTAGTTCGAATTGGTAGAACAGCGGTCTCCAAAACCGATGGTTGGGGGTTCGAGTCCCTCCACCCCTGCCAGATTATTAACTTGCGCGTGTACGCAAGAAAACGACGCTGTAGTGCTAGGATCGTGACATGAGCGAAAAGACGGAAAATCAGTCCAACGGGTTGGACATGTTTAAATGGGTAGTGGTTTTTGCCCTACTTGCAGGGTTGGTAACCGCCAACACAGTTTACGGTGAAATTTCGGTATTATATCGCGCCATAACAGCGGTAGTGGTTGCTGTGATTGCAGGTTTTATCGCTGCATCTACTCATAAAGGCAGCGCATTTCTAAGCTTTGCCAAAGAGTCGCGCACTGAAGTACGCAAGGTTGTTTGGCCTACACGTCAAGAAGCAAACCAAACGACACTTATCGTTTTGGCAGCAACCTTGGTTATGGCACTTATATTATGGGGACTAGACGGGATTATCGTACGTGTAGTTGGCTTTATTACTGGAATTGGAGCATAAGCGTATGTCTGAAGAAGAAATTAAAAAGAGATGGTACGTAGTACAAGCATATTCTCAGTATGAAGCTCGCGTTAAGAAAACGCTTCTTGAATACATCAAAATGCACAATATGGAAGAGCATTTCGGTCAAATTCTAGTACCCACCGAAGAAGTTGTAGAAATGCGCGCAGGTCAAAAGCGCAAATCAGAGCGTAAGTTCTACCCTGGCTACGTGCTGGTAGAAATGGCAATGAACGAAGAGTCATGGCACTTAGTGAAAAGTGTTCCTCGCGTTCTTGGTTTTATTGGTGGAACGTCTGATAGACCAATGCCAATTACTCAAAAAGAAGCCGACGCCATTTTAAATCGCCTTGAAGAGTCGGTTGACAAGCCTAAGCCTAAGACATTGTTTGAGCCAGGTGAAGTCGTTCGCGTTACCGACGGACCTTTTGCCGACTTTAACGGTGTGGTTGAAGAAGTTGACTATGAAAAGAGCCGCGTAAAAGTATCGGTTCTTATATTCGGTCGTTCAACGCCAGTAGACTTAGAGTTTGGTCAAGTAGAAAAAGGCTAAATTGTAGATATTTTGAAAAGCCCGCATGAGCGGGCTTTTTTGTACCTGTAAATTAAATCCCAAGCTCTGTTTTGTCGTCTGCTGTCATAAAAATCTCCCTATTCCTTATACTCAAAGTTAATTTATTTGCAGATGTGAAGAGATTCGTCTACAACTAAAGTATAATATTTGGTCAAAGGTTAGGGCTATCGATACTTTAGAGCAGCGCATTGCATGCAAACAAATAGATATCGACGTTGCGTCGTTCTATCAGACCATGTTACTCGAACTCGAAAAGCTGATGGAAGATGTCATTGGTACTGAAGAGTCGAAGGGGTTCGTGGGAATTGTTGCCGACCATGTAGGCGCCATGTTTCATGAAAAATACAAATCCCAATTGGGCAGTGACATGGCTTCACCTGAAGTTATCGCTCATGTACTTGTAGATCTGAAACGTCGTATTGGTGGCCAATTCAGTATTTCCAGTATCTCACCCGAGTCAATAATTCTACAAAATTATAAATGTCCATTCGGCACCAATGTGGTTGGTAAAACACCCTTGTGTAATATGACGGCAAATGTGTTTGGTAAAATTGCAGCAACTGAAAGTGGTTATGCCGCTGTCGAATTAGACAAAACAATCGCGAATGGTGATGGGCATTGTCATGTTGTTGTGCATCTAAGGCCACTGAAAGAACGTCGCGATATTGCCCATGAATATTTTGGAGTGAGCTCTGATGGGTATTGAAAAACTCAGTGTAGCATCCATGCTCGCCGGTATTAGAGAAGCCGCAGTTATTACGTGCCTTGATGGCAATATTATTCACTATAATAATCAAATGAAGCGTCGCCTCCCTAATATCGATAATGCCAAGGTAATGACTGAGGTTTTTTCGCTTGCATCAAAAACATTCAATGTTTCTTGCTTCAAAGAGTTTAGCAGTATTGTGAAACGCCGCTCGGGGCTATTTCCAATACGCCTTAAATTTAACGATACGAGATTGAATGATACCTCTACCATACCCGCTTACGTATCAGTGCTTAAGGACGCGGAAAATAATGAGCCAGCCGCACTTATCTACAAATTAGACGAGCATATTGTGCGTTTTAATAACCGGTTGCGACAACTACAGGATGCAAAACGAGCTCATGCAAAGATAGCAAGAGAAGCAAAATTAAAATCGTCAATGGATTCGTTAACGGGTTTAAAAAACAGACGTTTCGTGCAGTCCTTTTTAGAAATGCAGTGGAAAGCATACACAACAAAAGGTGAAGACACAGTTTTGATCATTTTTGATATAGACTACTTCAAGCAGATAAACGACACTTACGGTCATGCTGCGGGCGATGAGGCGATTAAAGCTTTTGGCAAGTGTTTGCATTCGCAGACAAGACCTTCGGATGTGGTAAGTCGGTGGGGAGGTGAAGAGTTTGTTGTAGTTTTAGCGAATTGTTCATCTACTCAAGCGCGCTTGTATCTCGAGCGGGTAATGACAAGCATTCGTCAGCTTCGCATAAAGTACAAAAATGTAGTTAATGAGCAGACATTGATTTCTATGACTGCTAGCGCAGGGTATTGCCCGTTTTCGCAGGCATCTAGCGTGCAAGAGGCTTTTTCACAGGCCGACCGTGCTCTCTATGAGGCGAAATCTGAAGGAAGGGACCAATACAGAAGAGCATGTCCTGATATTGCGATGAGCGAGTTAACCTCTGCATTCCCTAATTCACGCAGCCAGTTACTGAATTAGCTCTGGGATCTTTGTTTTAACTAAAGCACTGATTTAACCATGCCATTACTATAAATGCATTGCTGTCGGTGTTCCATTACCTACCATTTACTTAATATTTTAGCTGTTACAGTACCTTTTTACCTGAAAGATCGTTTTTTAAGCATTTAGGGACTTGCATAGCAATTAATCAACCCTTATAATGCGCGCCCTTTTAAACGGAAACGGGAAGCCGATTGAGCAAATATTCTCTGTATTTGCGAGGCGTTAGACCCAAACAAGAGAGCATTTAAAATGGCTAAAAAAGTAAGCGGTATTATCAAGCTTCAGGTTGCGGCAGGTGCTGCTAACCCAAGTCCACCAGTTGGTCCTGCACTAGGTCAACACGGTGTGAACATCATGGAATTCTGTAAGGCTTTCAATGCAAAGACTGACAGCCTAGAGAAGGGTGCTCCGGTACCAGTAGAAATTACTGTATACGAAGACCGTTCTTTCACATTCGAAACTAAGACTCCTCCTGCGTCATACCTTCTTAAGAAGGCAGCTGGCATCAAGAGCGGTTCTGGCCGTCCTAACACTGAGAAAGTGGGTAAAGTTACCACCGCTCAGTTAGAAGAGATTGCTAAAACTAAAGAGCCAGACTTAACAGCTGCTGATCTAGAAGCAGCGGTACGCACTATCGCGGGTTCTGCTCGCTCAATGGGCTTGAACGTAGAGGACTAATCGGATGGCTAAATTAACAAAACGCGCTCGTCTAGTACGTGACAAAGTTGACTCAACTAAAGAGTATGAAATCAACGAAGCTGTTGCACTTTTAAAAGAATTAGCGACTGCTAAATTCGCTGAAAGTGTTGACGTTGCTGTAAACCTTGGTATCGACGCTAAGAAATCTGACCAAAACGTTCGTGGTGCTACTGTACTACCTAACGGTACTGGTAAAGACGTGCGCGTTGCGGTATTCACTCAAGGTGCTAATGCAGAAGCTGCTAAAGAAGCAGGTGCTGACGTTGTTGGTATGGAAGACTTAGCTGAACAAGTTAAGAAAGGCGAAATGAACTTTGACGTTGTAGTTGCTAGCCCAGACGCGATGCGCGTAGTTGGTCAACTAGGTCAAATCTTAGGTCCACGTGGCCTAATGCCTAACCCTAAAACAGGTACAGTAACGCCAGACGTTGCTACAGCTGTTAAAAATGCAAAAGCTGGTCAGGTTCGCTACCGCAATGATAAAAACGGTATCATCCACGCTAGCCTAGGTAAGATTGCGTTTGAAGCAAATCAAATTCAAGAAAACCTTGAAGCGCTACTTGAAGCATTGAAGAAAGCTAAGCCTTCTTCTGCGAAAGGTACCTACATCAAGAAGATCAGCCTAAGCACTACAATGGGTGCGGGTGTTGCTCTTGATAAGGCTTCTGTAGGTCTTTAATACTGATGGGCTTGGCCCGTTAGTTCTCTGAAAGGTTATGGGTTGGAGTTGTGTACATAGCAGTGCTAGTAAACAACTCCCGTCCAAGACCGCAGGTGCGGTGTGGTGAAAGAGGTAAGAGAACTTTCACAGTCAACATACTGCTTAATAGAACAACCTGCGCAGACGGTGGTTTGACTCAGACTCTCTGGGATAACAAACACCGTAGAGCGGTACCAAATATGACGTTTGGTATCAATCTGTGAACCCTGACGGCGTGAGTAGTTAATTACAAACAATGTCAGATACAAAGAGGTGAACTCAGTGGCACTAGGTTTAGCAGCAAAAAAAGAGATCGTAGCAGAGGTATCTGAAGTTGCGTCTCGCGCTCTATCCGTTGCCGTCGCTGAATACCGTGGGATGGAAGTTGCAGAACTGACTGACCTTCGCATAAAAGCTCGTGAGCAAGGCGTATACCTAAAGGTTGTACGTAACACACTAGCTAAGCGTGCATTGGCAGACAGTAAATTTGCAGACTTGGAAAGCGCACTTACAGGTCCGCTTATCTATGGTTTCTCTATCGACGCACCAGGCGGTGCGGCACGTCTTTTCAAAGACTTCGGTAAGACTAACGATAAGCTTAACGTAACAGCACTTTCAATTGGTAGTGGTCTACTTGGTCCAGAGAAATTGGACGCGGTTGCTTCACTTCCAACTCGCGACGAAGCGCTTGCACGTCTACTTGCAACCTTCAAAGCACCAGTTGGGAAATTCGTTCAAACAATCAACGAAGTTCCTGGCAAGTTTGTGCGCGTATTGGCGGCGATCAAAGACGAGAAGTAATTTTCGTTTTTGGCATATTGATTTTTTTAACATTAAAAACCCAGGAGTTTAGAGAACATGGCTCTAACTAAAGAAGATATTTTAAACGCGATTGCTGAAATGCCAGTTATGGAATTGGTTGAGCTAATCGAAGCAGCTGAAGAAAAATTCAACGTATCTGCTGCAGCTGTTGCTGTTGCTGGTCCTGCTGCAGCTGGTGAAGCTGCTGCTGTTGAAGAGAAAACTGAATTTGACGTTGTAATGACTTCATTCGGTGGCAACAAAGTTGCGGTTATCAAAGCAGTTCGCGGCGCGACTGGCCTAGGTCTTAAAGAAGCTAAAGAAGTAGTTGAGTCTGCTCCTAAAGCTATCAAAGAAGGCGTAAGCAAAGAAGAAGCTGAAGAACTTAAAGCGGCACTTACTGAAGCTGGCGCTGAAGTTGAAATCAAGTAATCTGATTTGATCAGATTATTTGCCTGAGACGGCAAGGCTGGTGGTTTTTTGAACCACCAGCCTTTTTGCGCTGTATAGTGTGTAGAATATAACCCTTATCTACATTTCACTAGGCGCACATCGGTCAACACCGTTAAAAGCATAAAAATCCAACAACTTAACTAATAATTGGTTAAAATTTGTTGTATGCTGGTGAACTTGCCCGACTTAGGGTTGTGGAAGTTTGTTGCTTATTGCGCCATTTGAAACGCAGCTTTTAGCCCATAGCACGCGTTTTAAAGCATTTAGCAGCAGGTTGGGTCATAAATCAGCAGGCTGAGGAACCCATGGTTTACTCTTATAGCGAAAAGAAACGTATCCGTAAGGATTTTGGCAAACGCCCACAGGTATTGGAAATTCCATACCTTCTTTCAATTCAGCTTGATTCTTTCAAAAAGTTTATTGAGATCGACGCCGATGCTCAATACGGTTTGGAAGCAGCATTTCGTTCCGTTTTTCCAATTAAAAGTTACTCAGGTAATTCAGAGCTTCAATATGTAAGCTACCGCCTGGGAGAGCCAGTATTTGATGTTAAAGAATGTCAGATACGCGGTGTAACTTTCTCTGCTCCGTTAAGAGTAAAACTACGGTTAGTATTGTTTGACAAAGACGCAGCCCCAGGTACCGTAAAAGATATTAAAGAACAAGAAGTGTACATGGGAGAAATCCCATTGATGACAGAGAACGGTACGTTCGTTATCAATGGTACAGAGCGTGTAATTGTGTCACAACTACACCGTTCACCTGGTGTGTTCTTTGACCACGACAAGGGTAAAACCCACTCGTCTGGTAAAGTACTTTATAACGCGCGCGTCATTCCTTACCGTGGCTCTTGGTTAGACTTTGAGTTTGACCCTAAAGATAACTTGTTCGTGCGTATCGACCGTCGTCGTAAACTGCCGGCAACTATTATCTTGCGCGCATTGGAAATGACGTCAGAAGAAATCTTAGATACATTCTTCGACAAAGTTAATATCCGCATTGATAAAGACCGTCTAATGATGGAAGTGAAGCCTGATCGCCTACGTGGTGAGACAGCAGCTTTCGACATTATTGACAGTGATGGCAATGTGGTTGTTGAAACAGGCCGTCGTATCTCTGCTCGTCATACACGTGCACTAGAAAAGTCTGGTTTAACAGAGCTAGAAGTACCTGCCGATTATCTCATCGGTCGAGTATTTGCTGCTACTTATGTAAACGAAGACACGGGCGAAGTTATTGTTAGTGCAAACGACGAGCTTGCACTAGAGAACTTAGCTGAGCTTAGCCAAGCTGGTATTAAAGAATTTGAAACTCTTTATATCAACGAGCTTGATCACGGGTCATACATTTCAGATACGCTACGTATAGACTCTTCAACAAACCGCCTAGAGGCGCTTGTTGAAATTTACCGTATGATGCGTCCTGGTGAGCCACCAACGAAAGATGCTGCTGAAACCTTATTCGAGAACTTATTCTTCTCTGAAGAGCGTTATGATCTTTCTTCAGTGGGTCGCATGAAGTTCAACCGTCGTTTAGGCCGCGAAGAACTTATTGGTTCTGGTACGCTTGCCAAAGAAGACATTATTGCTGTTATGAAACAGTTAATAACAATTCGTGACGGTAAGGACGAAGTTGATGACATCGATCACCTAGGTAACCGCCGTATTCGTTCGGTTGGTGAAATGGCTGAGAACCAATTCCGCGTTGGTCTCGTGCGTGTAGAACGTGCAGTTAAAGAGCGTCTAAGCTTAGGCGACCTAGACAACGTAATGCCACAAGATCTTATTAACGCCAAGCCTATCTCGGCAGCGGTGAAAGAGTTCTTCGGTTCGTCGCAATTGTCACAGTTCATGGACCAAAACAACCCGCTATCAGAAGTTACGCATAAGCGTCGTATTTCTGCATTAGGTCCGGGTGGTCTTACTCGTGAACGTGCTGGCTTCGAAGTTCGAGACGTACACCCAACTCACTATGGTCGTTTGTGTCCAATCGAAACGCCGGAAGGTCCAAACATCGGTCTAATTAACTCATTAGCGAGCTTCGCGCGCACTAATGACTTTGGTTTCTTAGAAACACCTTTCCGTCGCATTGTTGACGGTGTTGTTACCGATGAAATCGATTATTTATCTGCAATTGAAGAAGGCCAATTCGCGATTGCTCAGGCTAACATTGCGTTATCTGAAGCAGGTGAGTTGGTAGACGACCTTATTCCATGTCGTCACCGTGGTGAAACAACCTTGATGCCAAAAGAAGACATCAAATACATGGACGTTTCTCCACAGCAAATCGTATCAATTGCGGCAAGTATAATTCCATTCCTAGAACACGATGATGCAAACCGTGCACTTATGGGTGCCAACATGCAACGTCAGGCTGTTCCTACATTACGTGCTGATAAGCCGTTAGTAGGTACGGGTATGGAAAGAACTATTGCAGTAGATTCTGGTGTAACTGTTGTCGCTAAACGCGGTGGTACAGTTGATTACGTAGATGCGAGCCGCATTGTAATCAAGGTTGCCGAAGATGAGATGCTTCCAGGTGAAGCAGGTATCGATATCTACAACCTGACTAAATACACTCGCTCTAACCAAAACACCTGTATTAATCAGCGCCCTACGTGTAACGTTGGCGACCCGATTGTCACTGGTGACGTGCTAGCCGATGGTCCTTCAACAGACCTTGGTGACCTTGCACTTGGTCAGAACATGCGTATCGCGTTCATGCCTTGGAATGGTTACAACTTTGAGGATTCAATCCTTATTTCTGAGCGAGTTGCTCAGGAAGACCGTTTCACTACTATTCACATTCAAGAGCTAAGCTGTATTGCTCGTGATACTAAGCTTGGGCCAGAAGAAATTTCTTCTGATATTCCAAACGTAGGTGAGTCTGCGCTAAGCAAGCTTGATGAATCAGGTGTTGTTTACATCGGTGCGGAAGTGAAAGGCGGCGACATCCTAGTAGGTAAAGTAACACCGAAAGGTGAAACTCAGCTTACGCCGGAAGAAAAACTTTTAAGAGCTATCTTTGGTGAGAAAGCGTCTGACGTTAAAGATACGTCTCTCCGTGTACCTAACTCAGTTCACGGTACGGTTATCGATGTTCAAGTATTTACCCGCGACGGTGTAGAGAAAGATAAGCGTGCGCTTGAAATTGAAGATATGCAGCTTCGTCAGGTTAAGAAAGACCTTACTGATGAATTTGAAATCCTTGCAGACGGCATTTTTGCACGTGCTCAAACTGCTTTAACTCGTGCTGGCGTTGAACAAGCGAAGCTTGACAGCCTACCACGCGAAAAGTGGTTTGAAATTGCACTTAACAGCGAAGATGCACAGTTAGAGCTTGACCAAATTGCTGAACAGCATGCTGAAATCAAAGCTGACTTCGATAAGAAGTTTGAAACTAAGCGTCGTAAGATAACGCAAGGCGATGATTTAGCGCCTGGTGTACTTAAGATAGTTAAGGTTTACCTAGCGGTTAAACGCCACATCCAACCGGGTGATAAAATGGCGGGACGTCACGGTAACAAGGGTGTTATCTCTACTATTCAACCAGTAGAAGATATGCCATACGATGAGCACGGTACGCCGGTAGACATCGTACTTAACCCACTTGGTGTACCATCTCGTATGAACATCGGTCAGATCCTTGAGACTCACTTGGGCATGGCTGCTCATGGTCTTGGGGTTAAAATTGACCGCATGATTAAAGAGCAGCGCGAGCTAGCCGAAATGCGTGATTTCTTGAAGAAAGTTTACGAACTAGGTGAAAATCACCAAGAAGTAGACATTGATAGCTTCACAGATCACGAAGTTCGTCGCTTAGCGGAAAACCTTCGTAAGGGTGTTCCAGTAGCAACACCTGTATTCGATGGTGCTCGCGAGTCTGAAATCAAGGAAATGCTGAAGCTTGCTGATATTCCAGAAAGCGGTCAGATTACCTTGTTCGACGGTCGTACTGGTAATTCATTCGAGCGACCTGTTACGGTTGGTTACATGTACATGCTGAAACTGAACCACTTAGTAGACGACAAGATGCACGCGCGTTCTACTGGTTCATACAGCCTTGTTACGCAGCAGCCTCTTGGTGGTAAAGCACAGTTTGGTGGTCAGCGCTTCGGTGAGATGGAAGTGTGGGCACTTGAAGCTTACGGTGCGGCATATACCCTGCAGGAAATGCTTACTGTTAAGTCGGATGACGTTAACGGACGTACTAAGATGTACAAGAACATCGTCGATGGCGACCACAGAATGGAGCCTGGCATGCCAGAATCCTTCAACGTATTACTTAAAGAAATTCGCTCGTTGGGTATCAACATCGAGCTTGAAGAGAAGTAATACGGCAATTGCCGCGTAATGTTATGAGATGACCCGGTGCTTGCACCGGGTTCTAGAGACTGACTCCGCTGGGAGAGTAATGTGAAAGACTTATTAAAGTTTCTAAAGCAACAACACAAGGCCGAAGAGTTCGATAATATTCGAATCGGTCTGTCTTCACCTGACATGATTCGTTCATGGTCATTTGGTGAAGTGAAGAAGCCTGAGACTATCAACTATCGTACGTTCAAGCCTGAGCGTGACGGTTTATTCTGTGCCCGTATCTTCGGACCGGTAAAAGACTACGAGTGTTTGTGCGGTAAGTACAAGCGTCTTAAGCACCGTGGTGTTATCTGTGAGAAGTGTGGCGTAGAAGTGACACTGACTAAAGTTCGCCGTGAGCGTATGGGCCACATCGAGCTAGCAAGTCCTGTAGCACACATTTGGTTCCTTAAATCGCTACCGTCACGTATCGGCCTAATGCTTGATATGACGCTTCGCGATATCGAACGCGTGCTTTACTTCGAATCATATGTTGTGACCGAGCCGGGTTTAACAACACTTGAGCGCGGACAACTTCTAAACGAAGAAGATTACCTTGATTCATTAGAAGAACACGGCGACGAATTCGAAGCGAAAATGGGTGCAGAAGCAGTATTCGACCTGCTAACCGTACTTGACGTTGACGCCGACGTTGCAGCGATGCGTGAAGAGTTACCTTCAATCAACTCTGAAACAAAGCGTAAGAAAATCACCAAGCGCCTTAAGTTGCTTGAGTCATTCCAGCAGTCTGGTAATAAGCCAGAGTGGATGATCATGACAGTACTTCCAGTATTGCCACCCGATCTTCGCCCTCTTGTACCACTAGATGGCGGTCGATTCGCAACATCTGATTTGAACGACCTTTATCGTCGTGTAATCAACCGTAATAACCGTCTTAAGCGTCTTCTAGACCTTGCTGCTCCAGACATTATCGTGCGCAACGAAAAGCGTATGTTACAAGAGTCTGTTGATGCACTTCTAGATAACGGACGTCGCGGTCGTGCGATTACCGGTTCTAACAAGCGTCCACTTAAGTCGCTTGCAGACATGATTAAAGGTAAGCAGGGTCGTTTCCGTCAAAACCTTCTTGGTAAGCGTGTTGACTACTCTGGCCGTTCTGTAATTACCGTTGGTCCAACACTTCGCCTTCACCAGTGTGGTCTTCCTAAGAAGATGGCACTAGAGCTATTTAAGCCGTTTATTTACGGTAAGCTTGAAGGACGTGGTCTTGCAACAACAATCAAAGCTGCTAAGAAGCTAGTAGAGCGCGAAGCACCAGAGGTTTGGGACGTACTAGATGACGTTATCCGCGAACACCCTGTATTGCTTAACCGTGCACCAACACTTCACCGTTTGGGTATCCAGGCATTCGAACCAACACTTATTGAAGGTAAAGCGATTCAGCTTCACCCGTTAGTGTGTGCGGCGTACAACGCCGACTTCGATGGTGACCAAATGGCGGTACACGTTCCGTTGACAATCGAAGCTCAGCTTGAAGCACGCGCACTAATGATGTCGACGAATAACATTCTGTCACCTGCTAACGGTGAGCCAATTATCGTTCCTTCACAGGACGTTGTATTGGGTCTTTATTACCTTACGCGTGACAAAGTAAACGGCCTAGGCGAAGGCATGGTATTTACCAGCCCGAACGAAGCAGAAAAAGCATACCGCACAGGTAATGCTGAGCTTCATTCTCGCGTTAAAGTACGTATTACAGAATATGACATTGATGAAGACGGCAATAAAACAGAGAAAGTAACGCTAACGCAAACCACGGTTGGTCGTGCAATTTTCTCATTGATCCTTCCTAAGGGTCTTCCGTTTGAAATCATCAACCAGCCTATGGGCAAGAAGCAAATTTCAAGACTATTGAATGCTTGTTACCGTACGCTTGGTCTAAAAGACACCGTTATTGCGGCTGACCAAATCATGTATACCGGCTTCCACTACGCGATGATCGCGGGTGCGTCTGTTGGTATTGACGATATGGTAATCCCTGAAGCGAAGAAAGAAATCGTTGACGCTGCTGAAGCAGAAGTTATCGAGATTCAGGAACAGTTCCAAAACGGTCTAGTAACAGCCGGTGAGCGTTACAACAAAGTTATTGATATCTGGTCAAATGCCAACGAAAAAGTTGCTAAGGCCATGATGGATAACCTTAAGACTGACATCGTAATCAACCGCGATGGCGAGGAAGAAGAGCAATCATCATTTAACTCTGTTTATATGATGGCCGACTCGGGTGCTCGTGGTAGTGCCGCTCAGATTCGTCAGCTAGCTGGTATGCGTGGTCTGATGGCTAAACCAGATGGTTCAATCATCGAAACACCCATCACAGCAAACTTCCGTGAAGGTCTTAACGTTCTTCAGTACTTCATCTCAACGCACGGTGCGCGTAAAGGTCTTGCCGATACAGCACTTAAGACAGCGAACTCGGGTTACCTAACTCGTCGTCTTGTAGATGTTGCACAAGATTTGGTTATCACTAACGATGATTGTGGCACATTCGAAGGTGTGACAATGACACCGCTGATCGAAGGTGGTGATGTTGTTGAACCGCTTCGCGAGCGTGTTCTTGGTCGTGTGGTAGCAGAAGATGTAATCAAGCCTGGTACAGACGAGGTGTTGGTTGAGCGTAATGTACTGCTAGACGAAGCGCTAGTAGACATGCTTGAAGCTAACTCGGTTGACCAAATTCAGGTACGCTCGGTTATCACATGTGATAACGACTTTGGTGTATGTGCTAACTGTTACGGTCGTGACCTTGCTCGCGGACACATGGTTGGTAGTGGTGAGTCGGTTGGTGTTATTGCAGCACAATCAATCGGTGAACCTGGTACACAGCTTACCATGCGTACCTTCCACATTGGTGGTGCGGCATCACGAGCGTCTGCAGAAAACAGCGTTCAGGTTAAAACAGCGGGTAGCCTTAAGCTACACAATGAAAAATCTGTACGTAACTCTGACGGCAAAGTGGTTATTGTTTCTCGTTCAACAGAGCTTACTGTTATCGATGAACAAGGTCGTGAGAAAGAACGCTATAAAGTGCCTTACGGCGCAGTACTTAGTGTTGATGACGGTGCGAAGATTGCAGCTGGCGACGTTGTTGCTAACTGGGACCCGCATAGTCACCCTATCGTTACTGAACGCGCAGCGAAAATTAGCTTCGCGGACATCGACGACACTAATACAGAAATGCAGCAAGATGAGCTTACTGGTCTAACGCGTATTGTTGTTAAAGATTTAACAAAAGCAAACGCCAAAGAGCCTAAGCTAATTCTTGAAAGTGATGAGTTCGGTCTTCAAGAAATTCGTCTTCCAAGCTTCACTACCATTGAAGCGAAAGAAGGCAAAGTGGCTAACGAAGGTGACGTGCTAGCGCGTATTCCTCAGGAAAGCTCGAAGACACGTGACATCACGGGTGGTCTACCAAGAGTTGCTGACTTATTCGAAGCACGTAAACCTAAAGAGCCTGCTATTCTTGCAGAAATCTCAGGTACTATCGGTTTCGGTAAAGAGACTAAAGGTAAGAAGCGCCTAGTAATTACGCCTGCTGAGGGTGATGCATACGAAGAGATGATTCCAAAGTGGCGTCAGCTTAACGTGTTTGAAGGTGAGAAAGTGGAAAAAGGCGAAGTTATCGCCGACGGTCCAGAGTCTCCACACGACATTCTACGTCTTCGCGGTATCTCTGCAGTAGCGAACTACATCGTGAACGAAGTACAGGAAGTTTACCGTCTACAGGGTGTTAAGATTAACGATAAGCACATCGAAGTTGTTATTCGTCAGATGCTGCGTAAGTGTGTTATCACTCACCCAGGCGATACTCAGTTCCTAGAAGGCGAGCAAGTAGAAGTTTCTAACGTGAAAGTGGCCAACCGTGAAATAGAAAAACACGGTAAGATTCCAGCGCAGTACGAAACACAGCTGCTTGGTATCACTAAGGCGTCACTGTCTACTGAGTCATTTATCTCAGCAGCGTCTTTCCAAGAAACAACTCGCGTTCTTACTGAAGCAGCGGTTCAAGGTAAAGAAGATGACCTACGCGGTCTGAAAGAAAACGTAATTGTTGGACGACTCATTCCAGCGGGTACGGGTTTCGCCTACCATGAACGCCGCGCTCAACAGCGTAAAGAGCAAATCGAAGAAATGTCAGTATCTGCTGCAGATGCGGAACAGGCATTGACCGAAGCGCTTAACGCTGGTGCAGACGACGATTCGGCCGAATAAGGCATGATCATAGGAGCGCGTTAACGTGCTCCTAACATAATGGCAGCTCAAGCTGACAGATTTTAAGAATATTAAGTGCTTAGAGTTTGTACAGCTTGACAGTCAGGGCGATGATCATTAATATTCCGCGACCCGATTTTGGATAGCCCCGAAAAGGCTCGATAAACGGTCGCGGTTTTTTGTATCAAAGCTCAGTAAATATTGACGAGCACAATATTTACAACAAAGGGCGACAAAGAAAAAGTCGCATTAATATGGACCCAATCACAGTGATTGGGTTTTCGTAGTTTTTAATCAGGAGCTAGTTAATGGCAACAGTTAACCAGTTAGTGCGCAAGCCACGCAGAAAGCCCGTTGAAAAAAGCAACGTAGCTGCACTGCAAGCTTGTCCACAGAGACGTGGTGTATGTACTCGTGTATATACAACTACGCCAAAGAAACCAAACTCTGCACTACGTAAAGTATGTCGTGTGCGTCTAACTAACGGTTTTGAAGTTTCTTCATACATCGGTGGTGAAGGTCACAACCTACAAGAGCACAGTGTAGTACTTATCCGTGGTGGTCGTGTTAAAGATTTACCAGGTGTTCGTTATCACACAGTTCGCGGTACTTTGGACTGCGCAGGTGTAAACGATCGTAAGCAAGCCCGTTCTAAGTACGGCGCGAAAAGGCCTAAGTCTTAACGGTTCTCCGTTAGTAAGGCCAAACTGAAGTTTAAGAGTTTTGGGTATTCCCTGAATTCATACGGAGAATAGAAATGCCAAGAAGAAGAGTCGTAGGTCAACGTAAAATCCTACCAGAGCCAAAATTTGGTTCACAACTGCTTGCTAAATTCATGAATGTCGTAATGCTCGACGGCAAGAAGTCAGTCGCTGAAAAAATCGTTTACGGTGCGCTAGATATTGTTGCTGAAAAAACCAACAAAGCACACCTTGATGTATTCGAAGAAGCTCTTGATAACATCCGCCCTACGGTAGAGGTTAAATCTCGTCGTGTTGGTGGTTCAACTTATCAGGTTCCAGTAGAAGTACGTCCAGTTCGTCGTAATGCACTAGGTATGCGTTGGATGGTTGATGCTGCACGTAAACGTGGCGAAAAGTCTATGGCACAACGCCTAGCGGCTGAGATGTTAGACGCAGCAGAAAATAAAGGTTCAGCGGTTAAGAAACGTGAAGACGTTCACCGTATGGCCGAAGCAAACAAAGCGTTTGCTCACTACCGTTGGTAATCAACGTTATTTAACTGAGAGAGATTTATGCCTCGTAAGACCTCGATTGAGCGTTATCGCAATATTGGTATTGTGGCTCACGTGGACGCGGGTAAAACCACGACCACAGAGCGTGTCTTGTTTTATACAGGACTGTCTCACAAAATCGGTGAAGTGCACGATGGTGCTGCTACCATGGACTGGATGGAACAAGAGCAGGAGCGTGGTATTACTATCACGTCTGCTGCAACTACCTGTTTCTGGTCTGGTATGGAGCAACAGTTTGATCAACATAGAATAAATATCATCGACACGCCAGGACACGTAGATTTCACTATTGAGGTGGAACGTTCATTACGTGTTCTTGACGGAGCGGTAGTTGTATTCTGTGGGTCTTCTGGGGTAGAACCTCAATCAGAAACAGTCTGGCGACAGGCTGACAAATATGCAGTGCCACGCCTTGTATTCGTTAACAAAATGGATCGGGCTGGTGCTGACTTTGAACGTGTTGTGGGTCAAATTCGCAAACGTTTAGGCGCTAACTGTGTTCCGATTCAAATCAACATGGGCGCTGAAGAAGAATTTCATGGTGTCATCGATTTAATTAAGATGAAATCAGTCAATTGGAATGAAGAAGACATGGGTATGACATTTACCTATGAAGACATTCCAGCTGAATATTTAGAGAAAGCCGAGCAATATCGCACTGAAATGGTAGAAGCAGCCGCTGAAGCCTCAGAAGCGTTAATGGATAAGTATTTAGAAGGCGAAGAGCTAACTGAAGACGAAATCAGACTTGGACTTCGCACTCGTACGCTGAACAACGAAATTGTTCTTGCCACCTGTGGCAGTGCCTTCAAAAACAAAGGTGTTCAAGCAGTACTCGACGCAGTTGTTCATTATTTGCCGTCGCCAAACGAAGTAAAAGCCATAACCGGCATTCTCGACGATAAAGACGAAACAGAAGCAGAACGTCATCCTACGGACGAAGAGCCGTTTTCTGCACTGGCGTTTAAAATAGCGACCGACCCGTTTGTTGGTACGCTGACGTTTTTCCGCTGTTATTCTGGTGTGGTGAATACAGGCGATACTGTATATAACCCTGTGAAAGGCAAGCGCGAGCGATTTGGTCGTATCGTGCAAATGCACGCGAAAGACAGAGAAGAAATTAAAGAGGTACGCGCGGGTGATATTGCGGCTGCAATAGGCCTTAAAGATGTCACTACCGGTGATACATTGTGCGATCCGAATAACATCATTACGCTAGAGCGTATGGAATTTCCTGACCCGGTTATTTCAATTGCGGTAGAGCCGAAGTCACAAGCTGACCAAGAAAAAATGGGTATAGCGCTAAGTAAGCTTGCTGCAGAAGACCCGTCTTTCAAAGTAAAAACTGACGATGAGACGGGGCAAACGATCATTTCTGGTATGGGTGAATTACACCTAGATATCATTATTGATCGTATGAAGCGGGAATTTAAGGTTGAATGTAACGTAGGTAACCCTCAGGTTGCTTATCGTGAGACCCTTCGCAAAGCTGTTGAGGTGGAAGGGAAGTTCGTTCGTCAGTCTGGCGGCCGTGGTCAGTTTGGTCACGTATGGTTGCGCATTGAACCTCAGGAAGAGGACTTTGGCTACGAATTTGTGAACGAGATCGTCGGTGGTACTGTACCAAAAGAGTTCATTCCAGCGGTCGATAAAGGAATTCAGGAGCAGATGCGAAGTGGTGTTCTTGCAGGGTATCCGGTACTCGATGTAAAGGTTACTTTGTTTGATGGTTCTTACCACGATGTTGACTCTTCTGAAATGGCGTTTAAGATCGCCGGCTCAATGGGTTTCAAAAAAGGCGCCGCAGAAGCAAATCCGGTGTTGCTTGAACCCACTATGAAAGTTGAAGTAACTACTCCAGAAGACTGGATGGGTGATGTTGTTGGTGACTTAAATCGTCGCCGCGGCATGATCGAAGGTATGGAAGATGGCGTAGCAGGTGTTAAAATGATACGTGCTAAAGTGCCTCTTTCAGAAATGTTTGGGTATGCGACAGACTTGCGTTCACAAACGCAGGGTCGTGCTTCATACTCAATGGAGTTCTTCAATTATTCTGAGGCGCCTAACAATGTGGCGCGGGCTATTATTGAATCTAGAATCTAATCTAAATGAAGGTTCGGTCCGGTCTATTTGTGGGTCGGACTTTTAACTTAGGAAACGAGAAAAATGGCAAAAGAAAAGTTTGAACGTACGAAACCCCATGTAAACGTGGGTACAATCGGCCACGTTGACCACGGTAAAACCACGCTAACTGCAGCTATCAAAATGGCAAAAGAAAAGTTTGAACGTACGAAACCCCATGTAAACGTGGGTACAATCGGCCACGTTGACCACGGTAAAACCACGCTAACTGCAGCTATCACTACTGTTCTTTCAAAGACATACGGTGGTTCAGCTCAAGCATTCGATCAAATCGATAACGCGCCTGAAGAAAAAGCACGTGGTATCACTATCTCTACGTCACACGTAGAATACGATACTCCATCACGTCACTACGCGCACGTTGACTGCCCAGGACACGCTGATTACGTTAAAAACATGATCACTGGTGCTGCTCAGATGGACGGTGCAATCCTAGTAGTTGCTGCGACAGATGGCCCTATGCCTCAAACTCGTGAGCACATCCTACTTGGTCGTCAGGTTGGTATTCCTCACATCATCGTGTTCATGAACAAATGTGACATGGTTGATGACGAAGAGCTTCTTGAGCTAGTAGAAATGGAAGTTCGTGAACTTCTTAGCGAATATGAATTCCCAGGCGATGACCTTCCAGTTATCCAAGGTTCTGCACTTAAAGCGCTTGAAGGCGACGCAGAATGGGAAAAGAAAATCATCGAACTAGGTGAAGCTCTTGATTCATACATCCCAGAGCCAGAGCGTGCAATCGATAAGCCGTTCATTCTTCCAATCGAAGACGTATTCTCAATCTCAGGTCGTGGTACTGTTGTAACAGGCCGTGTTGAGCAAGGTATCGTTAAAGTAGGTGAAGAAGTAGAAATCGTTGGTATCAAAGATACAACTAAGACGACTTGTACTGGTGTTGAAATGTTCCGTAAGCTTCTAGACGAAGGTCGTGCTGGTGAGAACGTTGGTGTACTACTACGTGGTACTAAGCGTGATGACGTAGAGCGTGGACAAGTACTAGCGAAGCCTGGTTCAATCAACCCACACACTAAGTTCGAAGCAGAAGTATACGTATTGTCTAAAGACGAAGGTGGCCGTCATACTCCATTCTTCAAAGGCTATCGTCCACAGTTCTACTTCCGTACAACTGACGTAACTGGTGCTGTAGAGCTTCCAGAAGGCGTAGAAATGGTAATGCCTGGTGACAACCTTAAATTCAAAGTAGAGCTAATTGCTCCGATTGCGATGGACGAAGGTCTACGTTTCGCAATCCGTGAAGGTGGTCGTACAGTAGGTGCTGGTGTTGTAGCGAAGATCCTAGACTAATCTAGACTTTGCAAACACTGCACAAAAAAGCGCACTTAGGTGCGCTTTTTTTATGCTTTCTGAAAAGTCATGAAATCAATATGCCGTTTCAAACACGCGGTGAACCCATCCTTGGGCTCTCTGCCACAGCATCCATGCTGTGGAAGGTTTGAAACGGCATATTGATTTCATTCCCTTAGCACAAGGAATAAGCTTGCGGGAGAGGAGAAGACGCGGTGTAGGGTTTCAGAGGGCATACACTCAATCCCTTCGAGGCATAATAAAAGCTTTGGAGAAAGGAAGAAACCCGCGGTGAACTCATCCCTGGGCGCTCTGCCACAGCATCCATGCTGTGGAAGGTTTGAAACGGCATATTGATTTCATTCCCTTAGCACAAGGAATAAGCTTGCGGGAGAGGAGAAGACACGCCGTGATCCCGTCCCTTCTTTTTTATTATCGGCTTCACAGCTGCATCCATGCAGCTGAGAGTTCTAGATTGCACAAGCGCTCCCCTTTTGGCACCTATGAAGCCAATAAAGAGGAAGACGCTCGCCGTAAAGACATCCCCGCTTTTATGTGCAAGCTCCGACACCGCACCCCTGCGGTGTAGGGTTTCAGAGGGCGTACACTCACTCCCTTCTTGAGGCATAATAATGAGCTTGCGGGAGGGGAGGGAACACGCTGTTTCCTCGCCTCTTCTTTTATATTAGCGGGTTCCCAGCAGCGGCCCTGTTGAAGTGGGTTTTAACTAAAGCTGTTTAACAGAGTAGCCCTTTTGTTCGAGCAGTTTAAGAACGTTGTCTTCGCCAACGAGATGGCCTGCACCTACTAGTACAAACTCTTTGTCATCATCACCAAACATGGCTTCTATTTGAGGTATCCAGCTTATATTGCGCTTGGTAAATACATCGTCGTACGATTCTGGCGCTTCTTGTTTGAAGGTTTGAATAACCAGTTTGTTCAGGGCCTCTGTATCACCTGCGCGCCACGCTTTTATGGTTTGTTCAAGTTCGCTTTTAAGATCGGGTAAAGTGGCCAGGGTTTCAGATATGAACTGTTCTTCTTCGCCTTCACCTAAACCTGCAAGCATGGAAATTTGAAAGTCTAACGACTCTAAATATTCTCTATCTTTGTTATCACGTTTTGCTAATTGAGTGAAATAAGCATCTACACCTTCGCCGGCCATTTGCGCTCGCTGGGCTTCCATTGTGACTAACATAGTAGTGACAAAACCTGGTTTAAAACTGGCTAATTGGTCTGCACTACTGCCAAATGCAGAAAGATATTGGTCTAGCGCGGTAAATGTTTCTTCACTTAGAGCGTCTTTTAGAGTTTGTCCGTTTTGATAAGATAAACCCATCATCATTTTTTGCTGCGCTGTAATATCGGTTGGTTCTGGTAGCTCCGCCTCTAAAACAATGGTGTCGCTTTGTTGGTAGATATCAGTAAACTGTCTGGGGAGGGGAAACTCGCTAACAGGAAGTATATGTATAGTTCCGCCAATATAAACGGTGTCGCCGTCTTTACTGACTTTCCAAATAGATGTTTCGCTTTCAGCTGTCATTGAGTTGTCGCCAGCTGTAGTAGCGGCTGCTGCAAATGCCGAGAACGAAAGGCTAAAGGTAGATAATAGCGTGAATCCTAGTCCAATGATGAGTTGGCGACGAGAACGTGTTTTCATTGCAATTTCCTTATTGGTCGCTACTAATATCAGAGGGTTACAAATAAAAGGCGACGATGATTAATTGTTATTTCTGGCAATTGTGCGTAGTTATACCCCAACTCCCAAGTAATTGACACAGTACTAAGCTCCACAAGATGCACCGTAAAATGTATCGTTATACGTACCTAACTGCATGTCACAAATAAATTAGCGACAAAAAAGTGCGATAAAAGCAAAGTACATCCAATTTAACAAAGGTGTTAAGCGACAATGTCTAAAGAAACAAACTCTAAGCCATTTTCACAACGTCGTTATGCTTCTATACCGAATGCTATAAGCAGTGAAATGCAATTGGTGATGGAGCAGTTTCCATCCTTATCGTTAGACACTGTGAAATCTGATGTGCCGGCTAACATTGAGGCGTGGAGAGACCGCATACATGCGGTAAACTCGCGGCAAAAAAAGAAAGTAAAAGCCATGCGAAAGCAGTTTAATGTATCTGTAGAGTTATTGAGTATTGTCGGGGTAACAGTACGTAAAATCACACCTGAAATAATAAATGAGCGTTTTCAAAATAAGGTTTATATCGATTTGCACGGCGGTGCGTATGTGTTTTTCTCAGGTTTTGTGAGTATTGAAGAAGGCATTTTGATAGCGGATAGACTGGGTATTGTGGTGTACAGCGTGGATTATCGTATGCCGCCCTCGTCACCTTTCCCTGCAGCACTGAATGATGCATGTGCAGTTTATGACGAATTACGTAACGAGTACGGAAGCAATCGCATATTTATTGGTGGAACGTCAGCGGGCGGCGGTTTAACTCTCGCGTTGTTGCAACAGTTAAAACAACAAGACAAACCCTTACCCGTAGGCGTCTATTTGGGAACGCCCTGGGCCGATTTGTCTAACACTAGCGACTCCCTGCTTATCAATGAAGAAGCAGATAGAGTGCTGGTTTCCTATGAGGGGAGTTTATCTGCCGCAGCGCAGTTATACGCAGGGTCACATTCACTCACCCACCCGGGCGTTTCTCCGCTGTATGGCAACTTTGATGGTCTACCACCAACCATATTAGTGTCAGGTACTCGGGATCTTTTTTTAAGCGATACGGTGAGGGTAAATAGAAAATTGCGAGAGCATGCTATTACTACCCAGTTAGAGGTTTTTGAAGGTATGTCTCACGCCATGTATCTTATAGGGCACAACACACCTGAGTCGCTTGCTGTGTATGCTGAGATAAAGCAGTTTTTCCTCAAGATATAAACAGGAAAAAGGGCGCAAAAGCGCCCTTCACAAACTGTAAGTTATGCTGTTAGTCTGACGGTTAACTCCAACAGCTAAGATCCGAACATAACGGTTAACACAGCCACCGCAGCGCCTATCCCCGCAATCTTAAGACCATTTTTGTACATAGGTAACTTGGGCATAAACATAAGAAATGCAGAAATAACAAAAAACAGTAGGCTCACACCAAACGCAATGTTTAGGTAAAAGAGCGGACTGTTATTCGTCGCCTTATGAAGTTTTACCATTTTGGCTAATACAACAGGGTAATCCTTGCGGGTTAACGTAGCCGTTCCTGTTGTCTTATCATACTCACCCATATTGAGCGTAATGCTGTCGCTATCTTCACTTACAACTTTCAGCCCGCGAATTTTAATAGCCGAAGTGATACTGTTGGCTGAAAGGTTAGTATCGAGCTGCCTTATTTGCACTTGGTCATATTTAAGGAAATCTGTAGGACGAAATATTAATAAGACGCCGCTCAATGCATAAATTGCCATAATTCCAGATAAGAAGAAGCCAAGCCAGCGATGGTACTTGCGAAATGCCATGTGTAATTTGGGTGATGCCATTGTACTTCGATAATTGTGATAGTTAAAGATGACCGCATTTATAAACGAGAATCGATATCATTTAAAGAAGAAAACTGTCAATTGCGTGTAAAGCGCGTTATTGAGTGATTTATCACTCAAGTTGTTTTGTAAATGTTAATTTTTTATTGGTATGACGTGTAGAAATAGACTTAACTATGGTTAGACTTTGGTCTAATATTGCCCCGCTTTATGCAGAATAAATGTTGTAATTGTGCAGGTTAGTTTTTGCAGACAATTAGAATTAGGCTTTCGCAGCTTACTTAATAAAGACAGTGGAATAACTATATGCAGTCTATTGCTATCGTAATACTTGGAATTATCGGCATGCTTTTTGGCTGGTTTGTGTATTCAAAATTTATCGCAAACCGCATTTTTAAATTGGATGATAATTTTGTTACCCCAGCCCACACGGAGCAGGATGGCAAAGACTTCGTGCCGACTAATAAAGTCGTGCTTTGGGGGCATCACTTTACGTCAGTTGCTGGGGCAGCTCCCATTGTAGGGCCTGCTATCGCAGTCTATTGGGGTTGGGTGCCCGCTGGACTTTGGGTGGTATTTGGTACTATTTTATTCGCTGGTGTACACGATATGGGCGCATTATGGGCGAGTGCCCGACATAAGGGCAAGTCAATGGGCGCATTGTCAGAAAGCGTTATTGGCAAGCGCTCCCGAGCGCTCTTTATGATAGTCATTTTCCTTGTTCTGTTAATGGTAAATGCGGTATTCGGGGTAGTGATAGCCAATTCTTTTGTATCTCAACCTACCGCGGTGTTCCCCGCATGGATGGCTATTGCGGTGGCATTGATTATTGGCCAACTGCTAAAACGAAACTTCTCTCTAATTCCTTTGTGTTTGGTAGGCATTGTAGTGCTTTATGCGTCTGTCTATGCAGGCAGCTATATTCCAATTAGTCTTCCAGAGACAATGTTTGGTCTAGCCGATAAGGCCAATTGGATCATCATCTTATTTGTTTATGCTGCTATAGCTTCTTTGCTACCAGTTTGGATGTTGCTTCAGCCGCGAGATTTTATTAATGGTATGCAGTTGTTAGTGGGCTTATTTTTGCTCTATGGCGCAGTGTTCTTCGCCATGCCAGATATCACAGCGCCGGCCTTCAACATGCAAACTGCGGTAGATACCCCCAGCATTATTCCACTTCTGTTTGTTACTATTGCCTGCGGCGCGGTATCAGGTTTCCATGGCATCGTGGCCTCAGGTACTAGCTCTAAACAACTCGACAAAGAAACTGATGCTCGTTTTGTTGGCTACTTAGGCGCAATCGGTGAAGGCTCCCTTGCACTTATTACTATTGTGGCGGTAAGCGGCGTAGCCTTTGCTGCGTCACCTGAAGAGTGGCATGAGGTTTACAGCCATCTGGGCGCTGGTAGCGTAGGTGCATTTATAACTGGGGGAGCTAATTTAATACAACAAGGATGGGGGCTGCCTGTCGACTTCTCCTCAACCATTTTAGCTGTCATGGTGGTGTTATTTGCGGGCACAACTATGGATTCTGGCGTACGTCTTCAGCGCTATATTATCCAAGAATGGGGCGATATCTACTCAATCGATGCGCTTAAAAATGGTTTGGTTGCCACCTTGCTTGCCGTTGGCTGCTGCTTGCTTCTTGCTTTTGGTGCAGGTGGTGCATCCGGTAGTGGCGGTATGATCATTTGGCCGCTGTTTGGGTCTACTAATCAAATACTGGCTAGCCTTACTTTATTGGTGATTTCGGTCATGCTTATCAAACTCGGTAGGCCTGCAAAGTACACGCTCATTCCAATGGTATTTGTATTAGTTATGGCGTTCTTTGCCGGCCTAATAAAACTGAAAGAATACTATCTGGCTGAGAACTACCTATTGGTTTTCCTCGATGCTGTTGTGCTAATAGTATCGGTGCTAGTTATGCTTGAAGCGTTCTCTGTGGTTTCTAAATTAAACAAAGACAGAGCATAAGGTAATTGCAAAAGGCCTACAGGTGCTGCACATAACGCAGGCTTGTTAAGGCCTTTTTGCTATCTACGTTTCTTAAAGTTTCTTACAAATGCTGCAGTTCGGCTACTTTATGTGCTATTTGGCGTTGCACGTTTTCTGAATGCCTTGGTTTCTGGTAGTATTATCAAATAAGAATTGACTGGGTGTGTGTATAAGGTAAATGCCTAAAGCTATTAGCGACAAGCCATCTATGTCAATTCACAAGTAATCAGTTACCCAGAGGAAGCATGTCAGACATTATTCTACTCGCCGAAAACTTTTTAGCATTATTTATAGAGCCAGCTCCATGGTTATTGCTAGGGTTAGTCGTGGCCGGCGTAATGCATGAGTTGGTTCCGGTGTCTTTTCTTGAACGTCACATGGGTAGTAATTCTTTAAGTTCAATTAGTAAGGCTGCCGTTATTGGCGCGCCATTACCATTGTGTTCCTGCGGTGTTATTCCAGCTGCACTAGGGTTAAGACGTAGCGGCGCTTCAAAGCCATCCACTATCTCTTTTTTAGTATCAACGCCAGAAACAGGTGTTGACAGTGTATCGGTATCTTACGCTCTGCTAGGACCACTGTTCGCCATCATTCGACCTATTGCTGCTGTAATTAGTGCTATCTATGCGGGTTTAATGGTTAAGCTATTTGATACAAACGATGTAACACGCGGCAAGCAGCACCTCTCATTCTCACACAGTTGCTGATGCCTGTTGTGACACTAAGCCATCTAGCGTTTCTATATCATGTTGCGGCAGTGAGTCTAAGCCAGTTAAAACTTCTTCTTGCTGCAGTAGTTCAGATGTTAGTTCGGATATTAGCTCCGATAGTATTTCTGAGGGGGCCAGTGGCGCCGATAATTCATCGTCTCAAAATTCAGGTTTTACAAATTCAAGAATAGCCCGTGTGGCAGGCTACGCCAGTGGCAAATTACTTGAAGATATAGTGGTGTGGTTATTGATTGGTTTAGCGCTTGCCGCAGCAATTAAAACGTGGGTGCCCACCGACTTTTTAACACAGTGGGGTGACGGCTTCGTTGCCATGCTTGTTATGGCGTTTATCGGCATTCCAATGTATATCTGTGCTACAGCATCAACACCGCTGGCAGTAGGCTTTTTGGCTGCTGGGTTATCGCCTGGCGCTATTTTAGTGTTTTTAATGGCAGGGCCAGCAACCAATGTATCCACTATGGGTATGATAAAGCAAGAAATGGGTTTGCGTACTCTTTGCCTGTACCTGTTCAGTGTTGTTAGCGCCAGTGTAGGCTTTGGTTATCTCCTCAACTATCTTGTTTCAGCAATGTCTTTACAAAGCCTCATTCAAACGCAAAGTGCGCTGCATGAGCATGGAAATGGTGTTCAGGCTGCCTACGCAATCAGTGCAATTGTGCTCGCTGCGTTAATGATTCGTATTGGAATAAACAAAGTGTTGCAATATCGACATGCTCACACTACCCCATCATCATGCTGTCATTAGTTACAAATAATCTATAAGTGCGCTTGTAACGCGCACTGTGTCCCTCATAATATAAAACTGCGAGATAAGAATAATAAATCGCAGTATTCTCTAATCCCTATGGAAACCATACATGTTTTTACTTGTTGTGTACGTGTTTATTGCACTTGGCTTTTCGTTTCTGTGTTCAATTGCAGAAGCGGTTATTTTAAGTGTCTCGTCGGCCTATATCTCAGTATTAGAGAAAGAGGAACGGCCTAGCGGAAAATTACTTCGCAAGCAAACTGATAATATCAATACGCCTTTATCGGCTATTCTTACGCTGAACACTATCGCTCACACTATGGGCGCTGCTGGTGCTGGTGCTCAAGCCGCATCTGTCTTTGGCGAAGCCTATCTAGGTGTCATTTCTGCTGTGTTAACCCTGCTTATTCTTGTGTTCTCCGAAATCATTCCAAAAACTGTGGGTGCTACCTATTGGCGTGCCCTCGCTCCAGCAACGGCCTACTTTTTAAAATATCTGGCAATTGCGTTGATGCCGTTTGTGAAAATGTCGGAGTTGCTTACACGAGGCTTCAAAGAAGACAGCCCGTTAAGAGGATTAAGTCGCAGTGAACTGCATGCAATGGCCGAACTTTCAGGCCAGGAAGGGCAGCTTGCTAATCATGAAGCTTCATTTCTACAAAGCTTATTAAGCTTACACGAGCTTCGTGTTAAAGACGCTATCACTCATAGAACTGCACTTTTCTCGGTGTCTGAATCAATGACAGTAGAAGCTTTTTTTCATAAGCACTCTAATATCGAATTCTCGCGTATTCCTGTGTATGAAGATAACGATTCTGAAAACATTACCGGTTATGTAATGCGTTCAGATTTGTTAGTTGCGCAAGCCCGCGGTAATACAGATAAACCACTCTCAGAGTATGCCAAAAACCTCGTTACTATTTTGAATATTATGCCGCTCTCGGTGACGTTTGAGCATTTTATAGATAAACATGTTCACATGCTGTTGGTCGTTGACGAATATGGTGGTCTAGAGGGAGTCATAACGCTTGAAGATCTCTTAGAGCGACTGCTCGGCGTTGACATTGTTGATGAGAAAGACACCACAGTGAGTATGCGACGTTTGGCGAAAATGATGACGCGCCGAAAAGAAAATATGATGATTAAAAATGTGCCAGATGCCTCCCTTGAAAAGCAGAATAGTAAGCGCTAGGTGTCAGGCCGTATGTCTATACGGCTGCAAACTGTCTAATTAAATTATGATAAACATGGTGAAGCCGATCAAGCTGCTCCCTATTGGCACTCTCGGTGGCAATGAGAGATTGTATTGCTTGGTCTAATTCAAAAAGCGTTTGGCGAATTTGTGGGTCGCTTATCATACTTTGTATCCAAGTGATCGCGGCAACACGCTCGCCTTTGGTAACAGGGGTAACCTTGTGCAGGCTAGAAGATGGATACAAAACAGCGCTCCCTGCATCGCATTTTATATGTTGTTCTCCAAACCCGGTTTGGATAACCAACTCTCCTCCATCGTAGGTATCTGCATCACTTAAAAATATTGTCATAGACATATCGCTTCGCAGCACATCGGGTGTATTAGGAATACGCATGATGGCGGCATCAACGTGATACCCGTAATTCTGTGACTCACTGTAACGATTAAAGCAGGGAGGGAATATTTGTTGAGGTAATGCTGCAGAAACCACTTTAGAATGGTTTCCTAACTTGGCAAGTAACAAGTTAGCTAGATGCTGCGTACGCTCATGTTGTGCGTCGGCCTGACCGTTATTTTTAACTCCTGCTGCCATGCCCATAGCCGTCTCTTTTCCATCGTTAAATGGAATTGACGCTAAAGCTGAGCGAAACTGTTTTACTTCATCAGAAGTGAGTAGGTTATCAATAACGATCATAGCTCGACACGTTCCTTGTTTAATTAAAATTGATAGTTGACGGTAGCGGCAACATTGCGGCCATCACCAAGATACATAAATGATCCAGAGCGATAAGCTGCTGTCCAATATTCCTCGTCAAGCGCATTGCCGACATTCAACCGAAAGGTGGTTGATTCTGAATAATAGTAGTTCGCAAACAAGTTGATAACTTGATAGCTCGGCACACGGATAGAATATTCGCCTGCATCAGCGTTAAAGCTTGCGGCTGTATCTGGTTGACCGCCGTACATTTCAGACTGATAGCTGTAATCACCGCCAAATGCAAACTTCTCATTGGGCTGGTAACGCATTTGAACGTAAGCACTTTTATCTGCAAAGTTGCTTAACGCAAGACCTACATTGTCTGCATCAAATGAAGCGAGAACTTCTGAGTCCATTATTGCTGCTGAAGCTTGTATGCTTAGCTTATCAGTAATATCGCCACTGAGCCCAAACTCTACCCCTTCAACTCTATTCTCACCAGTATTTAATGATCCCAGTGTTGAATAAGCATCGCCAACGCTTTCGTGTACATCGGTTTTAGTAATGCGGAAAACAGCCGCGTTTGCACTTAGCTTCTCGTCAAACAACAACCATTTGGTTCCCAGTTCAATATTCTCAACTTGCTCTGGATCTGCTTGTGCAGCTTGTTCTGGTGTTCCGCAAAGCCCACCGTAGCCACAGTTTGCACCTAAATCTGATTCACCGCCGTTTATATTAGTTGCAGTACTGTAAGAGGCATAAACATTACCATTTTCTGAAACTTCATATACCAGCCCAAAGTGGCCATTATAAAGCTCGTCTGAAAACTCAAATATCTCGGTAGACGTCTGGTTTGTATAGTCGTAACTATCTAAGCGAACGCCGAAGAAAACGTTAAGCGCATCGGTTAGCTCAAAGGTATCCATGGCGTAAAGGGAATAGGTTTCAATGTCAAAAAGAGCATCCGCTTCGCCACGCGTGATTTCCTTACCCATTATACTATTAATGTCATCGGCTAAGTTGCCATTGGCATCGGTAATACAAAAGCTGTTAGACACACCGCGTCGTCCATCAGTTAAGCAATTAGTGTCGTTAGCATAGTCAACGGCAAAAACACCATTGTCTACTGATTCATCAGTATACTCAAAACCGAATACAAAACGGTGTTCTGTGCCAGCCAATGAGGTGTCCCAAAATAAGTTGAATTGCGTGGTGACATAATCAACATCTTGCCAACCCTGGTGATTACTTAAGGTGAGTGTGGATTTGCCTGGCGCAGTTGGGTCTGTATCAGCGCGAGTAGCGCGACTTAATCCTGTAGTAACGTATTCATTCTCTGTTTTACCAAAGCGGGTGGCGTTGTAAAAACGAACGTTATCGCTGATATCGTATTCGGTGCGCAGAGTGAATGTTTTTACTTCAGAATTCATGAAGTCTTCGTCTTGTGCATACACCGGAATATCTGTAAGTGGCTCTCCCGCATCTCTATCGAAATAGCTGCCTAAGTCAGGCTTATCTTCAGCGTTTAAATAGTAAACATCACCGGTAAACGACAAGCTATCGGTAGGCTGATTAACATAAGAAAGCTGTACGCCGTCTCTGTTGCGTTCAATGCCCTCTCGACCCGGCATATCTTCTGAAGAGGTTAGGGCGTTTAGTCGAATGGCGCTATCTTCAGTCAGTGTTTTGTTTAAATCGGTGGTTAAGCGAACATGCTCATCGGTACCAATAGCTGCATCGACACGGCCAAAATTATAGCTGGTAGACGCTTTTTTAGTAATTGAGTTTACTGCACCGCCAGATGAACCGCGGCCTGCAAAGGTCGAGCTTGGACCCTTTGTTATTTCAACGCGCTCAGTGGCAAAGCTTTCGCGAGTTGTCATGCCGGGATCGCGCAGTCCATCAACAAATACATCGCTTCGCGCTTCATGACCCCGAATAATATAGCGATCGCCAAAGGCGTTACCATTTTCGCCAGTACCTAGCGTTACGCCAGCCTGAGCTGAGAGAATATCTTTCAGGTCAGTTTTACCACTTTCCTGAATTTGGTCTTGAGTAAGCACACTAATAGTTTGCGGAGTATCTACAAGGTCAGCAAGACGTCGAGGATCGCCAGATTTGGCGTAACGATAAATAGACTGTTGAACACCGTGAATACGAATAAGCTCAATGGCTTTATCGTCGGTCGTTTTGCAATCCTTATTATTGGTACTCTCGCATTGGTTTGTGCTTTGTTGGGTACCTTTCGAATCTCGTACTGGGGTTTCAACCTGAGCAAGTGTAGCAGTAGAGCCAAAGGTTAAAGCGGCAGCAATTGTTTGCGCACCCATCATGAGTGTTGTTGTGTGTTTCATTTTGCATCCCTGTGTGTGTGAGGAGGGCGGATTATAGGGAAGGAAAGATTATATGTAAATATTAATGCGAATAGTTATCATTTATATATCTAATAGCTTATATGTTTTACCTCTGTTCAGTCAGGTGAGGTTTTCAGTAAATAAACGTAAAAAAACAAAGCTAAGTCGCGCACAGGTTAAAGTTTTACCGTGGATTGCGGTACACTAGAGGCCAATGTCAAAATATGTAAATGACACAAAAACAAATATAAGAATCAAAACAAGTAAAAGTGCAGATTTATGCAAACAAGCAAAATGCACTAACCGCATGTAACTCAATCTCACCTTTGCAGATTAGCTGTAACACTCACAACATGGGTATTTCATGAAAGCGTTGGACATAAAAGGATTAACAAAAACCTATAAAGGTGGCGTAAAAGCACTTAAAGGGGTAGATCTCAGTGTACAAGAAGGCGACTTTTTTGCGCTACTAGGGCCTAATGGGGCGGGTAAATCCACCACCATTGGTATTATCAGCTCGCTAGTTAATCAAACGGAAGGCTCTGTGTCGGTATTTGGTTATGACCTTACCACTCAAAAAGAGCAAGCGAAGGCGTGCATAGGCCTGGTGCCACAAGAGTTCAACTTCAATCAATTTGAAACCGTGCTCCAAATTGTGCTCAACCAAGCAGGCTACTACGGTGTACCGCGGGGTATTGCAAAAGAGCGGGCTGAAAAATACCTTTCGCAGCTAGATTTGTGGGAAAAGAGAGACGCTCGCGCAAGAGAACTCTCTGGCGGTATGAAGCGCAGACTGATGATAGCAAGAGCGTTAATGCACGAACCCAAATTGTTGATTCTCGACGAACCAACCGCCGGCGTAGATATAGAAATTCGTCGCGCTATGTGGGTATTTTTAGAAGAGATAAACCGTCAGGGAATTACCATAATTCTCACCACGCACTATCTTGAAGAAGCTGAGATGCTGTGCCGCAACATTGCCATCATCAATAAAGGCACTATTGTTGAGAACACCAGCATGAAGTCACTGCTGTCTAAACTCAATGTTGAAACCTTCGTACTTGATGTGAAGCTGCAAGAGCAGAGCAACATGGACGCCCTTAATCTGCGTAGCGTCGACTATCGCTGGATAGAGAGTCATACCTTAGAGGTGGACGTAGAGAAAGCCGAAGGGCTCAACCCTGTGTTTGCTCAGTTAAGCGAGCAGGGTATTCAAGTCATGAGTATGCGTAATAAATCCAACCGTTTAGAGGAATTGTTTGTTCGTTTGGTAGAGTCAGCGAAGCAGGCGGAGTGAAGTAATGAGTGATGAAACTACACATATGAATGAAGAGAAAAAAATCAGCTGGGTAAAACAGAATTACGTAGCGTTAACTACCATTTGGATTAAAGAATGTACCCGCTTTTTAAGAATTTGGGTTCAAACACTCGTACCACCAGCAATTACCATGAGCCTCTACTTTGTTATTTTCGGCAGCCTTATTGGAAATCGCATCGGCCAAATGGGCGGATTTAGCTACATGGAATTTATTGTTCCTGGGCTAATAATGATGTCGGTTATTACGAGTTCTTACTCAAACGTGTCGTCGTCCTTTTTTAGCGCTAAATTTCAGCGCAATATTGAAGAGTTGCTGGTATCGCCGGTTCCTACCTCGGTAATCATACTCGGTTATGTTGGCGGCGGAGTGGCTCGCGCTATCCTCATTGGTATTATGGTAACCATGGTGTCGCTGTTCTTCGTTGACGTTCAAATTTACAGCTTGGGCATTATTGCTCTTACCGTATTACTTACCTCGACACTCTTTGCGACAGCTGGCCTTATCAACGCCGTGTTTGCGAAAACCTTTGATGATATAAGTGTGGTGCCCACTTTCGTGCTTACCCCGTTAACTTACTTGGGCGGTGTATTTTATTCCCTTTCTTTGTTGCCAGAGTTTTGGCAAATAGTGAGTAAGGCTAACCCGGTTGTATACATGGTGAATGGCTTCCGGTATGGCTTCTTGGGTGTTTCAGATGTGAATATTACGCTGGCGCTGGGTTTGCTGGTGGGCTTTAATGTGCTGTTATTTAGCATTGCTTATTACTTACTTAAAACGGGGAAAGGAATTCGCAGTTAATGTCAGACGGTAACTCACGGTCTATCACGACAAATCAAGTAGGCATTCACGACAAGTTAGACGAGCTTGTTGTGAAATATCAGGCATCGACTAATAAGAGACCTATTGGAGAGCACACTAAGCACGCTTTTAGCGAGGTTTGTGAGTGGCTTGACGGTTTCGCTGGACCCATTATTCTTGACTCTTGCTGCGGAGTAGGTGAAAGCACAGCCAATATTGCAAAAGCTAACCCAGAAGCCCGGGTAATTGGTATTGATAAGTCAGCGCAGCGGGTGGAGAAGCACAGCCATTATTCCGTTGAGCAAGAAAACTACCGCGTAATCCGTGCAGATGTTATCGATTTTTGGCGCTTAGTTCGAAGTTCTAATTGGCAGGTGGTAAAGCACTACTTACTGTATCCCAATCCATACCCCAAAAAAACGCAAATACAAAAGCGCTGGCACGGCAGTGCAGCCATGGTGGATTTCATGGCAATAACCACCAATATTGAAGTGCGCAGTAACTGGCTTATTTACTTGATGGAATTTGCTCAAGCGGCTGCCCACTATGGCTGCCTTTCAGATCTCGCGGAAATAAAAAGCAGTCATGCAATGACACCTTTTGAGCGTAAATACACTGGCAGTGGACAAACTTGCTGGAAGCTTAATTGTCGAAGCGAAGAGAGTTAAGCTCCATTTTTTCATTGTTCGCCATCTTAAGCGCGAAGGGTTAACTGCTCAATGCTGGTACGCATTGGCCACGTGTGCAACTGGCGGGCTAAATACATAACCTTGAGCATATTTAATGGGTAAACGCTTTACGTCGTTAAGCAGTTCCTCGTTTTCAATATGCTCAGCAATCACCGCAATGCCTTGATGTTCACACAGCATAAGCAGATGGTCGACGTATTCCCTTACTGCGTCTTGCTGTTGATAGTGCTTAATTAGCCCGCCAGCAATTTTAATCCCTCTCACAGGAAGGTTCATCAGCGCTTTAATATTGCCAGGGCAGGAGCCAACATTATCAATAAACACCCCTAGGCCGCTATGCATACCTTTGTCAATAAAGGCTCTCAGTTGCTTCGGATTGTCCAAAGCAGTCGATGCGCTTACTTCGATACTTGCTCGTCTTGGGTTGGGATAATCTGCAAGTTCAGCAATAAGAGAGTGAATGAGGGATTCATTATGGAGATCTTGAGCAGAGATATTAATGTTCCACGGAATGTTGAGATCGTGAAAGTAACTCGCGCTTTGCAAGAACATGCTCGCCGCCAGTGTTTTAACGTGCTGCTCTCGCTCTATTAAATATAAAAATTCGTTGGGCAAAAATGTTTTGTCGTTGTGAGTAATTAATCGGGCCAAACACTCGTAACGCCACACGCCTTGACTGTTCAGGTCGACAATAGGCTGAAAATACGGAACGATGTCGTCAATCGAAAAATCTTCTGATATTTCACGTATTGGCATAAACAAGTTACCCCGTTTTTACGTATTTATTCATAATTAAAATATAGCAGTAAATCTGACATGTGCCGTGCTTTTGCCAGTAGCAGCGTGCGGCATCGCCAAAAGTACAATTAAATGCTGCTGGTAACCACTTGGCGAAAATTGTAATCTGATGTAAAGTGCGTTCCCCTAAAAGTCATGTGACCGCGGCATGAAAGTGAAATGAAAACTTTCAGGGCGGGTAACCAATGGGTTTAGTTAAAGCGTATTTGCTGCCTTAAAGTAGCCTGCGAAAAAACTTAAAGTAGCCTGCGAAAAAAGTAGTGCAGAACTACCTTAAAAGAAGATTAGAGTGGGGTTGGTCTGGCATAACACCGCCTACTATGTTCGTTGAGAGTCAGTTTTGTTGAAGATGAAATGGGTTCCCAGCGAATTAACCTTATATATGTTTGTTGAGAGAGGGTGTGTTTAGTGGGTGAAGCGCAAGTAAGTTTAGAGCACCTGTTTAGGGTCTTTACCAAGCCTGAACACAAAGACTCAAAGCTAGCTCAGATTGAGCAGCATTTATCAGACAATATTCTAGATTTTCTGTCTCAACACGTTGTGACGAAAAAAACGTCGTTGGAAGAAGTTGAAAAAGACTTCTCAAATTCCAAGGTGCCAGAATCACCGGAATTCGTATCAACCCATGCTGAAAGCTTACTTGATAAGCTGGTGGCTCATTCTGTAAATACTTATTCCCCTACCTTCATTGGGCACATGACATCTGCTTTGCCCTATTTTCACCTGCCACTTTCTAAACTTATGGTGGGGTTGAACCAAAACCTAGTAAAAATAGAAACATCAAAAGCCTTTACGCCTCTTGAGCGCCAGGTAATAGGCATGATGCACAATTTGGTGTACGACCAACCTGAGAGCTTCTATGACGAGCATCTTCACAGCGCGGCACATTCGTTAGGTGCGTTCTGTTCTGGTGGCACCATCGCCAACATTACAGCGTTATGGGTGGCGAGGAATAAGTTATTAGGGCCACAGAAAGGTTTTGCCGGCGTAGCTAGGGCTGGGTTAGCAGCTGCATACCGTTTTCACAACATCAATAATGTGGGCATTATGTGTAGTAAGCGCGGCCATTATTCTTTGTCCAAAGCCGTTGATGTGCTGGGCATTGGGCGCGAACAGTTACTCACATTACCTGCGCCGAATCAAACCTTAGACCCTGAAAAAGCGCTGCGTGCCGGCAAGCGCTATCAGGAAGAGGGCAATAAGCTGCTCGCTATCGTAGGCGTGGGCGGTACTACTGAGACTGGCCATGTCGACCCGCTGAACGAACTTGCCGATGTAGCAAAAGAATTGGGCTGTTGGTTCCATGTCGATGCTGCATGGGGAGGAGCAACTTTGTTCTCTTCTCGCTATCGCGATCGTCTCAAGGGTATTGAGCGCGCAGACTCGGTAACTATAGATGCACACAAACAAATGTATGTGCCTATGGGCGCAGGTATGGCGCTATTTAAAGACCCCGAAAATGCCAACACCGTAAGGCACCACGCGCAATATATATTGCGTGAAGGCTCGAAAGATCTCGGTGCAACTACCCTTGAGGGGTCGCGTAACGGTATGGCTATGATGGTTTACTCGGCGCTGCATATCTTTGGTCGCAAGGGCTACGAGTTGCTCATTGACAGCAGTATCGACAAAGCGCACGACTTTTCGGCCATGATCAATAAGGCGCAAGACTTTGAATTAACCACCACCCCTACGCTTTCTTTGCTCACCTATCGCGTTTGCCCCGCTGAAATTCAACAAATTTTAAAAACTGCATCGCCTAGCATGCAAAAAGCTATTAATGAGAAAATTGATGCTTTGGTGGTTGCGGTACAAAAACAACAGCGAGAGGCGGGTAAGTCGTTTGTTTCTCGAACGCGGCTAGAAGCGCCAGATTATCCGTCGCAATGTATAACCGTATTCAGAGTTGTGCTGGCGAACCCACTCACAAGCCACAACGACCTTGCGGCGATCCTAGCCGAGCAGCATATCATTGCGAAGAAAACGAAAGCATGGCGCTCGCTTATAGACTTTGTAAACAGCAACGACATGCAGAGTATTGCGTAAATGCACAGCTAGAGTAAAAGCCGGAAAATTCAAAACTGTTAGGTAGCAAGGTTAGGAAATAACGCTGAGAAATAACGCTACCTATCGTTCAACGTGCAAGTTATCTATCAAACGCGTGGAGCCCATGAATAGGGCGGCTACAATGGCGATATGTTTATCGGCTGAAGTTGCTGGCTGTAAGGTGGTGGCGTTTACAATGCGGACATAGTCGTTTTTAAACCCGCGGGTTTCAAGGTTTTCCACCATAGATTTCTCGATATCAGCAAACGATAACTGTCCCTCTTCAATCAAGGCTTTTGCCTGCTGCATTTCTTTATAAAGCGAGCGTGCGGTGTCTTTTTCTTTTTCACTGAGATATCCATTACGAGAGCTCATCGCAAGGCCTGAAGACTCTCTCTCAGTTGGCACACCATGTACATTTACGGCCATAGATAAATCTCGCACCATGGTGCGAATAACCTGCAGCTGCTGGAAGTCTTTTTCACCAAAAAACGCATCGTCAGGCTGGACCATATTAAAAAGCTTGCTCACCACTGTGGCTACGCCACGGAAGTGACCTGGCCGACTGGCGCCGCACAATACATCGGAAATGCCGGGCACTTCTACAAAGGTTTGCGCCTGAAGGCCCGAAGGGTACATATCGCTGACACTAGGTAAAAACAGAGCGTCCACACCGTTTTCAATTAGCTTGGCTTGGTCGGCTTCTATCGTTCGAGGGTAGGCATCAAGGTCTTCGTTAGCGCCAAACTGCATAGGGTTAACAAAGATACTTACAATAACAATATCGTTGTGTGCTTTTGCCCGCTTGACCAGTTTTAGATGACCATCGTGAAGGTTGCCCATAGTAGGAACAAAGCCAATAGAGCTGCCGTCGCGTCTATAGCTTGCCACCAATTGACGCAATGATGAAATATCACTCACTATTTGCATAGAATCCTCTCGTTCAGCTTTGTTTTTTATTTATTTTGCTTCTCAGTAAGGGGCTATATGCCCTAGTCAAAGCTGTGCTGGGGCGAAGGGAATTCGCCACATTTTACTTCATCAATATATTGTGCAACGGCTTTGCGCATGTCGCCGGTTTCAACCAAGTAGTTCTTAGAGAACTTCGGCATATAATTGGCGCTGATACCAAACATATCGTGCATCACCAAAATTTGACCGTCGGTGTCTTTGCCCGCACCAATACCAATCACTGGAATGCTCAATGCTTCACTAATCATTTTTCCTAAAGCAGAGGGGACGCACTCTAGCACCAAAAGTTGAATACCGGCTTTCTCTAGTGCCTTGGCTTCTTCGAGCAGCTTTTGCGCCTGTTCACTGTCTCTACCTTGCACCTTAAAGCCACCAAATACATGAACAGACTGAGGGGTGAGGCCTAAATGTCCGCATACGGGGACGCCTCTTAAGTTTAGCCCTGAGATAGTGTCACACAGCCAACTACCGCCTTCCATTTTAACCATGCTAGCACCCGCAGCCATGAGAACCGCAGCGTTTTGGTAAGTTTGTTCAGCAGTGGCATAAGACATAAACGGCATGTCAGCGATAACAAAAGCCCGCTGTGTGCCTTTTCTTACGCTTTTAGTATGGTAAGCAATGTCTTGTATAGTAACGGGTAAGGTGTTGTCTTCACCTTGTAAAACCATGCCCAACGAGTCGCCAATTAGCAAAGCATCTATGCCTTGTTCATCAAACATTTTCGCAAAGCTGGCGTCGTACGCAGTTAAAGAGGTAATCTTTTCACCCGCCTGCTTTTTCTTAAGCAGGCCAGAAACAGTAACTTTCTTCATGACATGGTCCAGATATTTATATCGTGTGGCGAACTATACGGATTTTGCCGTTAATTGGAAGTACGCAAGCGGCGTAAGCCATCGAGAGAGCAGTTAGCAACCCAGTTAGCAATTGGCTTTCCATCTTTCATCACCATGGTCGGGGCTATTTCAAATAAGGGCACCATGACGAACTCTCGCTCGGCCATGCCATAGTGAGGAATAATTAAATCTGCGGTATCAATCTGTTGACTTCCGTACAGCAAGATATCTAAATCTAATGTACGAGGACCCCATCTATCACCCTTTCGCTCTCTTCCACATTCCAGTTCAATACGCTGTAACTGCTTTAAGAGGCTGTGGGGCTTTAACGTTGTTTCTATCAAACATACAGCATTGATGTAGTCTGGCTGGTCCTGAGGTCCCATGGGCTTACTTGCATACAGTGAGGACCTCTTTAGAACGCGGGTATCTTCAAGGTTGCCAATAGCTTCAAAGGCATTATTTGCCTGGCTTTCGCTATCTCCAAGGTTACTTCCTATACCAATATAAACATGCTCTTTATGCATCAGTGTCTCTCTTAGCAGGGCGGCGCTTGCGCTTTTTGCGAGGGGCTCCGCCTGAGCCTTCTGAGCGTTTAAGAGCGTTTAACATGCTCTTTTGTTTTCCATTTTCAGCATGTTGAAAATGAGTCCACCATTGGGCAAGCTCTAATAGTTCGCCGCCTTCTGTTTGTCCTCTAGCGAGTAAGAAGTCGTAGCCTGCTCTAAACTTAGGGTGAGTAAGCAACTGAAATGCTCTGCGGCCAAAACGCTTGGGTAAACGCTGCTGCAAAATCCAAATATCTCTTACCACCGTTGAGAAACGCTTCGGGATCATAATGCGCTGAGTTTGCTTTGAAATAACTTCCCCAGAGGCGATATTAAACGCATCATGAGCGTTAAGCCCCGATTCTAACTGTAATCGCTGTGAATGCTCTTCAACTGGATACCACAATAAGGCCCCATATAAAAAGGCTGGGGTAACCCGCTGCTCGTTGTTAATCCGCTCATCTGTGTTGGCAAGTACACGACGCACAAACTGCATTTCCTTGCTGTTTTCGTCTTTTAGGAACGGCGCGAGCTGAGGGAACAGTTGGTCAATTAAACCAAACTCTCGCATCATCAAAAAGGTCTCTTCACCCTTGCCAGATAAGAACAGCTTGAGGCTTTCCTCAAATAGGCGCGCGGGTGGAATGTTTTGCAGCAAGCTCGCTAGCTTCTTAATGGGCTGCGCGGTAGATGGCTCGATACGCATAGATAGCTTAACAGCGAACCGCACAGCGCGAAGCATGCGTACAGGATCTTCTCGATATCGGGTTTCTGGATCGCCCATAAGGGCAACTTCGCGTTTCTCAATGGCGGCAAGGCCATTTGCAAAGTCTTTTACCGTAAAGTCTGCCACGCTGTAATACATGGCGTTGAAGGTGAAATCTCGGCGTTCAGCGTCTTCTTCAATAGAGCCAAACACATTGTCTCTTACCAGCTGGCCGTGTGCATCTTGAGAGCCCGTTGCTTTATTTTTCGGCGTTTCATCACTCTCATCGGTTTCTTGATGATGCCCCCGGAATGTAGCAACTTCGATGATTTCTCTACCAAAAACAATATGAGCAAGGCGAAATCGACGGCCAATAAGACGGCAGTTTCTAAATAGGCCTTTAATCTGTTCTGGGGTGGCATTGGTCACCACATCGAAGTCTTTAGGCTCGTAGCCCATCAATATATCGCGTACGCAACCTCCGACTAAATACGATTCGAAGCCTGCTCCGTTAAGGCGGTACATGACCTTTAACGCATTTGCACTAATATCTTCACGAGAGATTCCATGCTCACCCCGAGTCATAATTCGAGGTTTTAATGTGTTGTCAGACGAGGCATCTTTTGAGAATGCACGCTTAACAGATTTGAAAACACGATGAATGATGGCGATATCTCCGCAAAATATTAAGGATGGCTATAATAAGTGGATTCATGCTGAGGAACAATAATTTCGGGCGTTTTCACTACTTTTTTCCTATCCCATATCGAAATAGCGTAAGACAAAAGTGCGTCTACCGAATCGAAGTCTCGTGTTTTAACATCGCAGAACCCTAAAAATTGAAGTGCCGCTGCAATATTTTCTAACGCTCTGGCGTTATTAATAGGGTTAGCGTGATTCTGCTTGCTTAATTTTCTTCCTGGCGCGACTGCTGCTACGGGAACATGTCCATACTGAGGTGCAGTAAATCCTAACGCCTCATAAATACTTAAATGAAGAGGGGTAACCTCTATTAAGTCGCAGCCTCTAATAATATGCGTCACCCCTTGATAAGCGTCATCGAGTATAACCACTAAATTATAAGAGAAAAGCTGGTCTCTGCGTTTTATCACCACATCTTCTGAAGGACGAGGCGAGAGCGCAATGTCCTCCATAATTACATCGGTGGAAGGTAAAAGCTGACCATCAAGCTTTAAGCGCACTGCGAGTTCGTGCTCGACGGGAACAAGATTTTTGTCGCGACATTGCCCGTTATAAATACCGCCCATTGCCGTAATCATTTTCCGCGTGCAGCTGCAATAATAAGCTCGCTGGTCATCTAATAGTGAGTTGAGAACCTGCTGATAACGTTCGTGCTGCTGGCTCTGATACAGTACTGCACCGTCCCATTTCAATCCGTGGGCTTCTAAACTCATTAATATTTCGCGGTCGGTTCCAGCTATGCATCTAGGTTCGTCGATATCCTCCATTCTTACCAGCCATTCTCCGCAGTGATGCTTAGCATCCAGGTAGCTTGCTAGTGCGGTGACTAATGAGCCAAAATGAAGCTGACCCGATGGGGAGGGAGCAAAGCGACCTGTGTATTTTGCATCGGTAGGCGACATCGATTGCGGGTTAAGCATGCTTCGGGATTATAAATAAAGAAGCGCAAGAAGGTAAGCGACAACAGGGCTTATGGCGTGTGCATACACGTGGAATACTAAAAAGCCCCACCATACCGTGGCGAGGCTTTTTAATTGACGAGCAAATCGACATAAACATCGATAGATTCAAGGTGATAAAAATCAGCCTTGAAGCTGCTTTTCTTTAATTTCAGCCATTGTCTTACAGTCGATACATAAGTCGGCTGTAGGGCGAGCTTCAAGACGACGAATACCAATTTCGATACCGCATTGGTCGCAGAAACCAAAATCGTCTTCTTCAATACGCTTAAGCGTTTTTTCAATTTTCTTTATTAGCTTGCGCTCGCGGTCTCGCGTGCGTAGTTCCAAACTGAACTCTTCTTCTTGTGCTGCACGGTCGACGGGATCAGGGAAGTTCGCTGCCTCATCTTTCATGTGCGTTACGGTGCGGTCAACCTCTTCGCGAAGTTGGTTACGCCACGCTCTTAGCAAAAGACGAAAGTGTTCCATTTGGGGGTCGCCCATGTACTCTTCGTCTGCTTTAGGCTGATAAGGCTGTAGCCCCGCCAGCGCTAATAGTCCTAGGGATTTTGTTTCTTTTCCTGTTGGCATGTGCCACATCTCCTACACTACGACATCCAATTTTTCCCAATTGACCGATATCTATATCAGACTCGACAACCTCAGGCAATCAATTGTGTCTATGTAATTATTATGCTGGTATCTCTTTTTACGATTAGCCAGCTTGGCTACCAGCAAACGCATTAGTGCGTTCTCCCACCAAAACAAGGCGCAAATATGAAGCCGAAATGAAAAAAATCAACCTATTTTTTATAAAATAATAGGGAGTGATTGATTTATCTCGATTTTTTGTTCATTAATCACGCAGCCCATCGCCAGTATTTTTACACCTGCACGAGCGGCTATCTTTACGCTTTCAGCGTAGTGCGGATCAATATGCTTGGCAATACTGACAGACTCTATGGCGGTATGCTGTACACAAAACAGCAACGAGGTGCTAATTCCCTCATCGGCTAAGCGTGCCAGTTCCAAACAATGCTTGGCGCCTCTCTGGGTTACAGCATCAGGAAAATATCCTCGTGGGCCATCGGCCAGAGTGACAGATTTGACCTCTACATATTCCACTTCGCTGTTTCCGGTAGTGTCGTTTCGAGTTATCGCAAAATCAAATCGACTATTTGCTGTAGGGGGTGTTACTTCTGCTTTCCAGCCTGATAAGTCAGAAAATTCCTCAATCACCTTGTTATTCAGAGCTTCTGCCACCAACTTATTAGCATTGTGGGTATTAATTCCGATAAAGTGGTCGTCGAATGTTTTCGCCACTTCCCAAGTATATTTTAATTTACGTTTCGGGTTATCAGACTCACTTAGAAAAACGGTATAACCTGGCTCAGCGCATCCTGTCATTCCCCCAGTGTTAGGGCAGTGGGCGGTGACAAGCTGGCCGTCCGCAAGCTCGACGTCTGCAAGAAAACGTTTGTACCGTTTTATCAGCGTACCGCGTATAAGCGGTTGTGAAAAATTCATGATTCTCCTTACATTGAGAGAACAAAAGTGTTGTAAGCAATACCGGCTGGTAAGATTACTAACGAAAAAGCCGATTGCCCAGCATAATGAAAGCGAACAACAGTATATAAGGATTAAAACATAATGGCAGAATTTACCGTTAGTCTTTCTAAAACCTCAGCGAAAGCCGCATGGGGAGACAATGCAAAACTCTCTTTCGTAGAGTCGGGGGCAGTTATTCACCTTCCCGACGATGGCGTTAACGAGCGCACCATCCAACAAGCGGCAAGAAAATTAGATGGCTTGGGTTTACCTCATGTTGCGCTAACAGGCGAATGGAGCAAAGAGCAGCAGTGGGCATTTGCGCTAAGTTTCACACGAGCCAGAAACCCAGCCAGTATCTCTTGGGCAAACAACGACGATAAAGCGGCGTTAGAGCAAGAATATGCGGCACTATTGTTCACCAGACAATTGGTAAACGATACGCCTGAAGATTTGAGCCCGGAAACACTGGCCCAGCGCGCAGCCGACTGGCTTAAATCATTGGGTAAAGAAAACGTAAGCTACACCATGACAGTGGGAGAGGAACTCAAAGAGCAAGGCTGGGTAGGCATTTACAACGTCGGCCGCGGAAGCGAACGACCTCCTGCAATGTTAGTGCTTGACTATAACCCAACAGGTAACAGCGACGCCGCAGTCGATGCTGTTCTTGTTGGTAAAGGTATTACCTTTGACAGCGGCGGCTACAGCATAAAATCAAGTGAAGGCATGCTTGATATGAAATGTGATATGGGCGGTGCTGCCACGGTTACAGGGGCTTTAGGCCTAGCAATAACCCAAGGAATAGAAAAGCGAGTTCAGCTTATTCTGTGCTGCGCAGAGAACTTAATTAGCGGTCACGCATACAAGTTGGGGGATGTGCTTACTTATAAAAATGGCGTGACTGTTGAAGTGGTTAACACCGATGCAGAAGGACGCCTTGTGTTAGCCGATGGTCTTATGGCAGCGACAGACACCGGAGCACCACTGATTATCGATGCTGCAACACTGACAGGGGCGGCTATGGTAGCTTTAGGCTCAGATTATCACGCAGTTTTTTCAATGGACGACTCTGCCACACAGCAAATGATGGATGCTGCTAATGCAGAAAATGAGCGCTTCTGGCGCTTACCACTAGAACCATTCCACGCCGATCGCTGTCCGTCAGCATTTGCCGATACGGCCAACAGTCGCCCGATGAAAGGCGGCGGTGGTGGTGGGGCGTCTAATGCCGCAGGATTTTTGTCTCGCTTTGTGAAGCCAGAGGGGTGGATACACTTAGATTTGGCCGCGGCATACCACGGCGGTGCCACTGCTGAAATGCCAGTAGGTGCTACTGCGAAAGGAATACGCTCAATTGCACGGCTTTTACACAACTACAGTGCGTAGAGCATAGGTTTACCAAGTTAAAGACAAAGCAGTAAGGGAACGTGACAACTACGTTCCCTTTTCATTTGAAAAAGCTTGAATGTATCAGATGCCGCCTAATCGCTCTGCAAGAGTTTTGTAACGTTCAACATCGGCACTGTCAAAAAGCGGTTTACCATCGGTGTCCTTTTCTTTTGATATCAGAAGGCTCTCTCTTTCCAAACGTTCCACTCTTACATCTTGAACGCCGAGAAAAGCGGCAACTTCGTTCACTGTCATCAAGCTCATTGTTTCTATTCCGTATGCTGTTTTTATTGTGTATTTTCGCTGCTAGCTAAATTTTTAGCCATGGTTTATCTAGCATAGTCAGACTAGAAATAAATGCCTAATTTTTTATCTAAACTTGTTTCAGCATTTATCTGTTTATTGACAGGCCTTTCGCAATAACTTGTATGTAATACGATGTAAGGAGAGATAATTTTCATAAACAACTGCGGGGAGGCTAATTTTGCAGTTAAATCACATAAGCTATTTTTAAGCGCGCGCAGTTAGTTTACCATTGCAACGTTTAACCAAGGCTTGGCGCAATCTCAGCATCTTTAGAGCCTTTTTAGCTTCTTTAACTACCGGAGATAACTGGCATGGATACATGGTCTGCTGCTGTAATGCTTTTTCTGATCATGGATCCCTTGGGCAATTTGCCTGTGTTTATGTCGGTGTTGAAGTCTATAGAGCCTAAACGAAGACAGTTTATTTTGATCCGCGAGCTTCTATTCGCTCTGGGTATCTTATTCTTGTTTTTATTTAGTGGTCAGTCCGTTCTCAATTTCTTAAATGTGGAACAAGAAACCGTGAGCATTGCTGGTGGTATTATTCTGTTTCTCATTGCATTGAAAATGATTTTTCCTTCTTCGGGAAACCCAAGTGGTCTTGCGGTGGGCGAAGAACCGTTTCTCGTTCCTCTTGCCATTCCCATGATAGCTGGGCCCTCAACCCTTGCTGCGCTAATTCTGTTAGCAAATCAGTCGCCAGATCGCATGGTCGACTGGTCTATTGCGCTAGCAGCGTCTTGGTCTATTAGTGCTGTTATTCTGATGTTTTCGAACGTATTTCATAAAATATTGGGAGAGCGTGGTTTAGTTGCCATGGAGCGATTAATGGGTATGATCTTGGTTATGATTGCCATTCAGATGTTACTTGATGGTGTTACTAAATACTTTATTCATGCCGCTGGAGCACTTTAAATGGCAAAGCAAAAATTAAATACATTTGGTCGGGTGAGAGCATTAGAAGGCTTTAAAGCCATTGCTTTTGCTGCAGCGCTACTAGAGCGAATGCTACCAAACTATGCGCTATTTTGCGAGGTAACCGATTCTGGCGATGCCGCCGCGCTAAGAAATTGCCTTAACTTGGTTTGGGAAACGCTTAAGTCACCGAAAAGCAAATTCAATATTGCCGTTCAGCTTGAAAAGGTAGAGCTTGCTACACCAGACACGGAAGAGTTCGACAATTACGGTGTTTATCCTGCCATTGATGCAGCCATTGGGCTTGCCTCGTTATTAAACCTTGTTGCAGGTGACGACCCGCAAGGTGCGGTAGTGATTAGCAAACTATCTCAAGGTAGTGTTGAGGCATACTTACTTGCCACAGGGGAGGCCGATGACGACTCAGTGAAGGAGCACCCGTTAATGGCGTTTGAAGTAGAAGTGCAAAACGAAATGCTAGATTATATTGAGCAAGCAAAATCCTCAGCAAAAGCCGCCGATGAGATGCGAGCGCTCGCTCTTGAAGCTGGTATGTCCAATATTGGCCTTGATTTAAGCTAGGTCAGCACACGCTAGGCATTTTCTTGTTCTGGCGGGGTTGACTCGCCTACTTCAACAAGCATGTATACCAAAGAACCTGTTCGCTTCTCTTTAACCACATGCCAGTGGCCAGGAAGCGACAGTGACGTCAGTTCGGTTTCGTGCTCGATGTAAATCATGCTGCCTTTAGACACAATATTGGCGTTGATTATTTCACTGACTACAGGCTCTACCAAACCTTGATAAAACGGCGGGTCGATAAAAACAATATCGTACTGCGTGTCTGTAAGCTGTTTGATAACCTTCAAAGCATCGCCTTGATGGACCGATGCTACGTCTGAATTTGCTACGTTCAGTGTTTGTAGATTTTTACTCAACTGATCGCTGGCTTGCCTGTCGAGTTCTATGAAGTCACACCGTTTGGCATAGCGAGATAACGCTTCCAAACCTAAACCTCCCGACCCTGCAAAACAGTCTAAACACTGGGCATCGTTAACATAAGCCATCAACCAGTTGAACAAGGTTTCTTTGTTTCTGTCGGTAGTGGGCCTAAGTCCCTCGGCATCAAGTACCGGGAGTCGTTTTCCACGCCACTGGCCGCTAATAATGCGAATTAGCCCTCTCTTTTTCCTGTCAATTTTTGCAGGCTGACGTTTTTTTGTAGAAGATATGGCCCTAGATGGGCGAGAGGCTCGCTTCATAGTGACTGACAGTGGTATCATGCTGTTATAGATTAGACGGCAAGTGTAGCCGAATTTGTTCAGAATTTATAAGGATTTGTCCTAACAATGTCGAAACTTTTTGGCTGGTTCAGCAAGAACAAAAAAGCGGAAAAACAAAAAGAGCAGCAGGCGAAAGAGCACTCTGCAGAAGAAGCAGCAGTCTCGGCTGAAAAATCAGCTAGCGAAGAGACAGCCACAGCGCCGCAGCAAAAAGAGGAAGTACCCTCTTTAGCGTCCGAGACGACAGATGGTAACGAAGCTATACGCGATACTATTGTCGACGCTGTTGAAAGCACTGCTGAAGACGCTAATAATAACGATAGTGCACTTACTGCCGCTCCAGAAAGTATCAGTGAATCTGATTTTGTCGAGGCAACCGCAGAGCCAGCAGAAAACGATGACGCAGCAAAAAGTCAGGCACCGCTAGACTTTTCTTCTGCTGACGATGATGCGAGTGAAAGCATAAATCAAGCTGTAGATAGCGAGCAAAAACTAGCAGACAAGTCACAGGCGCAACCACCGTCCAGCAATCCCCCTACTGTTGAAGAAGCTTCCACTGCCAGTGTTGAAGATGAGTTCACTGTTACAAATACCGGCGTTGAAAATACCGGCGCTGAAGATACCGTCGCCGAAGATACCGTCGCCGAAGAGCCACAGCCAGTAAAAGAAAAGAAATCTCTCTTTGCTCGTCTAAAAGAAAGCCTATCGCGAACCAAAAAAAATATTGGTAGCGGTATTGTTAGTTTGTTTAAAGGCAAAGTCATTGATGATGAGCTGTATGAAGACTTAGAAACTCAACTGCTTGTTGCTGATGTAGGCATGGACACCACGCAAAAAATTATCAATCACCTTACCGAAAGTGCATCCCGAAAAGACTTGAAAGATGCCGAAGCACTGCTCGATATCCTAAAACAGCAAATGTCTGGAATGCTTGCTAACGTCAATGAGCCGTTAAATGACGTGTTACAGAAGCACAATGCCGAAGAGGGCCCATTTGTTATTTTGATGGTGGGCGTAAACGGTGTGGGTAAAACCACCACTATAGGCAAGTTAGCCAAGCAGTTTCAGCAACAGGGCAAGAAAGTCATGTTAGCAGCGGGCGACACCTTCCGTGCAGCTGCGGTAGAGCAATTGCAAGTATGGGGCGAGCGTAACAGTATTCCCGTTATTGCCCAGCATACAGGGGCAGATAGTGCGTCGGTTTTATACGATGCCCTTGAAGCCGCAAAGTCCAGAGGCTCTGATATTCTGATTGCGGACACCGCAGGGCGTTTACAAAATAAAGATAACCTTATGGAAGAGCTGAAAAAAGTGGTTAGGGTAATGAAAAAGCTTAACCCTAACGCGCCACATGAAGTTATGTTAACGCTAGATGCCGGAACTGGCCAAAATGCAATCAGTCAGGCCAAGTTGTTCAACGAAGCTGTAGGCTTAACCGGCATAACGTTAACTAAGTTAGATGGCACAGCAAAAGGCGGCGTGATTTTCTCTGTAGCCGATCAATTCGGCATACCAATTCGATACATTGGTGTGGGCGAGGGAATTGACGACTTACGTCAGTTTGACGGTGAAGAGTTTATTGATGCCCTGTTTAGCGAGCTAGATACGCCAGCAAGTTAGGGTATTCAAGTTTTAGGATGTAAAAATGATAAAGTTTGAGCAGGTAAGCAAAACCTATCCCGGCGGCCAGCGGGCGCTCAGCAAAGTGAATTTTCACATTGCGCCTGGCGAAATGGCGTTTTTAACCGGTCATTCCGGGGCCGGTAAAAGTACCCTGCTTAAACTTATTAGTATTATGGAACGACCTACAGTGGGGCGTGTGCTCATTAATGGTCATGATCTCAACAAAATAAGCCGCCGGGATATCGCGTTTATACGCCGAGATATCGGGATGATATTTCAAAGCCATCAGCTGCTTATGGATAAAACCGTTGCCGACAATGTCGCTTTGCCACTGGTTATCGAAGGCTACACGCACAAAGAAATACGCAAGCGCGTAGATGCCGCTCTTGAAATGGTCGGGCTCAGAGACAAAAGCCGCAGTTTACCCATCACGCTATCGGGCGGTGAGCAGCAGCGAGTGGGCATAGCGAGAGCCGTGGTGAACAAACCCCCTCTGCTACTCGCTGATGAACCTACAGGTAACCTCGATCCCAAACTGTCCATGGAAATAATCCGCTTGTTCGAAGACTTTAATCAGGCTGGGGTTTCCGTGCTTATTGCTACCCACGATCTGGGCTTAATTGCTCGTATGCGCTACCGCACGTTAACGTTGAAAAACGGACAAATGATCACTGATGGTCTTACTGACGGTGATAGCGGGTATACATCACAGGGTGAACGCTCATGAGTATATTGTTTAAAGGTCGGGCTAAAGGGGCTTCTTCCTCAAAAGTATCTGTTTTGCAGGGGTTTGTCATGTTCTTCGTGAGTCATGTCAGGCAAGCACTTTCGAGTTTAGGGGAGCTTTGGCGACAGCCAATAGCGTCACTAATGACTATTGGGGTTTTAGGGCTGAGTATTACTTTGCCGAGCACCCTTTATATCATGGTGAAAAATACAGAAAAAATTACCGCAGGCTGGGATCAGGCGTCTGAAATATCGCTTTTTTTAAAGCCAGATATTAGCGCTAACCGTTCACAGCAGTTAGTAGCGCGGCTTAACACATGGCAAGAGATTGAAAGTGTTGTCTATATTCCTGCCGATGATGCATTAAAAGAATTCCAGCACTTGTCGGGGCTCGGCGATGCTATTGCTTACTTAGAGAAGAACCCGCTGCCCGATGTGGTTTTGGTAACTCCCACTGAAAAGAATGGTTCGCCAAGTGCCGCAAGAGCTTTACTAGATAAATTAAGGCAGCAAAGGGAAGTCGATATTGGCAAGCTAGATATCGAGTGGCTTGAGCGCTTATATGCGGTGATAGCCATTGCGAGCGATTTAGTTATGCTTATTGGTGTATTACTGTTTATTGCAGTGGTACTGATTATAGGGAACACCATTCGACTTAATATCCTCAACAAATATGACGAAATCGTTGTCATGAAGCTCGTTGGAGCAACAGATGCATTTATCCATCGACCGTTTCTCTATACCGGCTTTTGGTATGGGTTGCTTGGCGGCTTAATGGCATGGTTTGCCGTTATTATCATTCTGTGGTGGATGGACAGCAGTATTGCAACCTTTGCAGCAATGTATCAAAAAGAGTTCAACATTACAGGCCTCACAGGAAGCGCACTATTTACCATGTTAGGGCTCTCGGTATTATTAGGACTGCTAGGTTCATTAATATCCGTACAGCGCCATGTTAGGCAGATAGAGCCTCAATAGCGAAGCGGTTCGAAGTAATAGTTAGCCCTGGGCACTGGCCGTTGGAAAATGAGTGGAAATGGTGCTTCGAATACCGTTCCCCCAAACAATTGCTTGGTTGTAAAGCATATGGAGTTGCTTCTGATCTATATCGAGCAGCTTGGCTTGTTTAATCACATTCATCCAAATTGCACTTTCAAATCCGCGCACTAGCGCAGAATAGTTATTGAGTTCAGCATTCTTACCTAACAATGCGTTGTTCACATCATCTGCTAAGGGCAGCTGTTTGACAATATCGCTCATAGATTGATCTAATAACCCCTCAAGTAGCGAAAACAGCCCGACTAAAAACGCGATGGGCGGATTATTCTTAAAGCCCCTTCGTTCGGCTAATAGGTCGAAGAACTTTGCTCGAACTAATGACATGTGGATGATTTCTAGCGGCTTGTCATCGGCAATATGCGTGAGGCTTAGCAGGGCAATAAATTTCTTTATTTCCACTTCGCCCATATAATTAAGTGCATGTTTTAGCGATGTAATTTTATAGCGCTTGTTAATAGTGGGATTATTGATAAATTTGAGTAGTAAAAAGCTTAACGTCGCATCCCGCTCAATAATTTGTGTCGTTCTATCGATATCAAAGTTAACTTTTCCACTTTCAGCCATTAGGTCCACAATATTCATTTTGGACGCGGGCAATTGCCTTAAGATTCGCGCTTCTGGCTGGCAGAAAAAATAGCCTTGGAAAAAGTCGAAGCCCAAGTCGATACATGTCGTGAAGTGATCTTGTGAGTCAACTTGTTCGGCAACTAACTTTTTATTCTCGTCATGATAACGAGGAATGTGTTTCTCTATGTTTTCAAGGCGGTTATCAAACCGAGCTTTTGAAACGTCTACCTTTACAATATCAATCAGTGGAAAAATATCGTGTTCGGCACCTATCATCATAGGATCGTCTATTGCCAGTTTGAAACCCATCTGCTTAATGTGCTGACAAGCTTCAAACAAGCCATTGCTTGTGTCAGCTGGGTTGGCAAGCTCCACGACAACAGAATCTGGATTGAGGTTGGTGGGAAATCGAGAAACAAGTGTATCGGTAGAAAATGTGATAAATGAGGTTTTCTCGCCGCTAATATCATCAAGACCAAGAGGGTGGAAGTTATCGGCTATAAACTTCGACTTTTCTTCTTGATGCTCGGGGTACGCCCCACCTTTTCCATCCCGGAAAAGTAACTCGTAGGCAAATACGCTTTTTTCTTTATCTAAGATAGGCTGACGAGCGATAAACGCGAACATATTTAATTCCTGATGATACACACAGCTTTTGTTGTGCTTTTTTTCGTGTATTGACTAATTGCTCTTTTGCTACACATCTTTTACTACAGTTCTTTTGCTACACCAAGATATCGACGTGTAAAACAATACCTTTATTTAATGCTGTCTCACTGCCACCAATAATGGGCTTTGTCCGGTAGATTATGACATTGGCCTCACACAAACAATGATTACAGTACATTTTTAATACACATCTATATTTGCTTGAAGCGTTAGGTTTTTTCTAGCGCCGCGTTGTGCAAGTGCTTTGCCCATTTTATAGCTTCATTGTAATAGCTATGAAGTAACGATTGGCTTATCCCATGCTTTGCGGAAAACTGTTTTATACTCGCCCACCGTGCAATCTCAAACTGGGTAGACAGTACCAAGCACTCTCTGAGTACATTGTGTCGACCGCATAAGGCGTCTTTTACATCATCATCGAGAGGGACTTTGCTCACAACATCTTCTATTCGTTGTTCCATCATTGCGTCGAGTAGCGACAGCAAGCCGACTAAAAAGCCGGAATGTGCACTTTTTTGTTTATTCACCGCTAGGTAAACCAGTTCACAGAATTTTGCTCTCACCAAAGCCATTTGCATTAATTCTGAGGGCTGTCCGTCACTGAGGTTTGCTAAAGCAAGCAGTGAAATAAACTTTTTAACCTCTACTTCGCCCATAAAGTTGAGTGCGTGCTTCAGAGAATTTATTTTATGACGCTTATTAACCATTGGGTTGTTAATAAAACGCAGAAGCAAGTAGGTTAACGATGGATCGCGCTCAACAATGGCCTGAACTTTTTCTAAGTTAAGGTTTGCTTGGCTACTCAATGACAGCAACTCGAGCATAGTGAGTTTATTTGGCCCTATTTTTCTATGCCTAACTATTTCAGGCCGAGCAAGGAAGTAGCCTTGAAAATAATCAAACCCCATCTCCTTGAACGTATGAAATTCCTCATAGGTTTCAATTTTTTCCGCTACCAATTTGATTTTGTTTGATTTGAATCGTTTGACAAGAGCGGGGATTTCCTCGTGAGCAATTTCAGTGATATCAATCTTTACAATACTAGTGAAAGGAATGAAAGCCTCCCATTTTCCATCCATATCGTAATCATCAAGTGCAATAGGATAGCCCAGTCCACGAATGTGCTTGCACGCTGCGATAAGAGCGTCATCAACGTCAACGGTTTCAACAACCTCTATAACGACTTTGCTGGCGTCAAGGGAGGTTGGGAAGCGGAACATAAGAGTATCGCGATGAAAGTTAATAAAGGCTTTTTTATCGCCGGTTATTTCTTCAATTCCGAGACTTAGATGAGTAGAGGTGAGTATTTTTGACGTTGCCTCATCAGGCGGAATATCTGGGAAGCAATTATCTTCGCCTATACGAAAAAGTAACTCGTAGGCAAATACTTCTCTGTCTACGTCAAATATCGGCTGTCTGGCAACGTATGCAAACATGTTTATCCTTGAACTGTCTTTCTTGGCAACTTCTTACTACCTACAGCAATTGGTACTGTTGCTCTTTCTCGGTGTAAAAACTCGAGGAAACTTCCAATTTGCCCACTTACACCTGTATGCTGAATAGACTACATGCTAGTTGAAAAGCGCACAATGTTTAATATCAACGTTGAGCAACAGATAGTTGAGACCAAAGTAAACGTTTTGCGCTAAATTACGGTATACTAAGCAGTACACACTTAAAAACGCCACAAGAGTGTTGAAACCCCTTAAGGAAATATTTTATTATTAAGGGTGTTATGGGGCGATAAGTTTTGAACTTTTTTTTGATCTACAGGTCTTGATATTGTAGCAGTCGTCCTTATACCAACATATCGTTCGGGCTTCTTTATATTATTTTGGTCTCGCGCAGCTCTGTAAGTAAAGTGCAGAGCCGCATTTGATGAGGTGAACAATGAGCAACAATTTGCAATCTATGGCCATGTCAGTGCCACACAGCGGTAGCATCGAAGGCTACATTCAAGCTGTAAGCCGCATTGATATGCTCAGTGCCGAAGAAGAGCGCGAGTTGGCAGTGCGTCTTCGTGATGATGAAGATCTACAAGCAGCGCGCAAGCTGGTAATGTCGCACCTTCGCTTTGTTGTGCATATTGCAAAATCATATTCAGGGTATGGCTTACCGCAGGCTGATCTCATTCAAGAAGGTAATATTGGTCTGATGAAGGCAGTGAAGCGTTTCGACCCTACTGTGGGTGTTCGCTTGGTTTCTTTTGCTGTTCATTGGATAAAAGCCGAAATTCACGAGTTCGTTCTGAAAAATTGGCGCATCGTGAAAGTGGCAACAACTAAGGCACAGCGTAAGCTTTTCTTTAACCTACGCAAGGCGAAAAAACGCTTGGGTTGGTTTACGCATGCTGAAGTACAAACAGTAGCAGACGAGCTTGGAGTGAGTACAAAAGAAGTTCTCCAAATGGAAGCTCGAATGAGCAGTCAAGACCAAGCATTCGATTTGTCTGCCGATGAAGACGAAACAGGTAACTTTGCTCCGGTTCAGTTCTTAGAAGATAAAACTGCCAACGTTGAAACCGACGTTATCAATAACGATTGGGACACTGCGGCAAGCAAGCGTTTGTATTCAGCGATAAAAACCCTTGATGAGCGTAGTCAGGATATTATCGAAACACGCTGGTTAGCAGATAACAAAATTACGCTGCAAGACTTAGCGAATAAATACGATGTATCTGCAGAGCGCGTTCGTCAAATTGAAAAGAACGCGATGAAAAAACTACAGGCGGCGATGGTTGCAGCTTAAAGTTTTTAACGCAGACAGATAAATAAAAAAAGCGCCAGTCGGCGCTTTTTTGTTGTCTAGAGTTCTAGTTAAGAGTGTCTTGCAGACTCTCTATTCGTTCTCTTTATTCGCTGTTCTCAGACACTGGGAGCACCCAGAATACCCCTTCAAATTCTGCCACCGCAGTATCGTTGTCCAAAATAGCCACGCTTAATTCAAAACGCGCTTTTTTCCCTTTTTGCAAGGGAGCAAACTTGCCTGACAATGTTTCTATGTTACAAATTGCTCTAGGCTTCATGGTGATAGGCTTGTGGTAATGAATATCGCCATCGCCCAGCACAATATCGCCGTTCAATCCACGCTCTTTCAACTGCAAATAAATAAGTCCCCAGCCGGTAAGTGTGGCCAAAGAGAAAATACTGCCTGCGAACATAGTGCCGTGAATATTAATATTCTTATTCAGTGATGCACGAGTTTCAAGAGTTCTTCCTGTGTATTGGTAGAGCTTAATGCCCATATGTTCTGTGATGGGAATGGTTTCAGACCAAGTTTCTTGTAATGAACGACACCATTTTGGATGAAGCACTAGCGTATTGTTTTCAGTAAACTTCTTTACCATTTGCTGACGTTTCAGCATACCTAGTTCGTTGGGTGCTTCTCGCTCGATAACAAAACCACAGGAGGCAAAAAAGTCGATAGAAATTTCGCGACTATTAGTCACTGCTCGCACAGCGCCAAGATCTTTAGCAACGTTCTCAAGCGCAACCATCACCATTTTACCCAGCCCTTTTCGCATATGATCATTGCGAACGGCTATGTGGCGTATTTGCGCTTCTTCAGCGGTATTAAGATGCACACGGCCACAGGCGACAATTTCATTCTTTCTATTGGTGATAATGCGATGCTCAGCAACCTGTTCGTATTCGTCTTTTTCTGAGCCAGGAGGAAAATTCCAAGGTTGACGCAAATGCTCCCATCGAAAATGAAAGTAGGCTTCAAATTCTGCATCGCTTTTTGGTGTTACAACCTTATACACAATAAACAGCCTTTTTTAAAAATCGAGTTGTATTTAAACGTAACCGCGCAGTAGGCACAAGCTTAAAAACCTAAACTTGAAACTGAAATGTCACTGGTCCATCGTTTATCAATGCTACTTTCATATCTGCGCCAAACTCTCCCGTTTGTACCGACATCCCCTTTTTCTTGAGCGTATTCACGAACCGCAAATACACGTCTTTGCCGTGAGAAGGGGATGCGCCGCGAGAAAAACCAGGGCGATTACCTTTTTGCGTATCAGCAACCAAAGTGAATTGAGAGATAACAAGCATAGCGCCACCAACTTGATCGATATTGAGGTTCATTTTTCCATCGCTGTCGCAAAACATTCTATAGCGACACAGTTTGTTCGCTAGCTTCTCTATTTCTGCGTCGCCGTCGTCTTTTTCTACGCCTAGCAGCACAACCATACCGTGGCCTATTTCACCGATGACTTTCTCGTCCACAGTTACGTTAGCCTCAGACACCCGTTGAATAAGTCCTATCACTGAGTTTGCTCCTTGAGAAAACGAGACATATCTCTGGTCGCGCGGCAAAGTGCATAGGCGATACTGGGCTCAGATGTGCTGTGGCCTGCATCGGGCACAATTTGTAACTCACTTTGTTCCCACGCCTTATGGAGTGTTTCAGCAGCTTCTGTTTTGCATATCATGTCGTAGCGACCGTGAACAATTGTTCCAGGGATATGATTTATCTTTTCGATATTATTAATAATGTAGTTTTCGGGAATAAAGCATTTATTTGATAAAAAGTGACACTCTAGCGTGGCTAGGCACGTTACCAAATTCATGGGGTAGTGACAGCTTGCCTCTCCAACACCCGGCGGTAAGCTTAACCTTGAAAGACGCTCTTCCCACTGATACCAGCGTCTTAATGCTGCGTGTTTGAGAACTTCGTTGCTAGAGCTTAATTGAGCACTGTAATACTCGCAAACTGTATTGGCGGTAACTGGTGGGGGGATATCTTTTGTGAACTTGCGATAATGTTCTGGAAATAGCTGCGCGGCGCACCCTTGGGGCGATAAGAACCATTCTCTGTCTTGCTGTCGAGCAAGAAAAACGCCGCGTAAAATGAGACCAGAGACATGTTCGGTATATTTCAACGCATAAAGTAGGGCAAGCGTAGAGCCCCAAGAGCCACCGAATAGTAGCATCTCAGGAACGCCAAGATGGCTTCGAAGCATTTCGATATCATCTACATTTAGCCAAGTATCATTATTACTTATTTCTGCAAGCGGCGTAGATCGCCCGCATCCACGTTGTTCATATCCAATAATACGGTATTTGTTACTGTCGAAGAAGCTTTTGTAATTAGGCGGCAAACCGGCGCCAGGTCCACCGTGAATAAAGAGTACTGGAATTCCGTCAGGGTTTCCGCTTTGCTCAAAATAGAGGGAATGCCCGCTTCCTACATCAATAAATCCGTCGTTGTAGCTGGTTACATCCGGATAAAGTCGTTTCATTATATTTCTACGCGTTGTGCGAGTGCCTGTTTTAGTTTAGTTTATTATTATGCATGCTGTCGCTTGTAAACACCTTGCGCCTTAATTTATACGTTGCGTTAAGCACAACGGTTGAAACTAATTTGGAAAAAGGTGTTACGCATGCGTTAGCTAATCACATTATAATCATAATTGCGAGGACGTTTGTATGGCAGGTCAAGGATCGGGTGGCAATGTTATTGCCGCTATATGTAACTTTTTTATCCCCGGTTTAGGACATTTGGTCCAAGGCCGAATTTTAGCAGCGCTATTTTACTTTGTTTCAGTGGGTGTTTGTTACGCACTGGCGGCAACCGTAGTGTTGGCAATTGTATTTTGGCCGCTAGGTGCAATTTTGCATCTTATAAGCATCATCAGCGCAGCGCGCTTTAGAGGTGGAGCAACAGTATGAGACTAATAACTACAGCGTTTGTTGCTGCACTCACTCTAACGGGGTGTCAGTCAGCTTATTATGCTGCGTGGGAAAAGGTCGGTGTAGAAAAGCGCGATATACTTGTTGATCGGGTAGATAACGCCAAAGATTCTCAGGAAGACGCGCAAGAACAATTTAGTTCTGCGTTAGAGGCGTTTAGCGCGGCGGTAGAGTTTGACGGCGGTGAGCTTGAGGATGTTTACGACAATCTAAACGGGCAGTATGAAGATAGCGTAGCTGCAGCTGAAGAGGTCACTGCGCGTATTGATAAAGTAGAAAGTGTGGCCGAAGCGCTGTTCGATGAGTGGCAAGAAGAGCTTGAAAAATACCAAAGCGGCTCATTGAAGCGAGACAGTGCGGCAAAACTTCGAGAAACTCAGCGACGCTACGCGTCTTTGATGAAGTCGATGCGTAAAGCAGAAAGTAAAATGCCTCCTGTTCTAAATGCACTGCAAGATAATGTGCTTTATTTGAAGCACAACCTCAACGCGAGTGCAATTGGTGCATTGCAAGGTGAGCTGTCAACGATAGAAGACAATGTTGCTCAGTTATTAAGCCAGATGAATTCAGCAATTGCAGAGTCTGATGCGTTTATTGCTTCTATGAAAAACTAGCTAAATAAAAGCGAAAGTAACCATTTAGGTTACCATTAGAAATAAGGGAGCAATTTGCTCCCTTATTTATTTGTGCCGTCATTATGAGATGGCGCAAGACTTTTTTGCTCGTCTTCTTCCTCCTCAGATGACACGTATTTTTCCTTATTGAGGTCTCTTTGATTTTCAAATGCCTCGCCCAGGCTACAGGTGAATTCAGCGCCAAAGAGAACAATAATCCAAGACAAATATACCCATAAAAATAAGATTGGCACCACAGCAAGTGCGCCGTAAATTAATTCGTAAGAGGGAAAGTTGGTGACGTAAAGTGCAAATCCTGACTTTGTAATTTCAAAAGCAATAGTAGCGGCCAAGGCCCCACAAGCTGCGTGGCGGGCATAAACCTGCTTATTAGGCACCATAGTGTATAAAATAGTGAATGCAAGCATGGCTGCGCCGCTAGGTACTAAGCTTAATACGAACGTACCTAATCCTGGCGTGTATTCTTCAGTAAACGCTGCAAGTCCAGTAAGGTAAGTGCTTACAATCACGCTGGAGCCAATTAAAATAGGCCCTAATGTGATTACCATCCAGTAAATAGCAAAGGTAAACACTATCGGCCTTTCGCTTTTCGTTCGCCAAATTCGGTTGAGTGTCTTATCCACATTTGAGATAAGCATTAGTGCCACAACCAGCAGAGACAAAATACCTATAGCGCTCATTTCAGAGGCATTACCGACAAAATCAGTCATGTACTGATGCACTACATCACTGGCGGTGGGAACAAAGTTGCTAAAAATAAAGTATTCAATTTTGCTTCGTACTGATGCAAAAGCAGGAAAGGCCGACATAATAGTGAAGGTAACCATTATGAAGGGCACTAGCGATAACAGCGTTACATAGGCCAAGTGCCCAGCAGAAATAGTGACATTGTCTTCTTTGCAGCGATTGATAAATATGGTGAAGAGATCTTTCGCTTGAGGCTTTATATTCTCATAAGTGGCTTTAACCCGCTCTAAATACACTCGTGCTCTCCTGACATTAACGTCACCGCTTCATTTTTATTGCTGAAGTAAATGGTAACTGCCAGCGCAGTTATGAGCAAAGGTTATTTATTGTCGCCTCGCACACCTAACATGTGACAAATAGCGTAGCTCAGTTCGCTTCGGTTAAGGGTATAAAAATGGAAATGCTTTACGCCTTCTTTGGCTAATACCTTAACTTGATCCATAGCGATATTGGCTCCAATGAGGTTGCGGGTGGCCTGGTCGTCGGCGTCTAGCCCGTCGAACATTTTGTGAAGCCATCCAGGCACGTGAACATTCGTAAAGCCTGCAAATTTAACCAGGGTTTGATAATTTGTCACAGGTAAAATGCCCGGTACTAAATCCAAATCAACACCTGCTGCGGCAGCGCGATCTCTAAAACGCAAAAATACACTGGTGTCGAAGAAGAACTGAGAAATAGCCTCTGTAGCTCCTGCTTCTGCTTTACGCTTCAAATTGAGAAGGTCAAATTGCGCATTTGGAGCTTCTGGGTGTTTTTCGGGATAGGCAGCAACAGAAATATCGAAGTCGGCTACATCTTTTAATAATGCCACTAGGTCAGAGGCATACATCTCTGTTGTGTCAACACCTGCAGGAAGGTCCCCACGTAACGCTACAATGCGACGAATACCTGAATCCCAGTAGTCTTGCGCAATTTGTTTAAGCTCTTCTCTGCTTGCATCAACGCAAGTTAAATGAGGAACCGCAGAAACCCCGGTTTGTTGTTGAATTCGCTTTACTACATCGTGGGTTCTATCGCGCTCGCCGCTGTTTGCACCATAGGTAACCGACATGTAACTCGGTTTGAGAGGCGCTAACCGCTCTACCGATTTCCATAATGTTTGCTCCATGGCTTCCGTTTTAGGAGGAAAAAACTCAAAAGAGACGTCAATGTCACGCAGCTCCGATAAGGACTGGTTGAGTGCATCAATGCCTTGTGCGTAAGAAACCATGTATAATTCTCTCTGATAAGCTTTTTATAGACGTTTAGACGGCTAAATTAAAGAATATATGTCTAGACGTCAAGAGGTTTACACTGCTCAATTGACCTTTTCGTGAACTTGTTTAGAATTTCACGTTATAACACAACTAAAATAAAACCGAGTTAGTACAATGGCAGAATGGAATGGTAAGTATATACACCCCTACGCAGAGCACGGTAAAAAAAGCGAACAGGTAAAAAAAGTCACTGTTTCTATACCCATTAATGTGTTGAAAGCGTTAACGGATGAACGTACCCGTCGTCAAATTAATAATTTGCGGCACGCCACTAACTCAGAATTACTCTGCGAAGCGTTTTTACACGCGTTTACAGGTCAACCGCTCCCCAACGATGATGACCTTCGAAAAGATAACGCTAATAGAGTACCTGCCGAAGCTAGAAGAATTATGGAAGAAATGGGCATTGATCCTAGCTTTGAAAATGAGCCCACCGAAGAGTAATTTTCAACACTTTTCACACGTAATAAAAAACGTCGCCCTGTTTTAAAGTAATACCTGTAAAGTAATACCCAGTGACACATCAAACGGTATAACTTTACAACGGGGCGGCGTTATCATCGAGAGTATTTAATAAATTTACTCTCGGTTATTCTTCTGATGGTTTCGAAATTCCCGCAACACCAGATTCAATAGCTGCTTTTGCTACTGCACTGGCTATGCGATCGCAAAGTCGAGGGTCCATAGGCTTAGGAATGATATAATCTTTGCCAAAGCTAAGGTTTTTGCTGTTGCTTGCTGCTAGTACTTCAGGCGGAACTTCTTCTTTTGTAATGGCGCGAATTGCTTCTACAGCAGCCACTTTCATTTCGTCGTTTATTGCGCTTGCTCTCACATCTAATGCTCCGCGAAAAATAAACGGAAAGCACAGTACGTTGTTAACTTGATTTGGGTAATCGGAACGGCCAGTTGCCATGATTAAATCATCACGTACTTCATGAGCAAGATCGGGTCTGATTTCTGGATCCGGGTTCGAGCAAGCGAACACAATAGGGTTATCAGCCATTAGCGCTAGAGTTTCCGGAGGTAAAAGATCAGGGCCAGACACGCCTACAAAAATATCTGCTCCGCGCATTACATCTTCTAAGGTACGTTTGTCTGTATTGTTGGCAAACAATGATTTGTGTTCGGTTAAGTCATCGCGGCGGGTATGAATTACCCCCTTTCTATCAAGCATGTAAATACGCTCACGCTGAGCACCGCACTTTATCAATAGTTCCATACATGCTACTGCTGCGGCGCCAGCGCCAAGGCACACAATTTTTGCATTTTCGATATTTTTTCCCTGAATCTCTAATGCGTTTAGCATACCCGCAGCCGTCACTATTGCTGTGCCGTGTTGGTCGTCATGAAACACGGGAATTTTGCATCGCTTAATAAGCTCTTGCTCTATTTCAAAGCATTCAGGGGCTTTTATATCTTCTAAGTTTATACCGCCGAATGTATCTGCAATATTGGCGACAGTATTAATGAACTCTTCAGTAGTGCGGTGCTTTACCTCTATATCAATAGCGTCAATACCGGCAAAGCGCTTGAACAGCAAAGCTTTACCTTCCATCACTGGCTTTGATGCTAATGGGCCAAGATTACCTAAACCCAATATGGCAGTACCGTTACTAATTACCGCTACCATGTTACCTTTTGCCGTATATTTATAGGCGTTATCTGGGTCTTCCGCTATCTCTCTTACCGGCTCTGCGACACCAGGACTGTAGGCAAGGGCTAAGTCATCAACACTATCTGCTGGCGTTGATAGTTCTACCCGTATTTTCCCTGGAGTTGGTTTAGCGTGATAATCGAGCGCGCGTTGTCTAAAATCTGACATGTGAAATGGTTTCCTTGAGTGTAGGGTTTTTGGTGTCGCAGCCTAGTTTGAGGTTAGCGACAATGTAACCATATTTTTAATTTACGTTAGCCAATGTCATCGCCGAACAGCTTTATGTTTTTAGTATTATCTGTTCGCCGGAATTAGGTCATGCCCTGGATAACAACTGCCCGTGTTGGTGTAAACGGAGCAAGTATCATTTACCCTAACACAGGCAATAACGGTGTACATATCTGATCAGAATTTCCACCGGTGATTTCATGTGTTTCTATATTATAAATGTAGGTGACTACAACTTGTTAGACCAGTAAGTAAACACTATATTTGTCATTCATAATTTTTATGCCGGACCTGATTTCCATATGCTTTTACTATTTTAATTTTGCCGCTGTGCAAAAATCTAAATAACAGAAATCTAAATAACAGAAATCTCGTCAACAAACAGTTAAGGCAATTATCTATGCGGATTAATGGTATAAGCTAGGCACCAGGTGCGCAATAAGAGGAGAAGTAGAGTGACTGAGCGCAAATTAATTAACGAACTCACTAATGTTTGCGAAGCCTTCAAAACCCAGGGCAATGGGTTTATATGGCTCACACACCAAGGACATTGGCGTTCGCCTGATGTTGTAGCTGTTTTCACCACTGAGCGTCAGCGCAATAATGCATTGTCGGATGGCTGGGATGAGGCGTTTATTACGCAAGTAACCATAGCCTTAGAGAGCATAAAATCTACACCCAATTCAATACGATTTGATAGTGAAGAAGCATGCGATAAACAAAGCCAAGGAGATTGGGAAAAGCACTTATCAAAACCCTTGTACCATTAGTACACCACTACCCAGTATTTCTATTTTTGTTTGATTGATACGTGCAAATAGTTCTTGTGCTCAGCCTCAAATACTAGAAACGTTTGGGGTGAGTTCAGGTGTAAGTAGTTGAGAAGAAAGTATAAAACGCTTTGAGATAAACAAAAGACAATAAAAAAGCGCCCAAAGGCGCTTTTCTTGTTCGTCACGTTCAAACGTGTTGAACCTACTTCTTGCTAAGTGCACCAAAACGCTTCTTGAAGCGATCAACACGGCCACCAGTATCAACGTTACGTTGCTTACCAGTGTAGAAAGGGTGACAAGAAGAACATACGTCTAGGTTAATATCTTTACCCATTGTAGAACGAACATTCATTACGTTACCGCAAGAACATGTTGCTTTAATTTCAGCGTATTCTGGGTGGATACCTTGTTTCATGGGATTACCTCATCATAAGGCCGTATCGCTATTCAGCCCGAAGCTAAACACCATACGTAACTTAATATTCGAATGACAGGCAGCAAATTTACAGCCCATCGCAAAAGAGCGCCGGATAATAAAGGAAGCCGAGGCTTGGATCAAGGTCTTTGTGCTGGATAAGTGAGCAAAAGTACAATGGCTTTATTATCAACGTGATTATTGTGTTTAAATACCAACACATGGCACTTTTCCTTTTTTGCTAATATTCAGCTTTTCACATTTGACGACGGAGACCTGCTCTAAAATGGCTTACCTATCTGTTGCAGTACCAGTACCGCTGCGACAATTATTTACCTATACCCATTCTACTCCACTAGAAGCAGGAGTAAGGGTGCAGGTGCCATTTGGTCCGCGAAAACTGGTGGGCGTGGTTATTGATGTAATAGATGAAGATAGCCACGAGATAGAAAACGTCAAAAAGTTAAAATCAGTAGAAGCGGTCATTGACGAGTATCCCATCGTCGATGCAGTTCTACTCAAAATGGCACAATGGTTGTGGCAATACTACCATCATGCGCCGGGCGAAGTGCTGCACGCTATGTTGCCGGTGCTATTAAGGAAGGGAGAAAAAGCTCAGCTAGTTCCTGAAGAAAGAGTAAGGCTCACGCCTGTTGGCGAGCAATCACAATCAAATACATTATCCAGAGCACCCAAGCAAAAAGCCTTTTTTGAGGCATTGCAAACATCGAGTTTGTCGGCCCAGCAAAGCAGAAAGTTATATGGCGCACCGGCAGTTAAGGCCGTTATCGATAAATCGCTGGCGGAAATAGTTGAAGTTGTACCTGAACTAATACCAAAGGGCTGGCTATCAACAATGAAGGTAGCGCAAAAGCCCACGCCAGATACCGAGCAATCTGTCGCCATAGCGGCGCTTAATCGCCAGCAGGGTAACTTTGCAATAAGTCTGCTAGAGGGCGTAACGGGCAGTGGAAAAACAGAAGTCTATTTACAAGCAATAGAGCCACTATTGTCCGCGGGTAAGCAAATTCTCATTTTGGTACCAGAAATTGGGCTCACTCCGCAAACTGTATCTCGATTTGAAAAGCGTTTTAATATTGATGTAGGCGTTCTGCATTCCCAGCTTTCCGACAAGGCGCGCCTGCGAGTATGGCAACGCGCCAGAGCCGGAGAGCTGGGCATAATTATTGGCACGCGCTCTGCTATTTTTACGCCGCTCAAAACGCCCGGTATGATAATTGTTGATGAAGAGCATGATGAATCGTTCAAACAACAAGATGGTCTTCGTTATCACGCGCGAGATCTAGCGGCGATGCGGGCAAAACAGCACAGTATTCCTTTGCTGTTAGGCAGCGCTACTCCAGCATTAGAAAGCTTGAATAATGCCCTTAGTGGACGCTATGCGCATTTGCATTTAACGCGCAGAGCGGGTGGAGCCCAGCATACGCAGCTTCATGTACTTGATGCTAGAGAGCAGCCCCTGCACTACGGTATATCGCAAGCGTTACTCACCATAATGCGACAGCATATTAATGCTGGAAATCAAGTGCTGGTATTTGTAAATAGAAGGGGGTACGCGCCTGCCTTACTGTGTCACCACTGCGGAGAGACAGTAATGTGTAAGCGGTGCGATAGACCTTACACAGTGCACAAGTCGCAAAATCGCCTGCAGTGTCATCACTGCGCAGGCACCCGAGTTATGCCGCGGCAGTGTGAAGCATGCCACAGCTCAACCCTTGTTACAGCAGGTACGGGTACTGAACAAGTAGAAGACGGGTTAATGTCTTTATTTCCCGATGCTAAACAAGTGCGTATAGACAGTGACACGGTACGCGGTAAAGATAAGCTGCACAGCACGCTAGATGCAATTAATCGTCAAGAGTACCAGCTGCTTGTCGGCACTCAAATATTATCCAAAGGACACCATTTTCCTCACGTCACCTTAGTAGCCGTACTCGATTGCGACGGGGCATTATTTAGTGCCGACTTTAGAGCCCCAGAAAAACTCGCACAACTTGTTACACAGCTGGCAGGGCGGGCAGGGCGTGCGGCTAAACCAGGTGAAATGTGGTTACAAACTCACAATCCCCACCATCCCTTATTGCAGGATTTAGTGAATAATGGGTACGGACATTTTGCCCGACATGCATTAACAGAGAGAAAGGCAGCGGGTCTTCCTCCTTACATCAGTCAGTTTGTAGTGCGTTGTGAGTCGATAGACAGCGCGCAGGCTTTCTCGTTTTTGCAGGGGTGTCGTGGCGTCTTTACTTCGTACAGTAACGAGCTTGAAATGAATGGTCCTTTCCCTTCGTTAATAGAAAAACGACAGGGACGCTTCCGTTTTATGTTGATATGTAGTCATCAAAAACGCGCCCCATTACACGAGGCCCTGCGTCAATCACTTCCTTTTCTACAATCACTCAATCAGGCCTCGAAAGTAAGATGGTCGGTGGATATCGACCCTACAGATTTCAGTTAGCTTGTTGCTAAGCAATACGTTAAAATTCTAGTTGTCGAAATTTAATAACAAAGTAGTGCACAAACAGTTCTGCTGCCTCTACTATTGCCTTACGAAATTATTTCCTAACAAACACCGATAACAAGCAGGAATATCGCCGACTATGGCTCAACGTGATTACGTGTCCCGCGGACGCTCTCAAAAAAAGAAAAAAGCCCCAAACAATGCTAATAAGCGAGCGAGTAGCAGACAAGTTAGTGCGCCAAATATGCACAAGCTCCCCCTATTCAAAATAGCAATTATTGTTGCGCTAGTGGCAGGCTTCGGGGGGTTTTTGTGGTCGATCAAAGACAATGTTGAGGGGGATGTAGATGTGCAGTCTTCAAGGGCAGTAGCACCGACAGAAGAAGCATTGCCAGAGTTACCAGAGGAAGAGTGGGAATACATTAAAACGCTACCGGGTTACGAGGTAGAAGTTGACGTTCAAGCCCAAGAAAAATCTGACAAGCGTTATCTTATGCAATGTGCGTCTTTTAGAACCCGTACCCAAGCGGAAGAAATGAAAGCGAAAATAGCCTTTCAAGGGTTAGAAGCGTTAATTCGCCAGAGCTCGGGAAGTAACGGCGAATGGTTTCGCGTTATTCTTGGGCCTTTTGAGTCTAAGCGCGACGCGGAAAAAGCGAAGCATAGCCTGCGCAAAGTCAACATTGCTACATGTCAAATTTGGTACTGGAATTTGTAAGTTCTCCTTACGATAAACACAGCGCCGTAAGCGAAAGCCCTTGAAAATATAAACCACTCCCCCACTTATGGTTTATAGACTAGATAAGTGACCGCCGTGAATTCATATACTCACGGCGGATACACCCAGCTAAACGGGGAAAAAACGTGACAACGATTGTATCTGTACGACGTGGAAATCAGGTGGTGATGGCTGGTGACGGTCAAGTATCGCTGGGAAATACGGTAATGAAAGGCAATGCGCGCAAGGTGCGTCGTCTTTACCACGATAAAATACTCGCAGGCTTCGCAGGTGGCACAGCCGATGCGTTTACACTATTTGAACGCTTTGAGTCCAAGCTTGAAGCCCACCAAGGCCACTTAACCAAAGCTGCTGTTGAGCTTGCAAAAGACTGGCGTACCGACAGAGCGCTGAGAAAACTCGAAGCCCTTTTAGCGGTGGCTGACGAGACCGCTTCATTCATCATCACGGGGAATGGAGACGTAGTACAGCCAGAAAACGACCTTATCGCGATAGGTTCTGGTGGCAATTACGCACAAGCTGCGGCCACTGCTATGCTGGAAAATACTGAGCTAACGGCAAAAGAAATTGCTGAGAAATCACTCACTATTGCTGGCGATATTTGTGTATTTACGAACCATAGCCAAACGGTAGATGTATTAGATTACTAATGAATGAAGCGACGGGGCGGTAGCAAAAGGTTACTTACGCCCTTGTACTGCGCAGACCGGTAGTTCGGTGTATTCATTACGCGCAGTCCGAGTATCAAAGAAATAAGGGTTTATTCATGTCTGAAATGACACCAAGAGAAATTGTTCACGAGTTAGACCGCCATATTATTGGCCAGCAAGACGCAAAACGGGCTGTGTCTATCGCGCTTAGAAATCGCTGGCGCAGAATGCAGTTAGAGCCTGAATTGCGTCAAGAGGTAACGCCAAAAAACATTCTTATGATTGGTCCAACAGGCGTAGGTAAAACTGAAATTGCTCGACGTTTAGCCAAGCTTGCTAATGCGCCTTTTATCAAGGTAGAGGCGACAAAGTTTACCGAAGTTGGTTATGTGGGCAAAGAAGTAGAAACAATTATTCGTGATCTAGCGGACATCGCCGTTAAGATGACAAAAGAAAATGAAATGAAGAAAGTGAAGTTCCGTGCTGAAGAAGCAGCGGAAGATCGCATTCTTGACGCGTTACTTCCTCCGCCTGAAGATGCGTGGGGAAACAAGGAAGAAGTAGAGGATAGAGGAACCCGTCAGGCGTTTCGCAAAAAGCTTCGCCAGGGCGAATTAGACGATAAAGAGATTGAGATTGACGTTGCGCTCCCCCAAGTGGGTGTTGAGATTATGGCTCCTCCGGGTATGGAAGAGATGACAAACCAGCTGCAGGGAATGTTTCAAAATCTGTCTGGTTCGCAAAAGAAAAAGAAGAAGCTGAAAATTAAAGATGCGTTCAAAATGCTGATTGAGGAAGAAGCGGCCCGTCTTGTTAATCAAGAAGACTTAAAAGAAAAAGCCATTGAGTCAGTTGAGCAGCACGGCATTGTGTTTGTAGATGAGATTGACAAAATTTGTAAGCGCGAAGGCAACAACTCTGGCGATGTTTCCCGCGAGGGCGTACAGCGAGATTTACTTCCTTTGGTTGAGGGCTCTACGGTATCGACGAAACACGGTATGGTTAAAACAGACCATATTTTGTTTATTGCCTCAGGCGCTTTTCAAATGAGCAAGCCATCGGATCTCATTCCTGAGTTGCAGGGCCGTTTGCCTATTCGCGTTGAGCTATCGGCGCTTAAAGTCGGCGACTTTAAACGCATCCTTACCGAGCCTAATGCCTCTTTAACGCAACAATACATTGCGCTAATGCAGACTGAAGGAGTGAATGTGACCTTCGACGACTCTGGTATTCAGCGCATAGCTGAAGCGGCATGGCAGGTGAATGAGACCACAGAAAACATCGGCGCCCGTAGGCTTCATACTGTGCTCGAGCGTTTAATGGAAGATATTTCATTTGATGCCTCTGAAAAAAGCGGTGAATCATTTGTCATCGACGCTGATTATGTAAATAGTCACTTAGAAACATTGGTTGATAACGAAGATCTCTCGCGTTTTATTCTATAGTCGAGTTCACGCCATCAGCCATAAAAAGCCCAGCAAACCGCTGGGTTTTTTGTTCTCAGCACTGTTAAAACCAGAGGCCTTTAAAGTAAGGAAAACTACCTCTTAATTTTGCAGTAGACTAATAAGCCTGCCGGTAATATCTAACCCCGTATCCCGTTCAACCTTTAGAAAAAAAGGGCTGGGGTTGGCTTCCAAGAAATAATATGTGTTTTTATCCGTTTTTCGCCAATCTATAGCGCACCAATGCATACCTAATGCGGCGCAGATTCGAATTGCCAGGCGTTTAACGTCTTGAGGGATAATGGTAATTACCGGCGTGGCATCTATATCATTTCTATAATCCAGTTCTACGCTGTCAATAAGTACGCTCACCACTTCCTTTCCAAGTACGTAACTGCGAATATTCGTGCCACTTATATACTTTTGAAATGTCACAGGGCGCTGTGAGAGTAACGTGGTGAGCAGGGGTCGTAAATGCTCCGTTTTATTGACATATTGCGCTACTTTTCCACCTCTAACCGGTTTATACACCACTTCAGGCATGTTGCTACAAAATTGCGCCGCCGCTTCAGGTGCATTTCCAACGAAAGAATAGGGAATATTTGCTCCCTGTTGAGACGCAACGCTTAGTTGCATGGGCTTGCACTGATGGGAGCGCACAGCATCAATAGAATTTACCCATTTAGTGGCGCCATAGGTGAACCAGCATAGCAGTGTGCTCGATAACTCTTGCTCTATCCACATGCGCTGAGAGACGGACGTTTGACTGCTTGTTACCGACTCTGCTTTTGAAGATGGATTTACTTGCCGAGGAGCAGCCGTATCAGTGGGAATATATTGATGCCAGTACACAGACTTTATATCTGAAAACATTACCCTTGTGGGAAGTCTTTGTTGAGACGGCGGAAAATGCAAAAAGCCTTCATTAGAGTCTGGATCGAAACTTATAGTCCATCCACTGCCAAAATAAGCGGTATTGGCAACAAAAGCGGTAACATTGGTACTTTCCAATGCGCTGACCATGTGAACCATTTGTGGGTCGTATTCATCGCCTATCAGTCCTACATACATGCGGTATACCTTTTACATGAGTGGGTTATATGGTTTGTGTCTAGGGTTTCGCACAAGTCGCTTTTTTAACACGCTTATTGCAAGCTACGACAAGATCGAAATAATTGAGCACTAGGGACATTATGCCCCTAGTGCTAGCGCTCCCGCCTAAGCCAAAATATCTGGCAAGGTACCGCCACCTTCGCCTATTGCCATAGTGATATAAATCGGCTCTTTTGGTGTAGGACTTCCCGTAATGGGTGCTCCTGGTATGGGCCTAGAAGACAGGCTTTCTTTAATGGTTTGTAAGCTATTGCCGCCCGAGACTGCAAATAGCTGACTTTCGGCTAACGTTACTGCTTGTTGTTGGTCTTTCATTGATTACGCTCCTTGTATTAGCGTGGGTTAAAATGAGGTTATAGCGCTAATGCGATACATCCTCTCGGTAAAGTGTTCTAAAGCAGCCGGCGATTAATGCAGTCCGACTGGTGATATTGAGTTTTCTGTAAATATTGGCACAGTGAAATTTCACCGTACGCTCGCTAATAAACAGTTCATCTGCGATGGATTTGTTGGAGCATCCACCCATTATTTTATGTACCACCTGCATCTCTCTTTTAGATAAGCACTTTATAGGTATCAAAGTTCCACTTGATGTAATTCCCTGAGCTTCCACTTGCATGCGCTCCGACTCTGTCATAAGTGCGTTATTTTCTCTCACTTCGTGTGTTTTCATTGGTCTTCTCCATAGGTTTTTGGGGTGGCTTCCTTTTCCATAATTGAGGGAGAGAAAACCTGTAAGGATTGATTTGATAGGTGGTAAACCGTATCCGCAATGGCAATAGTTTGCGGTCGATGTGCCACCATAATTCGAGTGATATTGAGTGTCTTAAGATGCTGGTTTATCTTTTCTTCGTTAGCCATATCGAGATGACTACTGGCTTCATCTAAAAATAAAATATCGGGGCTTTGGTACAGCGCTCGGGCGAGCAATAGCCGCTGTTTTTGACCGCCACTTAAACTACTGCCCATATCGCCAACCAGAGAATGGTATTGCATTGGCATAGCGACAATTTCGTCATGAAGACAGGCTAAATGAGCGGCGCGAACGACCTTCTCTAAGTTGGGAGTCTCTGAAAAACAACTAATATTGTCGGCAATGGTGCCGTTCAAGCAGGTGTCTTCTTGTAAAACAGAGGCCACTTTACAAGCATTACGACGGCTTGATGAGTTATGACGTTGAACCTTGCCCTCTTGAGGCATGTACAGCCCCATAAGGCATTTCAAAAGCGTGCTCTTTCCGCTGCCGCTTGCACCTGTAATAGCAATAATATCGCCATGGTTTACCTGTAAATCAATACCGCTAAATACAGGTTCACTAGCCTCGCTATATCGATAGCTTATGTTGTTTGCACACAGCGCTATGGCAACTGCTTGAGGAGACTTCACGCCACCGAGTTCGTTTGTTTCACAAAGCCCGCTTTCAGGTTTTTGTGAGCCAGCGTTTGTGTCCGAAGATAGCGTATTTGCTAACCCAGCTTGTGAATTTAGAGCTGGATAGGCTTGAGGGTTTTCAGTGTCGCAGGCAGGCGAAGCCAGCACAATATCGCTTAGCCGAGTAAAATGAACGCTCAGCATTTTGTATTCAATGACGTTATTGACTACTCCGTCAATGGCGCTGGAAAAGCGGTTTTTGTATGCAATAAACGCTAATAACATGCCTATTGTCATGGTGCTGTCCATGACTAAGTTAGCGCCCACATAAATAACAGCTAAATTTTCTAAACCAAACATAGCTTTATTAACGGCGTCGTTACCTATATTGACTTTGCCTAAGCTAATGTCTTTATTCAAAACGGCAACCAGCTTATTTTGCCAATGGCTCTGACGCTGTACTTCTTGACGATAAACCCGAATGGGCAACATACCGCGCATGCTCTCAATAAAGTGGCTCTGCTCAGAAGCAGCTAAACCAATTTTCTCGGTTGTTAGGCGTTTCATAAAAGACAGTACGCCTAAGCGCAGCGCTACATACAGCGTCATTACGGCGACAACAAGCAAGGTAAGTTTTAGAGAGTACACTGCCATTACAAAAAGCGTGATAATGGCGAATAAACCATCGAGCAGTGCGGTCACCACTCCCGTCGTTAAAAATTCGCGAATATGGCTGAGTGAATTAAAGCGAGAGACAATATCGCCTACATGGCGTTTGGCGAAATAGTCTAGGGGCAGCGAAAGTAAGTGCTTAAATACCGAAGCAGAAAGTTGAAGCTGTAGCCGCGTAGAGACCGAAAGCACCAGCAGTTTACGCAAAACAGCTGTAAATATCTCAATAACCAATAAGAGTGCAAAGCCAAGCGCTAATACATCTAAAAGGGCATTGTTGTTGTAAATTAGCACGTCATCTACCACAGTTTGCATGTAGTAGGGGCTTACTAGTACAAACAGTTGCAACACTATTGATAGCGCAATGAGAACCAGAAGATTTCGTTTAAAGCCAACGGCATTGGAGAAAAAATCGTTAAGTGAAATAGTTGGCGTGCTCTTTTTAGGCGTAAATTCATTTGCAGGCAGCACCTCAAGTGCAATACCTGTTATGCAACGCGATGCCTCATCAAGAGTAAGGATACGTTCGCCCAGCGCAGGATCGTTTATGGTTACCTTTTTATTGGTTACTTGAGTTAACACCACAAAATGCTTCATGTCCCAATGTAAAATGGCTGGGCACGTTAGCTGGCGTAAATGAGCGAGTTCAATTTTTAATGCTCTACAGTGTAGGCCTACACGCTTGCCAATGTTCATAATATCCTGCAGCGTGCAGCCGCGAAGTGAGACTGAAAAGCTTTGCCTCATTGCGTTTAAGTCTCGCTTGTCACCGTAAAACTGCGCAATCATATTCACGCACGCCAGACCACATTCCGCAGCTTCGCTCTGCAGTATCAGGGGCACCCTGCGTTTTGGTAGAAAAGATAAGTTTAATGGTGATGTAGTTTGGTCAAACACAGTTATAGCCTCCCTGACAGGCTATACAAGGGTTCTAAAAACCACTCTAACAAGGTGCGTTGGCTAAGCTGGATGTCAGCAGAAAACGTCATGCCAGATTTCAACTCAATCTGCTTGCCATATGCCATTAGCGTATTGTTTATTACGTCGGCGGTAACGAGGTATGCCGGTTCCGAGCTGCCTACAGGTGCGCTGTGCAGTTCTCCAGGTAAAATCAACGTCTTCGAAATATTGCGTATCTGGCCTGGCTGCACGCCAAATTTCTGATAAGGAAAGGCATCGTATCGAATGTGCAGCCGTTGACCCTCATCAATAAATCCAGCTGAATGCACGGGCACAAGCATATGAGCTTGCATAGCTGAAGACTGAGGTACAAGGGTGGCCAGTAGATGGTTACTGTTGATATCGTAACCTGGCTTGATATGTAAACCAGATATTATTCCTGCTTTTGGGGCGTAAATAATTTGTTCGCTTTCGCTGGTATGAGCCAAAATTTGTTGGTTCAAATCGCTTAGGGTGTTCTGATATTTAGCCAGCTCGTTTTGCTGCCGGTTTGGCAATGAAGTGCGTTCACGAATGAGCGACGAGATTTTATTTTCAGCTGCGCTGAGATTTTGTTCGGAGAGTTTTAGGTTTTGCTCGCTACCAAGTACCTTTATTTGCTGCTCTTGAATAGTAACTTGGCTAACGTATCCCTTGCGATAAAGCGCATGTGCTTTTTCAAACTGGGCTTGCGTTACCTCGTGTTGATGAGTGGCTATGTCGACCAGTGCTTCTAATTCACGCAGTTCTTCTGATAGCTGTTCAATTGAGGTATTGAGGTCAGCTAGTCCAGCTTTATGCAGTGCCCCCAGCCTCTCCACAATACCCTGAGTGCGGTGTTGTTTTTCCTTGAGCTCGCGCAGTAAGATTTCACTCACCTGGTTTCCAGATGCATTTTTACCGCTGTAATTCACTTTAATTAACGCATCGCCGCGCTTTACATATTGTCCTTCAGCAACAAGCACCTGAGATACTCTGCCGTTTCTTGCGCCTGCGTAAAGCTTAAATACGCCACCCTGTGGCTCTATCCATCCATGGACCGAGGCTTTTCTGGCATAGCTTCCGTGCATTAAAAATAGACTAGCCGCGACTAACCAGCATACTAATATGGCAGTAATCATCATGTAGGCAGGTTTTGGAGTCATTAATAAGCGCCCACCAATAGAGGTAGATTGCTGATTGATGGCTTCCTGTCGGAATAATCCCTTTCTCATTACTTTTCCTTGTATACCTTTTGTTGCTTAATCTGCGTTTTTTAGCATCTCGGTTTATTCATAGCTGTTTATCTATAATGATATTGCTAATTAAAGGTATCTGGCTGTCTCTTCCCTGCAGACATATTCTCCGTGGCATCACAATCCTTAACGCCTCCCTTATTGCTGCCAGATACCTCAATGTCGTCCTGTTCTCGACGACATATTCACAATAGGTTAGCAATGGGAAAAATGGTCGTGAACTCAAGCCCGAGGCTTTGCAGGTCAGTAGAAATGGGGGGATGGCTCAAAATTAAAAACAATGGCTCAAAAATAGAAGATGAAATATTCACAAAGCGATAAAGATTGACCTACATTAAATAACAAGTAGTCATAGATCTGTATAAAGAATGTGCTATAAAAAACAATAAGTCGTTTGGCTTATCTCCTAAAAAGAAATAAAAAATGCATACGCTATTAAGGAAGTCTCATGTTTGTGCCCAGCATATTATTAAAACAACTCTACACCCGCGCTAGCCTTTCTAAGACCAATAAGGGTTTGTCGTTCTCGTTAAAAAACCGTTTGAAAGACGCCACAATTGAAAAGCTTCATTGGATATCTTTAGATGGTGAAAAAATTCCAGAAGACAAGATTACTGTGCAGCTTACTCATGACTCCTCGTTGTCCGCTGCAGAACTTAACGAATCAGACGGCAAGCCTTTTGCCCTTAGACAAACCATCACGTTGCATTTAGATATTGATAAAGACGCCTGCCCTGAAAAAAGAAAGCTAGGAATATGCTTTTCGGCGTCGCCATTTGGGAAGTTAAAATTTGAAGTAGAGGATAATATTACTCTGGCCGGCGAGCGAAGCGCACATATTCCTCGCGATGACTTAGATGATTATGGTGAGTCTATTATAAAAACTCGCCAAGAATATTTTGAAAGCGCCACCGGCAAAAAAGTCAATCACGTAGGCCAATACTCCATAAATCCTAATGACTTACAGGGAAATATTGAGCATTTTATTGGCGTAGCCCAAGTGCCTATTGGTATCGCAGGGCCGGTAAAAATCAACGGCGAGCATGCTAAAGGGGAGTTTGTTGTTCCGCTAGCTACAACAGAAGGCACTTTAGTGGCATCGTACAATCGTGGTATGAAGCTGCTTAATATGAGCGGTGGTGTAACAGCTACAGTAGTAGATGATGCTATGCAGCGAGCGCCAGTATTTATATTCGAAAACGCACGAGGCGCACGTGACTTCGTAAAGTGGGTACAAGAGAATATTGACAAAATACGCGAAGAGGCTGAGGCCACGTCTAGTATTGCCAAGCTCACCTATATCGATCATTTCCTATCAAATAAATTCGCATTCCTGCGTTTTAATTATAAAACAGGTGATGCGGCGGGTCAGAATATGGTTGGTAGAGCAACCTTTGCCGCTTGCGGGTGGATCTTAGATCACTACGAAGGCATAGAGAACTTCTACCTCGAATCTAACTTCGCGACGGATAAAAAAGCGTCACAAATTAATATTATGCGCACACGAGGCAAGCGAGTAACCGCTGAGGCGACGATAAAGCGTGAGCATTTGTTAGAGGTAATGCGCGTTGACCCTAAACAAATTGATTACCACGGCCGAGTGGCTGGTGTGGGCTCGTTCTTGTCTGGTGTGAACAACACTGGCTTGCATTCACCAAACGGTATTACCGCTATGTTTATCGCCACAGGTCAAGATGTGGCAAATGTCTCTGAATCATCAGCCGCTATTATGTACTCAGAACTAACAGAAGAGGGCGACCTGTATGTTTCTATCACCATACCGTCGTTGATTGTGGCAACCTATGGCGGTGGTACAGGTATTGGTACTCAAAGAGAATGTTTAGAATTGCTCGATTGCTACGGCCGAGACCGCGTATATAAGTTTGCAGAAATCGTAGCTTCAGTGGTACTGGCAGGTGAAATATCCTTGGCCTCAGCCATTAGCTCTTCAGATTGGGTGTCGTCTCACGAACAGTACGGGCGCAATCGCTAAGCATACATATTTTCGCTAGCCGCTCTTTCATTTCGGGGAAAGAGCGGTGAAAGTGAGCTGCCAAAAAATAGCGGCGAGTAAATGTTGTCAGAGCTATCAATGAAGTCTTTATGTAAAGTGCATAAATCGCCGTAGGGCTTGCCAGCGCTTTAAGCTTTAATCCCTTTTTTTAAAAATACTGACCTATAAACGCACCGCGGTTTCGCTTTGCTACTGCTTGCATAAATGCCCCGAAACGCTGAGCATTGCCATTACTGCGACTAAAACCTACGCCATGAATACGTATGATAGGTTTACCATCGGCTCCGCTATTTGCTTGTGTTATTTGCATAACAATTTGGTCTAGGTTTGCTCTTTGATAATCATCACCGAACACATAAAGGCTGACGGTTCCCTTAGTCTTTTTGTAGAACTGTATAGCTTTTAAAATGCCCGCTTCGGGTTGACTGGCACCACCTTTAAAACTTTGCATCTGATCCATCGCCGTCTTTCTCATCGAAGGTCTATCGTCTAACCATTGCCCCGCTTTGCTTGAGAACATAAAGCTTCCGTCAGCTGACATTATTTGGAAACCTTTCATTTTTGGGTGGTTTTTCAAAATATCGTTAACAATGGTAATCACTCGATTCCAGCTACTGCCATTAGACATTGAGCCCGAATTATCAATTGCGAAAATGACATATTCAGCATCGGTAGGTATACCGCCTACATCGTCATCCGGAGTGTCCGTTGAATTAGGCGTATTGAGCATTGCAGTCGTTTGGCGAATCTCTTTTCTCAGCGATGAGGCCTTGTCTTGTAACTGTGTTATGGTTTGTTGTGCACGAGGGATTGATGAATCTAAGTTCTGTTGTTCGTCTGTTACCGATGCAGTTTTACTCTTTGCTGCGCGCAATTCTTGTTGCTTATCTGAAAGCGCGCCTTTAAGCGACTCAACATTGACTTGCGCTTGTAAAACTTGGTCAATTAGCACGCTTACGTTACTAGGGCCTCGCTCGGTATCTTCAGTGCCATTTTTGGCCAGCAACACGAGCATTACCACGGCGCCAAAGGCGCAGGAAATAATGTCTAAAAAGGCAATATTAAAAACCTCTACTGGCGCGCGTTGAATTTTTCTCATTAGGGCCACTCCGGCGCGGGCGCAAGGAAAGTGCCGCTGGTTACCCGGGTCCATTCCCAATACATGGGAGAGGCATAGGGATCGCCTTCAATAGGCAGTAAAATCACGTTATAACTGACCCCTTTTTTGGCCCGTTTTACTGATTCGACAAATAATGTTCTTCTGCAGTCTGATGAGATAGATTTTTTGCTACTTATCAAGTTTCGGCAGCTTAGCGGTAAGCCTTCACCAAGGGTAGGCAATCCGTCGGTAACAATATATACATCGCTAATGTTAGGGTTTGCGTTGAATAACACTGCCAGGCCCTCTTGAAGGTTTGTACCTCCAGCGGGTACCACTGCGCCAAGATCTTTTACGATGGCGTTAATTGAGCCACTCACTTTTGCACTGTTGACGTTTCGTATGCCAAGTGGCTTAGCGGTATCAGAGAAGGTGACAACTGTAAGCCTTGATTCTTGCGGCACACGTGCGAGCATCCACTGCGCGACTCGCTTTGTGCGTACCCATTTGTCTGTAGAGACTTTTTGACTATCGCTAAGGGCGAGTTTACTCAACACATCTAGAAGAGTATCGCCCATCATAGAGGCACTTCTATCAATTAAGAAACCAATGTCGCGGCCTTCTATTTTCATGCCTGTAATGTAATTTTGTTCTCCGGTTCCCTGCATTTGAATATTGGCAGATTTTTCTACTTCTTTAGACAGCGCTGCAAGTTGGTTTTCAAGGTCTGCCACTACGGCCATCTCTGTAGACATATCTTGCAACAATTTAGACTGGTTTTGTGAACTATCTTCCTGCGCTTGTTCCGCATCATCTTGTTTAGCAGACTCAAGGGCTATTTTATCGTTAACTTCATCTATCGACTTTTTCAGCTTTTGTTGCTCAGATTCTGCCGCAGCGAGTTCTTGCTCTAATTTTTCTTTCTCATCGGTGGGCATAGGGGTAAACGCATTAAAATCAACGAGTATAAAGATCAGGATGACCGCGCCTAATCCGCATGCCATTACATCAAGAAATGCCAGGTTAAATCCGTCGGTTGCTTTACGCACTTTAGGCATGTTTACGTTGCTCGTTTAGTGATGCAGATGAGACAGTAAATGACGTTCACATGATGCTTGTGTACGAATAACCATAGTATCTTGCCGGCCATTTAATAAGTGCATAAACAGCATCAATACTAATGAGATAAACAAAGCGACTAATGTTGAATTAAATGCAACACCGAGCGACGCCGTCATTCCGGCGATATCGCCATCCAGTGCGGCGTCGGCCTGAGCAAGCGCAGCGCCTATACCGCGCACCGTTCCAACGAAGCCAATAGACGGAATGGCCCAAATGATGTACCTAATCACATTGTTGCCACTTTCTAGCTGTGCCGCAATGTTTTCAATCGACGAATGGATCGCGTCGGCGGCGTGCTGAACATTGTTTGTGTTTTTATACCGCCGAATACAATTTATCCATGTACTGTAAGCAGGTGTATCGCTATACGATGAAGAAGACAATTCATGTATTGCTTCGTCTACATTTAACGGCTGTTCTTTGTTGTGTTCGGGTAATAAATCGCGAGAGTAGATTTCTTCTTCGTCAAGAAGTTTCCACAGTTTGTATACCATCAAAAAAATACAAAATAGCATGAGGGAAATACACACCTGCTGCTCCACATCTTTTAAGATAACCCAAAAAGAAGACAAAGAGGCTGTACCCGCTGTGGCCATCACTTTTTCTGCTGCTGGACGTATAAATCCAGCAAAAAGAAAATGAACCACCGCAAAAATCAACAGAAAAACACCACCGCTAAACAAAAAGCTGGGGTTCATCGATAAGGCATTGTTTTTATTCATAGTAAACCCTTGGCGCTAAATGTTGGTTGGAAAGTCTTGTGGCGCATCTAGTGATACAAAGTATGCACTGGCCGAGCCTGCGATAACCACAAGAATGGCCGTCACTATTAGTTTCTTTTTCATTCTAGTTCTCATATCTTGCTATCCGAAAGCCAATATCGTCTTGTGCACTATTCTCACCTGTTCGTACGCTTGCTCGAATATTTTTTAACCGACCTGTTTTAAACGAGGCCCCTTTAACAACATGCTTGCTGCCTTTAGGTCCAAGATAATCAACGACAGTGCGGCTATTTTGTGGTGGTGTAACTGAATATCCATCGTGTACCCATTCTCGTACATTACCATCTAAGTCAAAAAAGCCGCCACGGTCAGCATCAAACGAGCCAACAGGAGCTGCGCCAGCGAATCCGTCATCATATTCTTTCAGAACAAACGTTTGTTGGCCGTTAAGCGATGCATCGGCAAAATTTCCCTGTTTATCTTTAAGCCGGTATTGGTTTCCCCAAACAAAAATAGTGGAAGAAGCCCGTCGGTTCATTTTTGCAATAAATTCCCACTCAGCTTCAGTGGGCAATCGATACCCCCTGGCCTTTGCATTTATCCCAACTACACGGTTTCCTTGCATAATGTAAAAAGGTGTTAACCCTTCTTTTTCACTTAACCAGTTAGTAAACGCAGCGGCTTGCTCCCAGCTGATATTAGTAATGGGTATCGATGCCCCCGTATTTGCGCTTTTTCCTGTAAATGCCGCGAACTGAGCTTGGGTAATCTCGTGTCGTGAAATCCACACCCTGCGAGAGAAGTCAACAGTAAGTTGGTGTTCGTTGCGCTTGCGATCTTTTTCATTTGGCGGCGAGCCCATGGTAAATTTTTTTGGCGTTATCAGGGTCATTTGAATCCCCAATGCAGCGGCAAATAGAGGTTTGCCCTCCCTGCGCCTTGCGTCAAACTCGGTTAGCATTTCAGCGTTAACGGTTAAGCTTTTTTGGCTATTAGGCGTTATCGTTTTCTCAACACTTCTGTAGCCTTCTCGGATAAACGACACTTTTGTCGGCAGTGTCTGAAGACTCAAGCTTAAAGGTGTTTGCCCTTTTCTAACGCCTTCCACAAAAACTTCAGCGGGGAGTGATGATGCTAATTTCACATCGCCATACGCTTTTTCCAACTCGAAGCGAATGGATTTTTGTTCGCCAGGCTGTAGCTGAACATTTTGCTGCTGAGAAACGAAACCTGGTTTTTCGTAGTTAATTGTATGTGTAGCATTGGCGTTTACGCTAGTTTGAGGCTTGGTGGGAGTGCCATTAATGCTTATCACACCACCTTCTGGAGAGGTGCTTATTGAAAGTTGTGCCTGCAGTAGTTGTAACTTATAGTTTCGAGAAGGTGATAAGCGTTGGTTCGTAACGTCAATGGTGTCATGCAAAGGCTCGAAGCCATCTTTTTCTACAGTTACGTCATAACGCCCGCCCCGTCTTGCGACGGTAATAGGGGTAGTGCCTACCGACTCGTTGTTAATACTTACGATGGCCCCTGCTGGCGAAGAGTTAATGCTTATTTGGCCATCGATGGGTGTGTGTTCCATCACCTCTTCAATTAATGCAGCTTTCTCCGCATCAATGGTTAAGATAGCAGTGTTGTAAAACGGGTGAGTCGCTGATATTTCATAGCTGCCTTCTGGTAACTCTGTCTGCAGAGTATGATTTACCGTTAGTTTCTCACCATTAACATACCAGCTTACATTTGCTAGGTTGGGGTGTGTGGTAACATTGATAGTCGCGGGAAGAGGAGAGAGTTCTACCTCAATCGTACTAGGCGTAGCGCTAACTATATCGAGGGTGGATGGCGCAAACTTGGGTGCAGACACGGTTATCTTTGCTGCGCTTCCAATAACATACAGCTTATCGCTGATGAAAAAAGCGTTGCCGCCTACCACTTGAAATGCTGGCGATTTGGCTGCTTCATCGGGGGTTACATTAAACGCGTAGCCTTTAGTTAAAAACAGCCAGATGAAGTAAATCGCGGCTACAGCAAAAAGCCCTATTAACGAAAAAATAGCTGCTGTTTTTCTACGTCGCTTTCCCTTTGCAATTGCTTCATCAATACTACTCACAATGTCTTCCTTATACTTTCTCTGTGCAAACCACGTGTACCGATAAATTAGTGGACGATGGCGTCACTTTGATATTTTTAATTGTCGAACGATATCCTTTGCGTTTGCCCTCAATGCGATAATCACCGGGCTTAAGCTGAATTGTTTTACGTTTCACTTCTCCAACGATGCCAACGCCAAGCACTTTAATGTAGGTATCATTATCAGAGGTAATAGTGACATCTTTTGGTGTATTCGCGTCGTTTATTGTTTGCTCTAGTACATCCGCCTTAGCACGCAGCTTTTCGCTCCTGTCAAAATAAGGTTCGGCATTCGCAAGTGTACTATTTGCCGCATTTCTTATATTGTCGTCGGCAAGTCTTTCAGGCTGGCTTAGAAACCTGTCTATCTGTTGATGACTAGCAACAATATGCTTTGCGCTCTTGCTCGATTCTAAAAGCAGAGGACTTGTAGGAAACTGCTTTAAGCCTTTGTTAGTAAGTAATGCTACGGTTTCCCATTCATCAGCGCTTATAAAAAGAGCGACCTGATTTTCAAGCTCAGTTAAATTGTTGTTAGCAATTTTTGCGTCTAATTGCTGAGATAAGAGTTTAAGCGCTTCACTATTTGCATCGATAGTCTTAGCTTCAGATAAAAACTGGCTAGCCGTTGTGAACTGCTCCTTTTCTATGGCGCGTTTGGCTTTTGCCAACAAATTATTGAATTGAATTGTTTTTTGCTGTTCGTTAATAGCGGCAAGGGCTTGAGATGCATCTTCTCGCAAGGGGTCGAGTTTTACAATTTCTGTATAGGCTGTCTGCTGTTTAACAATATCGTTTTCAATTTTACCTACTCGGGCCTGCTCGTAAGCATCTTGAACCTGTTCGAAAACATCTATGCGCTGCTGCAGTGTCTTTGCGGGTTTGTACTGTGGATTAATGTCTAAAGCCTGGCGATTTAAATTAAAGGCAGTGGCATTGTCATTTTCATTAAACGCGTTTAGCGCCTTTTCAAAGAGCTCGGTGTAAGCCAGTTCGAAAGCGCTAATCAGTGCAACTGTGTTGCTTTCCACCTCAGAGACAATTGATTCAGCATGACTGTAATTAGCGTCAGCATACGCGTTGAAGGCCTCGGCTAATTGGTTTTCAATCTTTTTTGCCGCTTTGGTAAAGCGCTTTGAATAGCTGACGCGAGCAGACATAGCCTCAACTTGCGCCTTTGTTTCGCTCAGCCTTTTTTGCAATGCCTTTCGCTGCGCTTCGCTGAACGCTTTTTCAGTACTAATGTTGTCGCTGCTCGCATTTGAGCTGCCGGTTCCCTGATGTTTGTTATCAGAGTTCGATGAAGGTGCTGGCAAAACTGCAATAAGCAAAATAACGATAGCCACTACCACCGCTAGCGTTAAAACCGCTAATAGTACCTTCTTTATTTGTGCTTTTTTTTTCGCTCGGCTTTCTTCTATTGCCCTATCAACGCTTTGCATGGGTACCTTGGACTTTTTACATTTTTAAAACGCTTCAACAGTAAAATATTCCTCTGCGTGGCGTTTGGGTTAACTCGCAAGAAGCCGATATTTAAAATTGAAAATCGGCTTCGTTGCAGAGTAAGCACACTTGTTTCATCAAAAGCGCTCTTAAATGCTTACGAGCACTTTTGCTTTAAAAAACGAAAGTAAGTTAGTGTACTTAAAGCGCCGTCATTGGCGTTGCTTCCATCTCATAGATGTCTTTGAGACGAGAACGGAGCTGATAATATTGCTCGCTGGCGGTACCTTGAAGTTCAATTTGCTGATCGTTTATTTCAACAATTTGATCAGCCACTTGAATATCTAAGTTTTGCCCCATTTCGTCAAACAAATTACGCTGAGCTTGAAGCTCTTTGTTCGTTTTAATGGCTTCATTTAACGTACCAATAGCTGCTATACCTGCGCCAGCAGCGGCTACCTGTCCTGCTGTTGAACCAGAGTTAGAACCAAGAAGTACAGAAGCGACTGCAAATAAGCCGGCAGTGACCTGCTTTGTAGTACGTTCAGCTTCTAGTTCACGAATTTTCTTCGCCTCGGGTAGAGTTTCTTTTTGGTACTGTCTATAGGGCGTCTCTGTGGTTACCCAAAATGCTTCGTAGGTTTCTTGAAGGCTGTCAATAAACTGTTCATCTTTTGCTTGAATAGCGCGGACTCGACGCAGCATGGCGTCGTTTTCTGCTGGAGCGCTTACAAGTTCAACTCTGCCCTTTTTATCCTGCTTTAAATATTGGCTAAAGGCTTCTGGGCTGTACATTTGTGCATAGCGAAGATCCGAAATAGTTTGTACTTCTTTTTTGTAAGCTTCTGATTTTTTCTTAAGTAAGTCGTATACAAACTTTGCGATATTCTCAAATACTGGGCCATTAGGGTTTTCACCACGCGACATTGCGTCTCTGTACCAGCCCTCGCTTACGCGATATTCAAATTCTTCTTCGCCCCAAACTGCGTTTTTTGCATCCATTACTTTCACGCCAATTTCGACTGTTTCGCTGTCTGAATAGTTAATGATGCCGAGAACGTAAACATCGGCCAGTGCGGAAGCGTCAGGAGTCACATTAATGCTGCCAAAAGACTTAGTTTTACCTAACGCCTCCTTGGTAGCGATAGCAAAACGGTTTGCCTCTAAGCGGCGTACCTGGGGCCAGATGCCTTCCTCTTCAATTTCGTCATAATCTATTGAACCGTCGCTCTTGGTGGGGAAGCCTGGGTCAAAAACCGGAATAGCGACATCCATATAAATGGAAGAATTGTAGCTGTAAGAGTTCGATGAAGAACCTAACGCCTGTCCCGCACCCGGACCAACCATTGATGGGCCTACGCTTGATACACTTGTTTGTGTTGAGCCACATCCACCTATTATCAGCAGCGAGGCAGTGGCTATCACAGTCAATAGCTTTTTATTTAACGAAGACATTTCCTTTCCTTCCTTTCATTGTTAATTACAACCATATTGTTTTTTTAATTCTTGAAAGTGCGCTTTTTCAGACTCTGTTGTTGCACTTTGTAAACCTGTGTTAACCGCATCGCATACCGCTGAGCTGCCGCCCTTCGCCTGACCGCCAATAGTTTTTTTAGACGTTGACGTTTGCGTTGATGTGGTTTGTGTATTTGTTGCCGCGGAATCTGTACTTGTCTTTGATTGTGAGGAAGATAACTCTGAAGTACTGCCCGACGTGCCAGCAGCGCCAGCCGCCCCTTGTCCGCCTGACGCACCCTGTCCAGCAGCATTTGCGACGCTTTCAGCGCTAGATTGAACGGCGCTATCCATACATTCTTCGGTTTGATCTAAAACACGAAAAAGAGATTGATCCATGGCCCTTATTTTTTCTGCTTCTGTCATAGAGGAGGTGTCTTGCTCGCCAAAATCTAGTACTGAGCAGTCTTCAAAATAAATAGGCGTGCCTTCGGCTAAGCCAAAGTGAGACAAACTCATTAATACTATAAAGGTCAGAAGACTCGGTACACGAGGGGTCACGTCCATAAAATCCTTTTCACGTTAAATGTAATCATATCGCTACTCCCACATTATCTTTCCAAGCAGTGGAACTGCCCTAGGAGGAAGCACACGGCCATTCGCAACGTTGCTTTTTATCGAATTTATATTGATTCGAATTTATGCTGGTTTAAAAACATTCGCGCTGCTGGCCAATCTTTTACTTTTATAGCACCTTTTATGACGCTAAAAAACCATCAGATAAACAAAAAAGCCAGTAAAGCGAGGTCTTACTCATCATTCACTGGCTTTCTAACTACTAGCAATTATGTCTTACTAGTTTGCATACATACGTTGTATCAGTATTAATGCTCCCAATGGAAATGATGGGCTTTTGCTTCAATAGCATCAGCAGTTTCCTGTGGCATAAAGGTGGCATTGTCTTGTTCAAAGAAAAACGGTTTGCGTTTCTTCTTACTGCCCACTTCATTCATGGTAGCCGACTCATAAACACGGCCATTTAGCACGGTATATTCAACGTATTCGCTTTTTCTGATATCGCTAAGTACATCGCCCTCTATAACCACTAAATCAGCTAGTTTGCCCTTTTCGATGCTGCCAATATCTTTCGACATACCTAGGTGTTTGGCACCATCGATAGTGCCACCGCGCAGTGCTTCCCACGGCGTAAACCCACCTTGTTGCATTATCCATAACTCCCAATGAGCAGCTAAACCTTCACGTTGACCGTGAGCACCAATATGCACGCTTACGCCCTCGTCTCGAAGCTCTTTAGCATAGCTCGCAACGTTTTGATGGTTGTACTGATTTTCAGGCGCAGTCGGTCTGCGAATAGCCCGTCTATCAAGTATGGTTGATGGCGTGTAGCGCAATAGGCGTGGGTTTTTCCATACCTCTGTTTTGTCATACCAGTACTCTTCACCCATCATGCCACCATAAGACACGACAAATGTAGGGGTATAACCAAACTCTGTGGCTTTCCAAAGTTGAGTGACATCACTGTAGCCTTTTTCTATTGGCAGGCTGTGTTCTAACCCCGTGTGCCCGTCTACCAGCATAGTGAGGTTTTGCTGAAACTTACCTCCGCCTTCTGGCACTACCATCATGTCTTGATTCTTAGACGCCCATAGCACTTGCTGGCGCTGATCTCGACGAGGCTGGTTATAGCTTTTCACCGAAATCGCGCCGGCTTCTTTTAAGCGCTCAACATGGAAGTAGGCATCGTCGTAATCGTTAATGATGGCTTTGTAACCCAACCCTTCCGCGCCATATAAGATGGTTCCGGTTGAATAAATACGCGGTGCAACAATTTTACCTTTGCGCTGCAATTCAGACGCCGCAAAAATCTCTGTAGTGTCGTTCGATGGATCGTGAATCGTTGTCACACCAAAGGACACGTTAGAGTATTGACTCCAGTTCTGCTGCGGAATGATCTCGTTTCTTCCTTGCGAGCCATGGGCATGGGCATCAATAAGGCCAGGAATAATGGTTTTTCCACTGGTATCAATCTGCATGGCATCGGCAGGAATATCAATGTCGCCCCGTTTTCCAACAGCTTCTATGCGATTGTCTTTAATAAGTACAATACCGTCTTCAATAATTTCCTGCGTATTGTCGGCATCGCGCATGGTCACCACTTTTCCGCCAACTAGCGCTTTGTAACCAGTGGGTTTATCTGCTTTGGTGGTAAAAGACAGGTCTATACCCTGTGCTACTGGTTCTGGTAGTGTTTCTGCTGCGCCATCAACGAACGCGAAGGCCTCGTCAAGACTACGTTTAAATAGAGTAGGGCCGTTAAACCAGCTCAACGTTTTATTATCTGGCGACCAGGTTAAGTATTCACCTGCGCGAGAAGAAAGCTGGGTAACAGGCAACGAAGTCATATCTGGGCCGATGGTGATTTTCTTGCCATTTTCAACGAAAGGCGCTACATAGGTTTTAAATTGATAAACGAACGCAATCCATTTCTTATCATGCGAGAGTTTGTACTCACTTACTTTTGTGCCTCCGTATAGGTGAGTGCGCTTATCGTTACCCTGCAGATTTACACTTGAAAGTTGGGTTTCGTAGTATGCTTCACCGCCCGCAGATTCGGTAAAGTAAACGCGGTCGTCGCCACCAGCAAAGTGCGCGTTATAACCGCCGTCGGTTACTTTTGTAACTGTGTCTTCATCTAGGTCCGCAACGTAAATACCTGGCTCAACCGAATACTTAGGGTCAAGTAGGTACCCGCCAGTAAACTTACGGAACAATACCTTTTCACCATCTGCAGAGAACGATGGTTCAATATAGTGACCAGGTATTTCACTAATGACTTTGCCTTTGCCGCCGCGCGCAGATACCACGCGAACAGTGCCAAGGTCTTGGTCGTTCCATGTGGTGTAAACCACTTTTTTGCCGTCGTTAGAAAAGCGTGGATAGAATTCGTCGTGATCATCTTGTCTGGTGAGGCGTTTAATTTTTCCCGACTCAACATCGCGAACATACAGTTTTCCGAGGGCTTGAAATAATACTGTCTCGCCATCTGGCGACAGCTGCGACCAGCGTATCATGTTCACATCAAACTCGTCTGGCGCCACGTCAACATCGAAGCGTAGCGCATCGGCATAATGCAATGTTGCGTCTACGCTAATATCAATAGTGGAAGTAGTTTTGTCATCAATGTCGATAGTGTGGAACTTACCACCTGTCCAGTACACAATTTTTGAACTGTCTGGCATCCAGTCGAAATAAGCAAAATAGCCTTCCGAACCGAAGCCTTCCTGCATATCGCGTTCTAACTCAAGAGTAAGCGGTGTTTCTACCCCGGTTTTGATATCTTTTAAGAATAGAGCCGTTCTGTCTTTCACGCGACGAATGAACGCAACGTATTTACCGTCTGGAGAAGGCGTGGGAACCACTGCACCACCGGTGCCGCTAATGTAACGAGTTTCTTCACCGGTTTCGCGGTCGAAACGGGTAATAGCAAAAATGCCCTCTAGCGGATCGCGGTTATACTCGAAACGGCTGCCCGGCACCGTGTTTTCAGTAAAGTAAATATATTTACCATCATGAGAAAATACCGGGTCGGCAATATTTTGTTGGTCTCGTTTTCCGCTGTTTCTCGCCTTTATTTGCAGTCCATCACCACCTGATTTGTGATACATCCAAATTTCACCTGCGGGTATACTGCGCTTCGACATTATGCCTTTTGTTACTACTAGGTATTCGCCGTCGGGACTCCATTTAGGTGAGTGAATGAGGTTGTTTTTCTCGCTTGTTACTTGACGAAGGTTCCCACCGTCTATATCCATCAACCATACGTTACTCAACCCATCGCGATCGGATATAAACGCCACATGTTTTCCATCAGGCGAGATAGAAGGCTGAATATTCCATGCAAAGTCTTGAGTGAGAGGAGTGGCGTCACCGCCGTCAATATCAACTTTATACAGATCCCCCAGCATATCGAAGATCATAAACTTGCCGCTAGGTGCTACATCTAAACTAGACCAAGTGGTTTCAGTAGTTTTTATTGCCACTTCGTTAAGCTTGTAAGGAGGGTTGCTTACATCCCAATTTTCTACGTCATAGCCTTCAACAGCTGTTTCTTTATTTTTACCTTCAACGTCGGCATCCTGTGCTAGGGTAGGGCTGATGTTGGCAGCCATCAGCGCCGTGGCGATAAGGCTTAGTGATAATTTCTTCATTCTGATTAATTCCAACTTTTTATGTCGTTAGTTATTCTTGTTTGTGTGATGTTTGCTTGGTGTTTGTGCTCTGCAAGCTTATGTTATAAACCGCATATCTAAACATTACTCGCTATTTCTATCATACGTTACAACATAGTCGTAACTTAAACTTAACGCGACTAGTCGCTTTCGTTGAGTGATGAATGTCGGTTTGGACTTTAATTATGTTAAATTGCAGCTGCCTGTAGCCAAACTCGCCCACATCTACACTAACAATATTCATTGCGTGCTGAGATGCTAAAGTTAGGGCAACGCGCGCATTGCGTTCGCCAATAGTGTCTTTATCTGCATCATCAATATTAATGTTAACCCGGTTGTCTAACATGTTTCCGCCACCAACAATGTGCGTGTGAAACTCAGTCAGTGGAAGATGATATTTTTTCGCATGTTGGGCGAATAGTGTGAAACAGTCTTCAGCATAGCGCGGGTCGCTGTTGTCGCCATCATCCCCCATACCTGTCAAAATGACTGCTGATGCGTTACTGGCAACTGTATTGGCGGCTGAGCGAGATAGCACATCTACCGAGGGGGGTGCCTAGATACCAGCGGCCCGTCTTTAATATCCACATAGTATTTCGCGCCACTGCGGCGAATGGTCATATGCTGACCCAGATTTCGATAAAGCTGAAAGCCAAAGTGGCTGAGTTGGTTGTTGAAGAAGCTGAGGAAGAAGAGTATTTAGATGTGGAGTTTTTCTAAGTTGAAACCGATGGCTCTTTTGATGTCGAGCCACCGATTTCATACTGTGCGTTATATGACTAAGTCAAAAAGGCTGATATCTCTATAACTACATTGTCACGAATTCTTCGCCGCTGGTGGGGTGAATAGCCACACAGGCATCGAAGTCAGCTTTAGTGGCGCCCATTTTTATCGCTACCGCAAAGCCTTGTAGAATCTCGTCCATGCCATGGCCTATACCGTGCAGACCAACTACTTTTTCATCTTTGCCTGCACAAATGAGCTTCATCTTTGTCATTTGGCGATGACGAGTAACTGCGGTGTACATAGATGCAAAACTTGAAGTGTAAGTTTTCACATTGTCTTCGCCATGCGCTTCAATGGCCTCTGGCTCGGTTAATCCAATGGTGCCAATTGGCGGGTGGCTAAACACAACCGTGGGAATAAGCGAGTAATCCATATGTGCATCGTCTTGACCATTAAACAAACGCTCGCAAAGCAATCTGCCAGCTTTAATGGCTACAGGCGTCAGTTCTGCCTCGCCGGTGATGTCACCCACGGCATAAACATTCTTTGCTGTTGTATTCTGGTATTTATCTACCTTAACGGTTCCGTTGTCGTTTAACTCAACATCAGTGTTTTCAAGGCCAATTTTATCTGTAGATGGCTCGCGACCAATTGCCCAAATAAGGCAGTCGGCTTTTAATTCTTCGCCGTTAGATAAGAATACCGTCAGTTCTCCGTCGTCTGCTTTTTCAACTTTGTCTACGCTGGCAAAGGTGTGAAGTTTGCAGCCTTCAGTGTTGATCATGTCAACAAGCGTTTCGTGAATAATAGGGTCGAAATTGCGAAGTGGGGCGTGCTTTCTCACTACTAAATGAGATTCTGTGCCTAAGGCGTGAAGTACACCCGCAAGTTCAACGCCAATATAGCCCGCGCCTACTACTACAGCGCGTTTTGGCTGTTCTTTAAGGGCAAAGAATCCGTCTGAGTCGATGCCATACTGCGCACCTTCAATATCCGGAATAGATGGGCGACCGCCTACTGCTATAGTAATGTGATCGGCGGTGTAGGTTTCGCCATTTACCTCAATGGTATTGTTGTCTACAAATTTTGCAAAGCCGTGAATCAATTCAACATCGTTGGCCGTTAGTACCCTATCGTAAGACGCGTGGATACGCTCAATGTAAGCTTGGCGACTTGCAATAAGGCCATCCCAACTAAAATGATTTACCGAAACATCAAATCCATATTCTGGGGCATAACGGTGCACGGCTTCAGCGATTTGTGCGCCATACCACATCGCTTTTTTAGGAACACAGCCTACGTTTACGCAGGTGCCGCCTATATCTTTCGCTTCAATGATCGCTGCTTTTTTACCGTGCTTCGCTGCGCGGTTAGCTGAGGCTATACCACCACTTCCGCCACCAATAGAAATATAATCAAAATGTTTCATACAAAAGCCTTTTTAATATGTAGAGCAGATTTTTCCATTCTCACATGAATTTTACTCCAACAACACACGAAAACGCATCATGTGCCAGAAGTATGCGATAAACCACGATAATGGGAGAACCCTTAAGTTTTAAACTGTCTTGGGCAAATGTGGCATTGCAGTATGTAAGGCGTGCTTTCTGACACGCCTAAACATGTAACAACTAGTTACTTTTAGTATTAGGTTGGCTTTCTGGTTCTATTTGAATGCTAAATGGTTTGCCTCGTTCCTCTTCAAACTGCTGAAGCTTCTGTATTGTCGCTCGGCTGAATATATGCCCTTCAGGCAAAATTAAAATGTGGCTGTCGTTGTACAAGTTTTGCGCCAGCTGCATCCCTTCTTTTAATTGAGATGCTTTCATTGTGGTATCAAGTATCGTTGATGCACCAATATCATCTGCGCTCAATAGTAGGTCGAGAAACTCACCGTCGTAGCGCGTATTACGGTGCTTTTTCATTTCAGCTTTTGCATCTCTAGGCGCCATTTCTACCCCCGTCATACGGCCTGTTACTAAGCGCCAGTAGTCTCTTGAAATTGCCAAAATTCTCGCACCTACTGGAATTTCTTTAGCCACTTTATTGTTCAGGCCAGACCCATTGTAGTGTTCGAACTGAAATTCAATGATATCTGAAATGGGTTGCAGTTCTTCTGCCGGAGCAAGAATAAGAGCAGCCTGCTTAGTTTGTGACAAATAGTTTTGCTGCTGTTGGTATTTTAATTTGGAAAATGGCGCGACAAAGTCTTCCACCTGAAGACCCAGTTGGCCAAGTTCACATATTAGCCCTGCATACTTTACCTGCTTTATGTCGCTTTTTTCGAGTTGTGCGATGGTGGCTATTCTCGCCGCCAGTTCGCTCACCTCTATGGCAAACTTACCGTTTATATTTGGGTTTATACTGATCACGTTGAAAAGCACCTGCTCCATGGCTTGGTTGTGTTTTTCAATCTTATTGAGCGCGAACTTAATTTGCCGGGTCCTTTTTTGAACAACACTTTCAAGCGAAGCATTAACATCTTTCAGCTTTTTATTTTGTAAGCGAGTCAATCTCTGCAGGCGAGTGTTTTCCTCTTTCAGTTTAACTCGCTCTAACCCCTCATTGATGACAGAGATCAATTCTTGATTATCCCAAGGTTTTTGCAGGTAGCGATGAATTTTGCCCTGATTTACGGCTTTTATGGTCGATTCAATGTCAGCATAACCGGTTAGCACTACTCTAAAGGTTTCAGGATAGGTTTTTGCTACTTGTTCTAACAACTCAGCGCCAGACATTTGCGGCATTTTCATATCCGAAATAACCACATGAACAGTCTGTTTTTGCATTAACTCCAGCGCCTTCGCGCCGCTATCCGCTAATAGTAAATTAATATCCATAGTGAAGAGCGCGCGCTTTATGGCTCGCAGAATATTAGGTTCGTCATCGACGAATAAGACAGTGTATGTTACTGCTGTTTCTGTGTTAGATGCTGTCATAAAACGTAATCCTGTTAATCGCCTTTAGGCTAACTGCCCTTTGAATCAATGGTGCATGAGTCGTTGTCATCGTCCTTGGGAATGGGCAGGGTTAGCGTAAAGCAACTGCCTTCACCTTCTTTACTCGAAACGCTAAGCGAACCGCCGTGTTCTTGCGCGATACCAAACGAGATAGAAAGTCCTAAGCCAGTGCCTTCTCCTTCTGGCTTAGTTGTAAAAAACGGGTTGAAGAGCTTATCGAGATGACTTTGGGGAACACCGCATCCAGTGTCTTCTACTCGCAGTTCAACAAACTCATCTACTCGAATAGATGAGATAGTGACTTTGCCATGCTTGCCTGTACTTTCGACGGCCTGGCCTGCATTTATCAGTAAATTAGTAATTACCTGAGATATTTTACCAACATTCATAGCCACAGCAGGGACGTTGCCCAAGTTGGTCTCCACAGTACAGATATATTTAAGCTGGTTATTTACCATGGCCAGTGTGGTGCGAATACAGTCATTGATGTTATGAAGCTGCACGTCATCGCTATCAACTCTTGAGAAGAGTTTTAATCCTTTTACGATATCGGCAACGCGGTAGAGGCCTTCAGAAGAATCGTTTAAAAGGTCGCCAATATCCTCATTAATGAAGGCTAAATCTTTGGTTTTTATGCTTTGCTCCACCTCAGCAATGGCTTTGACTCTAGCGGCGTCGTCTTCGGCGTTAATCACACTGTTCATTTGCGCGAAAAGCATTTGGTAGGTTGCTACATAGTCGTTCAACGTAGAAATATTACTGCTCACAAAGCCAACGGGGTTATTTATTTCGTGAGCAACACCTGCCGCTAGCTGACCCACCGAGGCCATCTTTTCAGCTTGTAATAGCTGCACCTGTGCTTCTTTTAAATCCTTATTAGCTTCTTCAAGCTGGAAATTCTTTTGATTGAGCTTAGCGGTTCTGTCTTTTACTTTTTCTTCGAGTAATGCGTTAAGCTCTTTCAATTCATCTTCTACCCGCTGCCGCTGACCGCTTTCTTCTTTCAACCGCTCGACTAAGTGGTTAAAAGCGCCTGCCAACTCGCTTAACTCGTCTTTGCCCCTTACCTCAACAAAGATATCTCGATAGTTATTATCTTTAACCGCTTCGCCTAAATGCTTTGCGCCTTTCAGTAGTGATTGAAGCTGTCCCATTAGGTAAGAACCAAGTAGATAGGATAACAGCCCAACTAAGACGAACTCTAACATAGCGAGTGTCAGCGTCCAGTTTTTAACCCGTGATACAGACTGAGTAACAGATGCAATATTTAAGCCCATTTCAACGTAGCCGTATAAGGTGCCGTTTACCTGAATTGGCGCTTGGGTATCGTAAATACCATCGTCGGTGTGTGATGCTGATGTATCTTGTTTAAAGGTGGCATTAAGCGCTGCAGCATCGCCTTTTTCCACGAATACGCGGTCGTTTTTGTCCTTCACTCTTACATAGGCAATATTAGGGTTGGTCAGTATTTCTGACACATCTGCATCAAGAGATGACAAGTCGTAGCTTAAAAACGCGTTTTTTGTCGTTGAAACAAAAAGGGCGGCAGAAGTGTTAGCTGATTTTTTAACGCTGCTGTCTACTAGTTCATTAAGGAATTGAAATATAGTGACTATCAACACAAAAAGCAGTGCGGCGGTAATAGACGCTACACCTGTTATTGTTTTTGTCCTTAACGATAAACGCATACTAGCTCCTTTACGAATGCGGCCTTGATAGTGAAGAAATGCCCAACTCTCTAACGTCGTCCCAATGGGAGTCGTCAGCGCTAATAAAGCCATTTAGTCCTAAATTTTTAAGTATGTGGGCTTTGCTAGCATCGCTGGATATAGATAGCAGTGCATTGATAATAGCTTGTCGAGTGTCCTCACCTAATGTTGGGTGCGTGGCGATTGCATGGGGCGTGTAGTCTGGGCTTTCCCAAAGAACTCGCAATGATGTGTTTGCAGAAGAAGATCCCAAAGTACGATAGATACCGCCCCCAGCCTTAAAAAACTGCTTTTCTACGTTTAAATACACAGAGTCATGTGAGTTGACATAGCGAGGAATAAATGCAATGTTTTCTTTACGCAATTTGGCACTTGTTACGATAGTAGCGGCAAAAGCTGCCGGTGCAGGAAAGGCAATCTCAGCACCATTCAACGCATCAAGCGACGTTATCTCACTGTCTTTATGCACCACTATGATGCCTTTCAAAAATTTGTTTTTTTGTTTTGCTAACGCTTTATATCCAGCGGTGCTATTGAATACAACAAAGTGAAATGGGTTCATGTAGGCAATGTCGTATTTGCCCTTGGAAAGGTTTTCTTCGAAAGTGGGGATATCCTTAGCCGTTTGGAACTCGATACGCAGTCCCGTATAGCTATTAATGTAATCAACAAGCGGTTGCCACGACTTAACCATTTTTTTCGCTGATTGCTGAGGAACAACGCCGAAAATAAGAGACTGTGCGTGCAAAGTAGGTGTTACTAGCAAGCTTAAAAACACAAACAGTAAACAAAGCACGCGAAGCATAGAGACTCTCCTTATTTCTCGTTGTCCTTACATAGACATGAATTGCTCAAGTACCATGGTGAGGTCGTGATTAGAAAATGGCTTTTGAAGAGAGGCGTCGGCGCCAATTTCTAACGCTCGCTCAAGGCTAATATCGTCAAGAGCCGATATAACCACAATTTTGAGGTCTTTATACTTACTTTGTTCTCGGGTAAAGTCGATAACGCTGTAGCCATCCATGCCAGGCATACTTAAATCTAGCGTCATTACTTTTGGCTCATGCTGGCTAAGCATTATACCGGCTTGGAAGCCTCCGGTGGCGATATAGCTCTCGAAGCCTGCGCGACGCGCGACGCGCTGAATCGATTTCGCTACGGGCATTTCATCGTCAACAATTAAGATCGACGGGGTTGCGTCGCCTTTTAGAGCGTCTGGAATAGGCATGTCATGGCGCTCTAAGAACTCGATAAAGTCTTCAACGAGCACACGATTATTTCCGCGGCCAGGAAGTTTAAACCCTTTCAGTTTACCGTTTTCTATCCATCGGATAACTGTGCGTAGATTTACGTCACAGTATGATGCTATTTCGCCTGACGTGAGTGTCTTCATAATTCGGCTCCCTTCATTTCCCTATGCAGTATAGCTTTATATGTAATAGAAGACAAAGTAGACAAAAGGATTAGTTGTGACATTTGCGACAAATGCTTGTTGGTCAGAGTATGTTCTTCAGCCACAAACGTTCTTCAATCAACGGGTTTCTAAGCCGTCAGTAAAGGTTCTGCGTTTAACAAAAATGGTTAAATTAACACCAGTCCTCACCAATTTATCTCGCATCTCGTCAATAAAAGAGATTCAAGAATTCACTCTGTTGAGCTGAACTGCTGTTTGTATTGCGCTAGGAGAGCGCCATCCATTTTTTGAGCTAACATGCTATCGCTGTCGAATCTGATCTTCACCTCAAAAATAGAAGTACTTAAGCCATTAGTCAAATTGCGCTACAGGACCGCGGGCCTGCGTATTAAATGTATGAATGCCGATGCTATAGCGTAAAATGTATGAGCGTCATTGCCTCGCTTATGTATTGTGTTTTAATGATAAATCCCCACTTCAATAAGCAAATAAAATAAAGAGTAATTATATTATGACGACCCCAGCAATTGAACTAGTCGATGGTCTACCGTTATTTTCTGCCATTGAAGCCTCATCAATCAAACCCGCCGTTGAGCGCGCTATTAAGGCGTGTAAAACAGAAATCGATGAAGTAGTCGCCTCAAAAGACTATAGCTACAAAAACGTGGTGCTTCGACTAGAAGAAATAGATGATCGATTGAGTAAAATATTCTCTCCGGTTTCTCATATGAATAGCGTAGTTAGCAGTGACGAGTTGCGAGAAGCTCACGATGCGTGTCTGCCATTATTATCTGAGTATGGCACTTGGGTAGGGCAGCACGAGGGGTTGTACAATGCTTATGTGACGCTACAGAATTCAGCGGAATTTGGCGAATTAAATGACGAGCAAAAAAAGGTGGTCGATAACGCAGTGAGAGATTTTACCCTCTCAGGTGTTGCATTACCTGACGAGCAGAAAAAGCGCTTTGCCGAGATCCAAGCTAAATTGAGCGAATTGTCTTCAACATTTTCTAACAATGTTATGGATGCCACCATGGGGTGGACTAAACACATCACTGACAAGTCTGAGCTTGCCGGTATGCCTGAGTCTGCACTCGAAGCTGCTGCGCAAGCCGCTCATCAAAAAGACCTTCAAGGTTACTTGTTTACTTTAGATATTCCTTCTTACCTTCCTATCATGCTGTATGCCGATAATCGTGAGTTACGGGAAGAAATGTATCGCGCCTACTCGACTAAGGCCTCTGATCAGGGACCTAATGCAGGGAAGTGGGATAACACTGACATCATAAAAGAAATCTTGTCTTTACGTACTGAGCTTGCAGAACTCCTTGAGTTCTCAAGTTATGCTGAGCGTTCGCTTGCGACAAAAATGGCAGATTCCACAGAGCAGGTTATCGGCTTTCTACGCGACCTGGCAGCGAAATCTAAACCTCAAGCGGAGCGCGAGCTAGACGAAGTAAAAGCGTACGCTCGCAATACGCACAATGTTACCGAGCTTGCGTCTTGGGACTTGCCGTATTACAGCGAAAAGCTCAAACAGGAAAAGTACACCATTTCTGATGAAATGCTTCGCCCTTATTTCCCAGAAGATAAGGTGCTGTCTGGCCTGTTTGAAGTCGTGCATAGACTATATGGCTTATCTATTATTGAGCAGCCAGGCATTGATACATGGCATGAAGACGTACGCTATTTCACCATTACAGACGAAGCTGACGTGCTTCGCGGCAGTTTTTATCTCGACCTTTATGCCCGTGCAAAAAAACGCGGCGGTGCATGGATGGATGAATGCCGTGTACGTCGTGAAACGGTAAGCGGTGAACTACAGCTACCGGTCGCTTATTTAACATGTAACTTTAACGCGCCAGTGGGTGATAAGCCGGCATTGTTTACTCACGATGAGGTCGTCACGCTGTTCCACGAGTTTGGACATGGTATTCACCATATGCTGACCAAAATGAAAGTGGCTGGTGTGTCTGGTATCAATGGCGTGCCGTGGGATGCGGTTGAATTACCCAGTCAGTTTTTAGAAAACTGGTGTTGGGAAGAAGATGCACTGAACTTTATCTCTGGGCATTACGAAACCGGTGAACCACTACCAGCAGACCTGCTAGAGCGTATGCTTGCAGCGCGAGACTATCAGGCAGCTATGCAAATGGTAAGGCAATTAGAATTTAGCTTGTTCGATTTCTTGCTGCACAGTGAAAAAGGCAGCACGGTAGATGTCCAAGGTGTTCTCGACTCGGTAAGAGATGAAGTTGCTGTTTCTATACCGCCTTCTTTCAATCGTTTCCAAAATGGCTTTGGACATATTTTCGCAGGCGGCTACGCTGCGGGGTATTACAGCTACAAATGGGCGGAAGTACTCTCTGCCGATGCTTACAGCAAATTCGAGGAAGACGGTATTTTCAACCGCGAGACGGGTAAAGCTTTCCTATCGAATATTCTGGAAATGGGAGGGAGTAAGGCACCCATGGAATTATTTGTTGCCTTTAGAGGTCGTGAGCCTAAGGTTGATGCATTGCTGCGACATAGCGGTATAAAAGGCTAAGTAAGCTAAAGAGTAAAAAAGGAAAAAACGAGTAATGGCTGAGTCGTTTGATTCAATATATCGACGAGCGTGCGAAAGAAAAGGCGGGAAAATGGTGCTTGAAGCAATGCTTCAGGCACCGTTGCCATATTCAAAAGTGGCAAAAATTCCCGACGACCGTTTTCTAGCCGCAATGACGAAAAAAGTGTTCCAATCGGGTTTCGTTTGGCGCGTGATAGAGAACAAATGGGCCGACTTTGAAACGGTATTCTTTGACTTCGATATCGATAAAGTACTGTTGATGCCAGACGAAATGCTGGAGCAAAAAGCGTCAGATAAGCGCATTGTCAGAAACTATAAAAAAGTCATGACAGTGCGAGACAACGCTATAATGATAAAAGACGTGGCCCTTGAACACGGTAGTTTTGGGCGATTTGTCGCTTCCTTTAAGCCTGAGAATATTACTGAGTTATGGGCTTTTTTAAAAAAACGGGGTGCTAGACTAGGCGGAAATACTGGGCCATATATGCTTCGTTCTTTGGGCATTGATACCTTCTTATTTTCGCGCGATGTAGAAGACTACTTACGTAAAAACGATATTATCGATGGCGGTATTACATCTAAAAAAAGTTTAACAGCGGCGAATGCCGCATTCGCTCGTTGGCACGAAGAGAGCGGTCGTTCACTACAAGAGATAAGTGCTGTTGTGGCATTTAGTTGGGGCACGAATTCACGAGTGGTTTAAGGCTTTTGCTTGCCACCACAATCCTATACACTTCAGGTTTAAGAAATACAGTTAGCAATAGGAATGTCATGAGCGACAATCAGGCTTCATCTACGCCCGTAGAACCATCATCTGTGGAGTCATCAAACGAACAAACCACCCATTTCGGTTTTAAGCAGGTAGAGAAAGAACAAAAGGCGTCTTTAGTTGCCAATGTATTCGATTCTGTAGCCGCGAAATACGATGTGATGAACGATTTAATGTCTATGGGCGTGCATCGTTTGTGGAAAAGGTTCACGATTGATTGTTCAGGCGTACGCGCTGGAAATAAGGTGCTTGATATTGCAGGCGGCACGGGTGACCTTACCGCGAAGTTCAGTCGCTTAGTAGGTCCCACTGGCAGAGTTACCTTGGCCGATATTAATTTATCTATGCTGCAGGTTGGGCGAGATAAGCTGCGCGACCGCGGCCTCGTTGGCAACATCGATTACGTGCAGGCTGATGCCGAAGCGCTGCCTTTTCCAGATAATCACTTCGATGTAGTGACTATGGCATTTGGCCTTAGAAATGTTACTGAAAAGCAAAATGCGCTTAACTCAATTTTTCGCGTGTTAAAGCCTGGTGGACGGCTGCTTGTTTTAGAGTTTTCCAAGCCTACGTCTGAGCAGCTTAGCAAGTTATACGACATGTACTCTTTTCATTTGCTGCCAAAAATGGGGCAACTCGTAGCAAATGATGCAGAAAGCTATCAATACTTAGCCGAGAGTATTCGTATGCACCCAGACCAAGAAACCCTTAAAGGCATGTTTGAAGAAGCAGGGTTTGAACAGTGTGATTATCAAAATTTAACAGGTGGCATTGTTGCACTGCATCGTGGGTATAAATTTTAATGCCAGCATCAGCACTTTTTGCGGCCACGCTAGAACAATCTATCAACAAGGTATTGGCTCTAGATAGTGAAAGTGAGTCAAGGTTGGCAGAGCTCAACGGTTCGCGGTTAATCGCGTTCTTATCTCCCATGCCCTTTGGCATTACGTTGGTATTTTCAGACCGAGTTGATGTGCTAATTGAGCACGACGATTTTGAATCTGTGAAGGCGCAACTTGGCCCAAAAGACTGCTGTATCAAAACTTCTCTAGACACCTTACCTGAACTGCGAGAAACCAGTCAGCTAACTCGTCTTATTCAACAAAAAGCACTTTATTTAGAGGGTGAGCTTGGCGTGGCGCAACAGGTAAGCGGCGTGTTTCAAAACCTCGATATCGATGTGGAAGAATTACTTGCCGTTAGAACCAGCGATGTATTCGCTCACCAAAGTGTAAAAAGCATTAAGGCGCTGCATCAAAAAGTGATGTCTATGCTAACGGATGCTGGCAGCGTAGTTGGCAATGCCATGGTGGAAGAGAAAAAAATCGCCGCTCATAAATTGGCGGTTATGCATTTCAGCGATGAAGTCAGTGCGCTGCGAGACAGCACCGAGCGCTTAGACGCTAGGTTACGCGATTTAGAAGAACGATTTAAATAAGAGACTCGCATGCGAATTGTTAGGCTATACAAGATTAACCGGGTGCTGCTTGAGCATGGTCTCGATGAGCTTATTCCGGCAAAGTGGCTGCCTTGGTATGCCAGACTATTGCGCCACAGTATTTTTTGGGTGCGCAATAAACACAAAGGTAAGTCGCAGGGAGAGCGCATTACGCTTGCGCTGCAGAGCTTAGGCCCGGTATTTATAAAATTCGGCCAAATGCTGTCTACCCGTCGAGATCTCCTTTCGCCGGCCATTGCGAATGAACTAGCACGTTTGCAAGATAAAGTGCCGCCGTTCCCGTCTGAAGATGCACAAGCCATTATTAAGTCATCGTTAGGGCTTACTTCGCTAAGTGAACTGTTCAGCGAATTTGAAGAGGAGCCACTAGCGTCTGCATCCATTGCTCAAGTACATGCTGCAAAATTAAAGGCGAATAATGAAGATGTAGTGGTTAAAGTGCTGCGCCCGGATATTCGCGACACCATTGTAGCGGATATGGAACTGCTGTTTAGTTTTGCAAATATTATTCAGCGTTGGCTTCCTGACGGGCGTCGCTTACGTCCTGTTGAGGTGGTCGTTGAATATCGTAAGACCATTGTTGATGAGCTCGATCTGTTGCGAGAGTCTGCCAACGGCATTCAATTAGGCAGAAATTTTGAGGGCTCGGAAGCGCTCTACGTTCCAACCATTTACAGCGATTACTGCCGGCACAATGTGCTTGTAATGGAGCGTATTTACGGCATACCTATTTCAAATTTAGATGCTTTGATATCGCAAAATACCAACCTTAAAAAGCTTGCCGAGCGAGGGGTAGAGGTCTTCTTTACGCAGGTTTTTCGCGATAGCTTTTTCCATGCAGACATGCATCCGGGGAACATTTTTGTTTCTCCCTCCCATCCAGATAACCCTAAGTATATTGCCATCGACTTTGGCATTGTTGGCACACTCAATAAAGAAGATAAGCGCTATCTCGCCGAAAACTTTATCGCTTTCTTTAATCGAGACTATCGCAAGGTAGCCCAACTACATGCAGACTCGGGTTGGGTGCCGCAAGACACAAATATCGATGAGTTTGAGATGGCTATCCGCACGGTATGCGAGCCTATTTTCCAAAAGCCACTGGCGGAAATCTCTTTTGGCAACGTGTTGCTGCAATTGTTTAACACCGCAAGACGTTTCGACATGGTTGTACAGCCACAGCTTGTACTGCTGCAAAAAACGTTGCTTTATGTTGAAGGGCTAGGAAGGCAGCTATATCCTCAGCTTGATTTGTGGAAAACCGCGAAACCATTTTTAGAAAACTGGATGAAAGAACAAATCGGGTTTTCTGCCATGATGGGTAAGGTAAAAGCTAACTTACCTTTTTGGTCGGAAAAACTGCCTGAAATGCCAGACTTGTTGTATGACAGCTTGCAGCATATAAAACGCATGCCGTTACAGCAGCAAAAAGCCAGTGCTTTAATGCTAGAAGAGCAAAAACGAACTACTCAGACCACTCACTTTTCGGTGGTTGGTGGTACCTTTATTCTGCTCTCTGCAATATTACCAATCTATGATATATCGTGGTATTTCCCTGCAATAAGTGGATTGATCGGAACTATTTTCTGGTTTTTTTCATGGAGAAACAGCCGTAAATAAACGCGAAAAACGGCTTTTAAATAATGAAGTTTTTATGAAAGTCGTTAATAAGCAATTAATTAGTATGTTAATTGTTCCCAACAGTGTTATAGTGGCTTTGGCTGTTTGCCAAAGTCTTTAAATAGACGAGATTTGTGTTATTTGCTATATGTTGCTACCTGTTATAACGCTCGAGTTACCTTGTAATTTGTGTTTGTTGTTAGTCCATTCGTAAGTAAGCCTCAATGCTCCGCCAATTTAAAGACCAACAGAAACACAGTTACACGCGCTTTTTTGCGCAATTTATTACGATATTTGAGGTCTATACGACATGTCTAAAGTTACAGGCACCGTTAAGTGGTTTAACGCTGATAAAGGTTATGGTTTTCTTACTCAAGATAATGGCGGCAAGGACGTTTTCGTTCATTTCCGTGCAATTATCTCTGAAGGTTACAAAACTCTTCCAGAAGGTCAGCGCGTAGAATTTGAAGTTGAAGAAGGTCAAAAAGGTCTTCAAGCTGCTAACGTGCAAGCTATCTAAGAAATTCAAAAACGGCGGTCATTATGACCGCCGTTTTTCTTTCATTTCCCGCACTATCCCTTTTAATTTCCTGCTTTATAAAACCACGGTCTATTTGCCCCTCCACCAGTTAGCGTGGAAATTAGAATCACTCGCTGAATCGCACTTTCAATATATCGCTATTAACGAGTATGTGTTGCTATGTTGTGGCGTAAAGTGTTTTACTAATCACTCATTTACAGAGTTATTCTTTACTCTCGGTCATTAGGGTATTCACTATGTTTATTCGTGTAGCAAGTGCGCTTACTTTATCAATATTGGTTGTATTTAGCATTCAAGGTATTGCGCAGACGACTTCAACAGAAAGTGCTGGAAGCGTATCAAGCGCAGAAAAAGACACCACAGTGGTGGCAACACTGTTCGGTAAACCAATAATTATGGACGACATTACGCCAAGCGAAGACGTACTGGCCACCATGCAAAAGCAGGCAAGTAGTCGCGGCGAATTTAACGGCATGCTGGCGTTAGCAAGCCTTACTGAATTGTCTGAGCAAATTATCGAAGGTGTTTTGGATGATTATGCTACACAGCACAACATCACCGTTGACCAGGCTTTGGTAGAAAAATTTAAAGAGAAATTCGCAAGCTCGACAGTCAAGCCAGAGCAGGCTACTGCTAATAGTGATAGCGCAAACACTAGCTCGAATAGCAGCCCAAGTAATTCGGGCGGAGCCTCGGGTAGCAAGACGTCTAGCGATGAAATAGCACAGCGCCAGGTTATGATCTACCTAACAGAAAAGCACATGTATAACGCACTCGGTGGCAAAGTAGTTTTTCGACAATCGAACCCGCAGATGCCGGTAGAGGCATACTTTAATGTGCTCAAAGAATATGAGCAGTCAGGAAAGTTTGAAATAGTTGATAAATCATTGCAAGAGGGCTTTTGGTCGCCTTTTACTCCGCCTTATCAGTATGAACTGGCCAAAGAAAATATCGATTTTTCCAAGCCTTGGTGGTTATAAGCGGGCGGCGATAAGCGGTAAATACGCAGTAGGATTGTAAGTAAAAGCCATGAAAGATATCTCTATAGACGCAGTCGACCGCACTATTTTAAGTATTTTACAGCAAGACGCAGAAACGCCAGTAGCGCAAATAGCGGAGCAGGTTGGGCTAACCTCAACCCCGTGCTGGCGCAGAATACAAAAGTTAGAAACAAGCGGAATCGTTTCTCGTCGCGTTGCATTGTTACAGGCGCAAACTTTAGGCCTTACCATGACCGTGTTTGTGCAGGTAAAAGCAGGGAGTCACGATGGCAAATGGCTGTCAAATTTTGCTAACCACGCGTCGTCTTTTGACGAAGTCGTTGAGTGTTACCGAATGTCAGGCGAGTATGATTACCTGTTAAAAGTGCTGGTAACCGACATGGCGAGCTTCGATCATTTTTATAAGCGATTGGTAAACGGTATTGGTTTTTCAGATGTAACATCGAGTTTCGCAATGGAGCAGATTAAATATACAACTGCCGTTCCGCTTACTCACTTGTAACAGCCCGATTTATAACACCCTCATATAAAGAGAGCGTGTTACAGCAGCAAAAAAAAATGGGGAGCTAATAGCTCCCCGTTTTGCACTTTTCACACGCCCTAGTAATACGATAATTTCTGCGATTTCCCAGAAAAGATCTTATACACCATAAGGGTGTAGGCCAAAATTACAGGCACTACAATTACCACGCCAACCAGTAAAAACCGCAGCGAACTTGCATCACTTAATGCATCCGATATGGTCATTTGCCCCGGAATAATAAACGGATAATAGCTTATAGCGAAAGCCGCAAAGCTCAGCAGAAAGACTAATAGCGCGATAAAGAACGGTAGCCACTCGCCTTTTCCGTTGCCCTCAGGCAGTTTTTTTAGTAACACGCCGCACAGCGCAAGCAGAGCAAAGCAGGTAGCGGGTATGGCAAATAGCATAATGCCCCAAGGTGCCGACAGCCACAGCTCTCTTATTTCTGTATGAAGCGTAAGATTGGCTATGCTTACCGCAATTATGCCGGCCGCCAGTATGCCCAAACCACGTTTAGCCCAGTAATACGCTTTTTCCTGCAGCGCTCCTTCAGATTTAAGAATAAGCCAGCAAGAGCCAATAAAGGCGTAAGCAGCAGTTACACCTAGTGCAGCCAGCAGCGCGAATGCCTGTGCCCATATATCTGTGCGTAATCCAGTCACATAAATACCCAGCATATAGCCTTGTGCAAGAGTGGTAAGTAAAGAGCCGTACTTAAAGACTAAATCCCACTTACGCTTTTGTACCTGCACTACCTTCGCCCTAAAATCAAAGGCAACACCTCGTAAAATTAGACCAAGCAGCATAAATGTTGCCGGAAGATACAGTGCTTGCAGCACTTTGCTGTGCGCCTCGGGAAAAGCAATCAGCAACAGACCTACTGCCAATACCAGCCAGGTTTCGTTTGCGTCCCAGTAGGGCCCAATAGACGCGATCATATCGTCTCTAAATGCTTCAGTACGTGGCGGAATTAATACACCTACACCTAAATCATACCCATCTAATATGGCGTAAAGCAGAATAGATAGCCCCAGCAGGCCCACGTATATGTTGCCGAGCATTTGTGGAGATACATTTTCAAACATCATAGCTCCTTACACCGCTACCGGGTTGGTATTGTTGGGTTTGATTTTAGCCTTTGCGACTTCTCGTTCCTCTGTGGTGATTTCTTCAATCTCCACGGCGCGACGACACATCAGCATTAACGTACTGATATAGGCAATAAGCAACCCTGTATAGATGACCGCATAAAGTGTGAACGACATTGCCACATTGCTTGGTGGTAGCTGAGTGACAGCATCCGCTGTTTTTAGCACACCACTTACCAAATAAGGCTGGCGACCAATTTCTGTGACATACCAGCCCGCAAGGGTGGCTACCCAACCGCTGAACGCCATACCCACAAACGTGCGCTTGAGCCATAACGGAAACGCGCGGTTTCGCATTAAATAAATACTGCCTAGCCAAGACACTGCAAGCATGAGCATTCCCATTCCTACCATTACCCTAAAGCCGTAAAATACAGGTGCTACAGGCGGGTGTTCCCCCTCAAACTCGTTAAGACCTTTCAGCTCACCCTTCAAGTCGTGAGTAAGAATAAGGCTTGCTGCATACGGAATAGGTATTTCGAAGTGATTCTCCTTATTATCCTCATCGGGAATGGCGAATAGCAGTAGCGGAGCGCCTTCAGTGGTTTCCCACAATCCTTCCATAGCAGCTACTTTTTGCGGCTGGTGTTCAAGTGTGTTTAATCCATGCATATCACCTGCAAATATTTGCAGCGGGATAAGCACTGCCGCAGTGTATGTGGCGTATACCACCCCATCGACAACCTCAAAACCTTGCGGTGTTTGCATCCAGCTATTGAGCGCTAAAATCCAAAAGGCAGACGTAGTGGTGCCAAGAGCCACAATAAGTGTTGAGGTAGTATGTAGCCAGTTCGGCACACGGCGAATGCCAAATAGCATTATGCCCAAAAACGTGGCTTCTAAGAAAAAGGCCGTAAGCACTTCGTAGCCCAGTAACGGGCCCGCCACGTTCCCCACCTTTTCCATAAATCCGGGCCAGTTAGTCCCAAACTGAAATGACATGGTAACGCCGCTGACTACGCCTAATGCAAAGCTCAGGGCAAAAACCCGCACCCAAAATCGGTACATACGCATCCACACTGGATGGCCTGAGGTGTTCGAACGTAGTTTAAAGTAGAAAAGAAACCAACCCATAGCCATGGTGATGGTTGGAAATAAAATATGAAAACTAATATTTAGAGCAAATTGTAAACGAGACAGCAAGAATACATCCACGGAGGGTCTCCCTAATTGACACTGTTTTTACCCGGTAAAATCTTGTCCTTAAGCTCTAGCATACGGCCAACGCCTGAACCGAGTTTCATCAGCGTGTTTAATTTTTCAGGGCCAAGGTTTTGTAATTCCTCAGACCATGCCGTAATGGATTCCAATAAATCGTGTATTTCACTTAGTTTTTCTTGCGCACCAACTTCTGTGCCGTTGGCAGGCTCATCGAGTAAAAGATCGCGCAGTAAGCTTAATGTGGGGTCTATTTCGCGCTTACGCCTTTCTTCAAACACCCTATTTGCCAAAGTCCAAATATCGCCAGCAGGAATGAAAAATTCTTTACGCTCACCTGGCACAAGGTGCTGTTTGATCAACCGCCAAGATTGAAGCTCTTTTAGCCCCATACTGGTGTTTCCTCGAGAGATATTTAGTGCATCAGCAATTTCCTGTGCTGAAATGGGCTCATCGTTTAGCACAATAAGCGCCAAAATTTGACCAACTGTTCTGTTAAAGCCCCAGCGGCTTCCCATCTCACCAAAGTGCATAACAGCTGATGTAATAAGAGGTGTCATCTTCATTTTTTTGCGCCTATTGAAGTTTCAGAAATTACTGAAAGTTTAATACTCCATTTGATGCAGATCAATCTTTTTCAACATTAAATATGATTTCATAAAGACACTTAGGTCTTGGCTTTGGAGGAATGCATTTAAACTGTAATATGAAAGCGGTAGCGTAGGATATATTACGTTTTCAGCACTTTGGATAGCTTCGGTATGAGATTGGCAATGTCACAAAAAAACGCCAAGCAAATGTCCCCGCGAGCCTTTTATCGGTATAGCCATGCCTTGCAGTGTAACCATTATGCTGGGTTTTTCAGGCACTTCAGCAGGCTTTTTAGCCGCATTAGTAGGCTTTTTCCATTTGTCTGGTGCTGCTGCCGGCGCGTATTTAGTGACCTTTTTCGGCCATATACTATCGATGGACGCTGTTCAGGCATTTGTTCTTATAACACTGGGATTAAGTTTTGGTAGCGTTATTGCCTGCCTATTTCTAAAGCCGTCAACTATAGTAGATACTATGTAAAAGGCTCTTATAAATGCACCGAACCGTTTGAACAGTCAGTTCATCCAATTATTTTGTGCTTTCATGGTATTCCATAGTAAATGCGGCGCAAAAAAGTGATTATTGGCGGCATAACCTTTAACATGTCCGATTAGTGATTCTTTCAGGGGCTTACTCATTGCGCCTGAATGACACCTCATCTCTTGCTAGATAGTGGTGTATCAGAAAAAAGGTTTCCACTATGAGTCAAGCTTCACCACAATTAATGAAGAATTGTGAAGACGAACCCATCCACCTTATCGAAAGTGTTCAAAGTTTCGGTTATGTGATTGCCCTCAATCCTGCAGATAAAACCATTCAAGTGGTAAGCAGTAATATTCGAGAACTATTCAAAGTAGACATTGTTCCCGGGGAAACGCTTATTACTGAGCTTTTTACTATCCCCAATCCGGAAGCTCACACTTTTAAAACCATCTTTGAAGCGGTACAAGGCGGCAAGGTGCGTCATGCTTACCAGTGGCAGTTCGCAGAAAATGCGCTGTGGCTTGAGGACTGGGAAAAAGAGGGAAGTGGCGTAGCGTACGAATCAAATGGTTTACTGGTTATCGAATTAGAGCCCACTCCGCAATTAAGTTACGAAGCAGCGCAGCAGTGGGTGCCCATGGATATGGACTTACGCGCTTTGTTGCCCGACGTGGATGACAGTGACTCTATAGGCGATGTGGCAGATGCCATAGCGCGATATTTTCAAGACTATGTTGGTTTTGATGCCGTTATGGTTTACCAATTCGACGAAGACCATTGCGGTGAAGTTATCGGTGAGGCAACGGAATCTGAGGGTAAATCTTTTAAGGGGCTTAAATTTCCAGCCTCCGATATTCCACAGCAGGCCAGAGAGCTTTATTTGCTGAATCGCGTTCGCTGCGTGTTCGATGTTGATGAGCCAGTAATTCCACTTTTGCCCCGTATTGAAGACTCTGAACGGCCGCCCCTCGACCTTTCAATGTCAATGGTGCGCTCAGTTTCACCCACCCACATTACGTATCTTAAAAATATGGGAGTACGCTCATCTTTTTCTGTAAGTCTAGTGTTTGAAGGCAAACTGTGGGGCTTGTTAGCGTGCCATAGTAAAAAGCCTATATACGTAGATCAGAAAAAGCGCTTAGTGTGTGAATCATTAGGACATCTATACGCATGGCAGTTACATACTAAAACGCTTCACGAAAAAAAGGAGCATTTTCAAAATCGCCAGCGTTCATTAAATAACATTGTTCATCAGCTAACGTCTTACTCCAACCCGCTTGAAGCGATTAAGCAAAAGGAAAAAGACCTACTGCAGGTGGCTGATGCATGCGGCATGGCGGTTGTTACACCATCGAGTAATTACTTTGTGGGAAAAACGCCATCAGAATCCACATTAATGAAGCTCCTAGACAAGTTTGCTATTCCAAACTCAGAACAGTCGGTTACGTTAAATCGCTTAGCTGAACAGGTGACAGATTCTTGCAACCTCAACGGTATTCGCGGGATGTACATATCTTGCGTGTCGGCAAAGTTAGGTTACTACACGGTATGGTTTAGAGAGCAGCGAGATAAAACGATTCGCTGGGCCGGACGTGACGCGGCTAAGCAGGATCAGCTTAAATCATTAACGCCTCGAAATTCTTTCGAGTTGTATTTACAAAGTGTGGCAGATGAATCTGTAGATTGGACTGAAGATGATAAGTTAATTATTGAAGGCTTCGATCACCTCTTTATTCCTTATGCCTTGAGTTTAAAAGCGTCTCTTGATAAACAAATCAACAAGCTCGAAGAGCTTGATAAGGCCAAAGATCAGTTTCTGGCCAGCATTTCTCACGAACTGCGTTCACCACTCAATTCTATTGTGGGTTGGACAGATTTAGCGCTAATGGATTTAGACAACGTAGATAGAATGAAAGATGCGTTAGGGGTTATCAAGCGGGCTGCATCTACTCAGGCGGCATTAATAAACGACATCCTTGATTTATCTCGCATTATCTCGGGTACGATGAAGCTCAGTACTCATTCTTTAAAGATAACTCATTCTATTTCCGAAGTAGCCAAGTCGTTTGAAGCTGGGTTCGCAAGTAAGAATATTCAGCTATCGATTAACTGCGAAGACGAACATACGCAGATTTTAGGCGATAATTTACGTATTAAGCAGGTTATCAACAACCTATTGAGTAATGCCCTTAAGTTTACCTCTAAGGGCGGAACAGTGCATATTCGAGGAAAGCGTGAACATTCAAACTACCTGTTTAAGGTAAAAGATAATGGCAAAGGCATGACGCAAGAACAGATCTCCCATGTCTTTGAACGCTTTTATCAAGGCAAGAACGAGCACAACAAAAATGGCTTAGGTCTTGGGCTTTCTATTGTAAAGAGCTTGGTAGAAATGCACGGCGGAGAAATTCGTGCAGAGAGCAATGGCCCTAATACGGGCACAACTTTCTTTGTATCTTTGCCTATTGCGCCGTTAAATGTGTTTGATGAAATTATTGAAACTAAAAACACCGAAATAAGTGACTTAACACCGTCTTACCGTTTAAACGGCCTGCGTATTTTAGTGGCCGAAGATGAGAAAGATGCCCGCGATTTTATTAAGCTTTTCCTCGAATCAAACGGGGCTAGGGTGAATGTAGTCAAAAACGGCCTGCTGGCATGGAAAGAAATAAACGAAATGCCAGAGGCGTTCGATTTACTGCTTTCTGATATTGGCATGCCGGAGTTGGACGGTTTAGGGTTAATGCTCAAAATTCGCTCTAGCGAGTTTAGTCAGATATCTTCACTTAATGCGGTGGCGTTAACGGCATATGCCTACACGTCGGATAGGGTAAAAGCGCTTAAGGCCGGGTTTAATAATTATGTATCTAAGCCTGTAGACGGCGAAGAGTTGCTTACCATTTTGGAAATGTATATGTAGGTTGGCTCTGTTTGCCGAGAGCCCTTTTGGCACTACCAGCGCTGCAGTAAGGTTTCGTAGGTTGTGGCGTCGAGTAGAGATATTCGCTCTTCTACCTCAGCGCTTGCACTAGAAAGCTTTTCATCTGCTAGCGCTTTTGAAGAAAAGGTCTCTCCGTTAATGACAAACAGGCTTTTGTCAGACGTGGGTGTGTTATCAAGGCGATAGGCTGTTTTAAGTAAGCTGGTTTCGCGGGTAATGTCGGTGTGACCAATATAGTCTGCAATTCCATCGTTATTGATGTCTTTGCGTAGCCAACTAATGCCCAACAGTGTGTTGTATTCTCCGCTTTTTTGCATAGCAGAGATAGCAGCATTAAATTTAGCAATAATCTCTTTTGCGTTAGCAACATCGTCTCGTATTGCCAGTTGAAACCCGCTTTTAATGAGCGGTTGAGAAGAAAAGTGCAGTGTTTCTTCGCTATCGTTGGCAAGTAGCGTATTAAATTCTCGTATTAATAACTCTGAGGTCACCAGGTATGGGGCTCTGTCGTCGGCGAGTTGGCGAAAAGCATCAAATGTCGACGGATTTCTAGACCACTTTATATCTTTCAGCAGTCTAAAGTTAGGCGTGTTGGCAAAACGATTTTCAACCGCTACACGGTTACGCTTTAGATGCTGAAAAATCTTTATGTTTTCAACATCGGCATCCTTACTCGCGGCATAGAGGTAAAGAGGTAAAAACACTTCTGATGTTAATACGTTGCCCAAGCTCTGGCCCATATCGACATAGGCGTATTCACCGTCTACTTTTCCTGAACGAACAGAACTGCCTAAAAAGGCTTGGCGCATAACTTTTACTTTTACATCTGTTTCGGTTTGAGAAAAGGCAGCTAAAACCAGCTCGTTAATTCTGGCAGGCTCACCATCGTCGTTAACATAGGTTTCAAAAGGAGTTGCAGCAAGCGTGAGCGAATTTGTTTGAGACACTACTGACACGCTAAAAAGAGCGGTGCTAAAAAAGCAAACAAGGGCGGTGAACGTAAAACGACTAACACGCTTTATAAGCAAGTTAATTCTCTCCTCACAGTGACACATTTAGTGAAGCTTATGCTTCACGCATTATTTATAGTTCTTTATACACTTTAGGGTAGTTATATGGTTTATTCCACACAGGATATATTAATGACAATTAACACCCCTGGTAATGTGTGCGCCAGAACTGTCTTGTGTAGAGCGTATAGAGCCATTTACCTTTTAATAAGTAGCAGAAAAAACGCCGAGTACAGCACATGCTCGGCGTAATACATGCTCGGCGTAATAGATGCAGGGCAATTATTCGCCGAAGCTACCTGCAGGGCCAGGGTAAACCACAACGCTTTCTACGCCATCGTTGTTGACACTGGCAACACCGAAGAAGTAGTTATCAATAACAATGTTATCTAGTGTGGCTTGGTTCACATTCCCAACAAACTTGCTGTACTCCCACTGCGGAGCATCGGTATGACGCCAATATACCTTATAGCCTTTCAACTGCGGGTTTTGTTGTTCGTCTAGGGCATCCCACATTAACGTTGTTGAAGGTTGAACCGCACCCTTAATTGAAACATTAGCCGGTGGGTTTGGTGCCCATGCCATAGAGGCAAGTGAAACCGCGTTTAAACCCGTAAGCTTAGCGGCATAATCAAAGTTCACCCCATCTAGCGTGTCGCCATATTTAATGCCATCTTCTTCACGTAAGTCTTGATGCTGGCGGGTATAATTTTCGTTGGTTTCCATAATTCGAATGCCTGGGTAGCCCAAGTCATTAAACGGGCGATGATGACCGCCACGGCCGAACCTGTCTAATCTATACACTACCATGGTGTCGAGGTTTTCAATGTATTGGTCGGCTATTTTGTCGATATAGCGAGCTAGATTTCTACTTGGTGAATCTACCTCTCCGCCCGTGAAGCGGCGGCGCCTTGCTTCAGCGTCGGTCTCGGTCACTCTTGTGCCCTCGGCAAATATACGGGCGGTAGTATTGTTAATTACACCGTTAATGCCTTCAATATTGCCAATCATATCGTTGTTCAGTACCGCTTTAATGCGCCAGCCATCTTCTTTGGCTTGGTTGGCCATGATGCGTCCGCCGAACAGCCCTTGCTCTTCGCCTGCTAACGCCGCATACACAATGGTGCCGTTGAACTTGTAATTAGATAGAACACGGGCCGCCTCTAATGTGCCCGCTACGCCAGATGCATTATCATTGGCGCCAGGAGAATCTGAGGTGAAATCCATTACGTCAGATACGCGAGAATCGATATCGCCAGACATAATGACGTAACGGTCTGGGTCGGTAGTACCGCGCTGCACAGCAATTACACTTACTACGTCTACGGGATCAGGAATGCGCTTTTCACCGCTAATGGTTTTCGATTGAAAGTACACCTCTAGACAACCGCCGCATTCTGCCGAAATTTTTTCAAACTCAGACTTTATCCAGCGGCGGGCCGCACCGATACCGCGAGTATCAGACTCTGTTTCAGATAAGGTATGGCGGGTTCCAAAATTTACCAGCGTAGTAATGTCATTTTCAATATTGGTGGCAGAAATGCTATTTGCAATATCGTGAAGCGCCTGCTTTTGTTCGCTTTGCGCTATAGCAGAGATGGGAAAGAGGCTGCTGATCGCTAGTGCCGAGGTAAATACGGTGAGGTTTTTTATTTTACTGGGGTAGTTTTTTATCATTATTTTCTCCAATGTTTATTTCTTAACCATAACGAATACGGTGGTGGGTCACAATTGGAGTAAACCTACTATGCGGTCGCTTATCGCAAAAGTTCACATCTGAGCAATGTTAAAACTAAAACAGTTAAAACTAAAACAGGTTTAAAAGGTGGGTGGGGAAAACAAAAAACGCCAATAAGTAATTATCGGCGCAAATTATTTGCGTTATGTAGATTTGCAAGCTGATTACTGCTTACTGTGACGAAGCGACTCTCAGAATGAATTTTCGGATATTAACCCTAAAGTTCAGATACAACGGCAAAGTTCAGATCCAACGGCATGGTATTCGCCTATCAGGTCAGCCTAAATAAACGCGAATGCATCGCCAAATAAATTCTCTTTCTTTAAACCGCGCTGCGTAAAATCGTCACGAACTACTTTTGCCATTTCGAATCGGCCTGCAACGTAAACTTGAACGCCAGAGAAGTCGGCATGATCAGCCATGGCTGCATGGTGAACCCATCCCGTTCTGCCAGTCCAGTCGTCGTTAGCAAACTCTACCACGGGCACAAACGTAAAATGTTCGTTAGCCGCCGCCAATTCACTCAATTCGTCGGCTAAGTAAAGGTCTTCCGCATGTTTACCACCCCAGTAAAGAGTGAGTGGCGTGGTGTCTCCGCTTTTTAGGTGCTCTTTTAAAATTGAGTAGGTGTACGAGAAACCGGTACCGCCTGCAATAAGTACCATTGGAAGCCCATTGCTTTGTAAGTACGCATCTCCATGGCCAAGGCTGAGCGTAATTTCACCATCGCTTTGCATACGGGCTAATACGTCACCTGCATAGCTATTGCCTGGCTCGGCGCCGATGTGCAACTCTATACGGTTATTGTCGTAAGCGGCATTGGCGATGGAAAACGGTCGCATGTCTTTTTCGCCCATGACAACCATGGCGTACTGGCCTGCTTTAAACGCTACTGCTTCTGGCAACGTGAGTTCAATTTTTTGTACTACATCGGTTAAAGGCGTAATGCTTGCAACCTTGCATTTAATTTGTGGCATGTAATTTTTCTTACCCTTTTTGGTTTAGCGTGTCGCCTCTGAAGCGTTATCTTTAATAACGCTCTATTTGGTTACTTCATAATACCAAGTTCATCCCAAATATCATCAATTCGCTTTTTAACGGCTTCGTCCATAACAATGGGTTCGCCCCATTCACGGTCGGTCTCGCCGGGCATTTTATTGGTCGCATCCATACCCATTTTTGAACCTAGACCAGATACCGGCGAGGCAAAATCCAAGTAATCGATAGGCGTGTTTTCTATCATTACGGTATCGCGGGCAGGGTCCATTCGCGTGGTAATAGCCCATATCACATCATTCCAGTCGCGAGCATTTACATCGTCGTCGCAAACAATAACGAACTTGGTGTACATGAATTGACGTAAAAATGACCATACTCCCATCATAACGCGCTTGGCGTGACCTGGGTATTGCTTCTTCATAGTAACAACTGCCATCCGGTAGGAACACCCTTCAGGCGGCAGATAGAAATCGACAATTTCCGGAAATTGCTTCTGCAAGATAGGTACAAACACTTCGTTAAGTGCTACGCCTAGTATGGCTGGTTCATCGGGTGGGCGACCAGTGTAGGTTGAATGGTAAATAGGATCTTTTCTATGAGTGATATGCGTTACGGTAAATACTGGAAATTCGTCAACTTCGTTATAGTAACCAGTATGATCGCCATAGGGGCCTTCCGGGGCCGTTTCGTCTTGCGCGATATAGCCTTCTAACACTATTTCGGCGCTTGCAGGCACTTGCAAATCGTTACTTATTGAGGAAACGACCTCAGTTTTGTCGCCGCGTAACAAGCCTGCAAAGGCATATTCCGACAATGTATCGGGAACAGGCGTTACTGCGCCTAATATCGTAGCCGGATCTGCGCCTAGCGCCACCGACACTGGATAAGGTTCGCCGGGGTGTGTCTGACACCATTCACGAAAATCCAGTGCTCCGCCGCGATGTGAAAGCCAGCGCATAATAAGCTTGTTTTTAGCAATAACCTGCTGACGGTAAATACCTAGGTTTTGACGCTTTTTGTGTGGTCCACGGGTAACGCTAAGTCCCCAAGTAACTAGCGGTGCTGCATCACCGGGCCAGCATCGCTGTACCGGAATTTTTGACAAGTCTACGTCATCGCCGGTTAACACTACTTCCTGACAGGGAGCCTTTTTGACAACTTTGGCCGGCATGTTCAAAACCTGCTTAAACACCGGTAGCTTTTGCCATAAATCTTTTAAGCCCTTTGGTGGTTCTGGCTCTTTCAAATAGGCTAAAAGCTTACCCACTTCTCTTAATGCTTCTACTGAGTCTTGCCCCATACCCATGGCCACACGCTGAGGCGTGCCAAATAAATTTGCTAACACTGGCATGGAGTGATTTTTAGGGTTCTCGAACAGTAGCGCCGGGCCGCCAGCACGTAATGTGCGATCGGCAATTTCGGTCATTTCAAGGTCGGTATCAATTGGCTGACTAATGCGAACCAATTCACCTTTACTCTCTAGCTGGCGAATAAAGTCGCGTAAATCTTTATACTTCATTAGGGCTGGTGCATCCACGAACTTATGTTATGGCAAGAGTATACTATTTCGAGATAAAGTCCGATCAGTTCACGGCATGAATTCGAAGATTAAAGGTTTAATTTCGAGAAAATGATCTGGACAGCGCAATTAATTGTGTGTGATATAGGAAATAGCGCTATAACTACTAAAGCGATAAAGCGCTATGACTTTCAATCCTTTGCCTAAGGTGGCTTCATGACAACATTCGATCAGGACATGCTCGACGAGTTAAATCTGTTACTTAAATTCCCAGACAATAGCCTGCTACAAGGTCTAAAAATTCACCACGACGCAAGTCAATCTATGGTTAACGCCGCTTCCAGATTATATTCAAAAGGTCTCATTACATTGCCAGACGGCGGGTATCTTACCGATTTAGGCATTGATGTAGCCGATCACGCTCGTCATATTCAGTCGGCCCTGTGTGCGCAGAAGGGCGGTCATTAGTTCTATCTCTAATGCGCAATTAAGGCGCACCTATGCAACTGCTTGTGGGTGTGCTCGTTGAACGACGTATTGCTCTTATCAAGATATTGTTAGTGAGATATTGTTAGTGAGATATTGTTAAGATATTTGGCCCACGGACGATAACGTAAATACGCTTGGTTTTGCATTGTTAGAATCTGTCACTATGAAACAACGTCTTTTTACTGCACTTATTTTCACCCTGTCTCTTCTAGGGTTATCTACTCACGCCTTCGCTTTAGAAGGCGAGACAATTGAGGAAATTCGCGCTGTTCAGCTTTACAGTCAAGATGCGCTGATAGACATGATAAATGCGAATACGCACCTAGATAAAGTTGTAGCCGACCGCTGCCAGCTAGTTCAAGATATCGAAGCTCGTGCTGATGTGCTAAAAGTGCCTGCTTATCAGTTTTTATGGGGTGACATGCTAGCGTGGGGAGTGTGTGTTGACGAGGCGCCTGTACGTGGCATTGGCTACATGGAAGATGCCGCCAATCAAGGCTTACCTGCTGCTTTAGAGCAACTTGGCCGATACTATAAAAATGGCACCCTTGTGCAAGAGGACAAAGAGCGCGCTGTTGTGTATTTGCGCGAAGCGGCAGCCCTTAAAAGTTTAAAAGCTCAAATTCAGCTGGTTGAGTTATTTTTGGCCGGATACGGTAGCCCGTATGACTATGAAGAGGCCTATCATTGGCTGCACAATGCGGTGACTAACGATAAAGCACAGCATCAGAAAATTGCTGCGTACCTCGATGAATTGGAAACATTGATGCATCCTAAAGCCGTGAGAGCGGCGAAACGTCCGTCAGACAGTTAAAGAGCTTTATCGAAGCTCACCGAGAAAACCCCGTGATCAGAACGAAGTGATGTCGCGGGGATGAATCGGTGTCACAACCCCTGCTCTTGAATATATTTTCGTATTGTCTCTGCACTTGCATTTCCTACAGAACACACAAAGTATCCATCAGACCAAAATGTTTTCTCTTTCCAAAACGAAGTTGGATTGTGGATCTGAGAAAAGAGAAGCAGCTTAGCTCAAAGCTAGACTGTAGAAGCCCAGTGATCAGAAGCGATGTCGCTGGGTAGTTCACTGTTTTAAGATTCTCTCGTATCAAGGTTGGTTTTGGTGTCTCTTGTTCACTACTTTATTAGCTATTCTTTTTAGCTACTTTGCGTTTTCCAACGAGCATGGGACGAAGTAATTGAACGCGGCCTTTGTACTGCACAAAAAATACTGCTGCTACATGAATTAGCACACAGGCGTATAACACATCAGCAAATGTGCCGTGGATCCACTCCAACGTACTGTTTCCGAAAAACGCGTCTACTTCCTCCATAGTAAAGCCTGTCACGCCCAACCCTAAAAACAAAATAATGACCGCAAAAATCATTAACCACCCAAAGGGATTATGACCGTGTTGCGCTGGCACATCACGTTGCTTTAAATGCTGAATATGTTGTTTGAATTCACGAATATGAAGGTTAACCGTGCGAAAGCTCGCATAGTTAGTTATTGGGCGAGTGAAGCCCCAAATAAGGCGCAGAAAAATAAACGACACAGCAGTATAACCCGCTATTTCGTGATAAAGGCGACCAGGCTCGACAATAAAGTAGTTGGTTACGAAACAGGCCACTAACATCCAGTGGCATAGCCGTACAATACGATCCCAGATGGTGATATCGTTGCTCTTGGTGTTGGGATGTTCGTTTTGGTCTGTCATGATCTGTTCTTTAAAACGTAAAAAGCGCCGCAATGCATCATTGTGGCGCTTTTGAAGGTGTCGTACAACGTATTTACGTTAGTGACTTTCTTCTTTCACAATGCTGCCATCGACTGGGTTAAAGTAAATTTCTACTTTGCTTTCGTCTTTGTTGAAACCATAAATTTCGTAGCAGTTGCCATCGGTAACTTTAAACTCATTAATTTTATAACCCTGGGCAACCAGCTGTGCTTGAAATGCCTCTTGATTTTGCCATTCAGACTGCGGTGCTGTGGTACACATAGTAGTGCCGTGCTCTGCACTACAAGCACTTAATAGGGTAGCCGCTCCAACGGCGGTAAGTAGCATAATTGCTTTTTTCATTGTCGTCTCCTTGAACATGGGTAAGGGTAAACTTGCTAACTACATATTTTCTATAGGAATGGCTGTTACGGCCAATCATTGAGAATAGTTCTTATTGCCAGACTAGCACGGTTTCTAGCACAGTAAAATAAATGGGGTCAGAACCACATTAAATTGACAGAGGGCACATGCACTCCAATATACTGAGCTCTGCGACTTAAAATGCCTTGCTATACGTTTACTGTACGTTTACTGAGCCATGCCGCTGTCTTCTAACTTGCGTTACAAGCGTAGTTATAATTCGAACGTCTTTTTATACACAGGCTGTATGACCCAAGCGTGTCACTAGTGTGCAATGTTTTTGTGGTAAATACTGTTATACTGTGCACCAAACGACCAAATGGTAAAGCAATTAGGCTAAGCCGTTTAATACAAATAAAAGGTAAATTACAAATACATGAGTGACGACCCGCATTATCAGCGCGAGAAAGAAAAGTACGAAAATCCGGTAGCAAGCCGGGAACATCTGATGAGCATTTTGAAGGAAGAAGACAAACCTATGTCATTCCTTGATATTTGCGCACAGGTAAACGCCGAAAGCGAAGATGCCCGAATTGGAATTCAGCGACGATTGCGCGCTATGGAGCGCGAGGGCCAAGTGCAGTTTACCCGTCAGAAAAAGTACATTCTTCAAAACCGTGATGAAATAATTAAAGGCCGGATTATAGGCCACCGCGACGGTTTTGGATTCTTGCGCCCAGAAGATAAGAGTGGCGACTTGTTCATTAGTGCAGGGCAAATGAATATGTTCTTGCACGACGACGTTGTAGAAGCTCGAATAAGCGGTACCGATCGCCGCGGTCGGAAAGAGGCGTTCATTACCCAAGTGATTGAGCCGAGAAGCGAGCCAATTGTGGGCCGCTATTTTCTTGAGCAAGGCTTTGGCATGGTGGTTCCAGACGATAGTCGTCTGCAACAAGAAATAGTTATACCTCCAGAGAGTACTAACGGCGCTCGAATGGGACAGGTAGTTGTAGTAGAACTATCGCAACGACCACGTCGAAAAATGAGCCCGGTCGGGAAAGTGGTAGAAGTACTTGGCGAGCATATGGCGCCGGGAATGGAAATTGAGATGGCGTTACGCACGTTCGATATTCCTCACCAATGGCCGAAAGGGGTAACTAAACAGGTTTCAAACCTTACCGACCAAGTGCCGGATGAAGCCAAAGCCGGTCGAGTCGATCTGCGACAATTGCCGTTAGTCACTATTGATGGTGAAGACGCTCGAGACTTTGACGATGCTGTATATTGCGAACCATTGGACGACGGTGGATGGCAGCTTTGGGTGGCTATTGCCGATGTTAGTCATTACGTTCGCACGGGCACAGCGCTAGACGATGAAGCCCAGCAGCGCGGAAACTCGGTCTATTTTCCTGACCAAGTTATTCCTATGTTGCCGGAAGTGCTTTCAAACGGACTGTGCTCACTTAACCCTGAGGTAGATCGCTTGTGCATGGTGTGCGAAATGACCATTAGCGCACAGGGCAAACTAGAAGAGTTTCAGTTTTACGAAGCAGTAATGAACTCCCATGCGCGACTGACCTACAATAAAGTGTGGAATATTCTTCAGGGTGATAAAGAGTTACACCAGCGCTACGAAGCTCATGTTCCGCATTTGCGTAATTTGCACGATTTGTACCGCAGCCTGAAAAAGTCTCGCGCCAAGCGCGGTGCCATAGAGTTTGAAACGCAAGAAGTGAAGTTTGTGTTTAACGCTCAGCGAAAAATTGAAGACATTGTTCCACTGGTTCGCAACGATGCACATAAGCTTATTGAAGAATGCATGATAATGGCCAACGTGAGTGCTGCGCTTATGCTTGAAAAGCACGAAGCGCCGGCTTTATTCCGAGTTCACGACAAGCCAGATGCCGACAGGCTTACAGCATTCACAAGTTACCTCAGCGAGATTGGTATTCCACACCGCATTGTTGATGATGCAGAGCCTTCTGCATTTACCGACGTGGTGTTAAAAACCAAAGGCCGCGTAGATGAAGAGTTGATTCAGACCATGCTTCTTCGCTCTATGAAACAAGCGGTGTACGACGGAGAGAATGTCGGTCACTTTGGTTTAGCATTAGAGGCCTACGCGCACTTTACCTCGCCCATACGTCGTTACCCTGATTTGGTTGTTCACAGAGCACTAAAAAGCATTATTGCAAAACAGCAGGGCAAAAAGTCGGTTAGCGGAAGCAAAACCTATACGGTTGACGAAATAGAGCAATTAGGCGAGCAGTGCTCAATGACCGAGCGCAGAGCAGACGATGCAACTCGCGATGTCGCTGATTGGCTGAAATGTGAGTTTATGCTCGACCACGTAGGCGATAAGTTTGAAGGTGTTGTAAGCTCGGTAACCAATTTTGGTTTATTCGTTCGCCTTACTGAATACCATATTGATGGTCTGGTGCATATTACGTCGCTAGATGATGACTACTATCATTTCGACGAAGTGAAAATGGCATTAGTTGGTGAGTCTGGTCACAATCAATTTAGATTGGGCGATACTGTAGAAGTGCAAGTTGCTGCTGTAAATTTAGATGAGAGAAAGATTGATTTATTACTCGATAAGTCTATGCTGCGCAGCCCCGGTGGTAAGAAGGTTAAGGTAAAAACTGCCAAAAAAGCCACTACCAGAGGGAAGCGCGGACCTAAACCTGCAGCCGGTAAAGGCGGCGCTAAACGCGGTGGAAAAGGGCCTGCACAAGCAGCTAAATCAGACAATACTAGTAAAAAAGGAAAGCGTTAAATGGCGCAGCAAGAGTGGTTATACGGCTTACACGCTATGCAATCGGTGTTAGAAAATGAACCCGAACGCGTTGTTGAAGTGATGGTGCTTAAGGGAAGAACCGATGAGCGTCTCGTCAATATTGTGAACCAGGCCCGCCGTTTTGGCATTTCCGTGCAGTTTTGTCAGCGCAAAGCATTAGATGACAAGGTAAACGGCGAGCAACACCAAGGTGTGGTGGCAAGAGCTAAGCCAGCTCGTGTGCTCGACGAGGCTGACCTCGATCGTATTTTAGAACGCGAGTCTCAACCTTTGTTACTTGTGTTAGACGGTATTACCGACCCACATAATCTTGGCGCTTGCTTGCGAACCGCAGACGGCGCAGGCGTTCACGCGGTTATTGTGCCTAAAGATAAATCTGCAAGTTTAAACGGTACTGTGCGCAAAGTAGCGTGCGGTGCAGCCGAGGTTATCCCGCTTATTCAAGTTACCAACCTTGCCAGGAGCTTAAAGCACCTTCAAGACAAAGGACTTTGGATTGTGGGTACAGCCGGCGAAACTGATAAAACCTTGTTTGATGTGAATCTTAAAGGCCCTACCGCTTTAGTGATGGGCGCTGAAGGAAAAGGCATGCGTAGGCTAACTAAAGAGACCTGCGATGAGCTTGTTAAGCTTCCTATGGCTGGCAGCGTTTCAAGTTTAAACGTATCGGTTGCCACTGGTATATGTTTATATGAGATTGTAAGGCAGCGCCTGAGTTAGAGATGTGAAAACTGATGAGGGCTGAACTCTGTGCACCACCAAAAGTGTGCACCACCAAAAGGGCAACTATATTGCCCTTTTTTTGTACCCAAAAAGTAACGACTAATGAGACAGGCATAAAAGAGCATTAAAATTAACCACTAATAACAAATGAGACAGGCATAAAACAATTTTAAAACTGTACTTCAATACACTTTCTTTAGGTGGTGTAGCACTCCAAACTGGTAGCAGCACAATTAAACGTCAGAATAGCTCGATGCCTAAAGCCCGAAAGTCTCAAATTAGCTTATCAGATACACCGTATTATCATTGTGTATCTCGCTGTGTTCGCCGCGCATTCTTATGTGGAACAGAGCACGGAAAAAGCTTCGAACACCGCCGCAAGTGGGTTGAAGACCGCATTCATGTATTAAGTGATGTATTTGCGATAGAAGTTTGTGCTTACGCGGTAATGAGTAACCATACCCATATCGTTCTGCATGTGAATAAAGAGAAAGCGATAGCGCTCTCGACAGAAGAGGTTATTGAGCGCTGGCATTCGCTGTACAGAGGAACCTTGTTAACGCAGCAATACGCCTCGCCCATGACACGAAAAGACCTCAGCGAGGCGCAGATAGATACCGTGGAAAATACGGCAGGCGTGTGGCGAGCACGACTTTATGATATCAGTTGGTTTATGCGCGCACTCAATGAATACATTGCTCGCGCGGCCAATAAAGAAGATGAATGTACAGGACATTTTTGGGAGGGAAGGTTTAAATCCCAGGCGCTATTGGATGAGTCTGCACTAGCTGCCTGTATGGCCTACGTCGATTTAAACCCGGTACGCGCTAATGTGGCGAAAACGCCTGAAACCTCTAACCATACCAGTATTCAATACCGAATTCGTGCTGCAAGGGTGGGTAAAACACCGAAACGACTCATGCCTTTTGCTGGCAACCCACAGCGAGATAGGCCCCATGGCTTACCTTTCACTCTTAGCGATTACCTTCAGCTTGTGGATACAACCAGTCGGTGTATTCATCCAACTAAACACGGCAAAGTAGAGAGCAATATGCCACACATTCTAGTGCGTCTTGGCATCGACGATGAAAAATGGCTGACGTTAACTACCCAGTTTGAACACTGTTTTAAACATGCTGCGGGAAAAGTGGTTCACCTCGAGCAGTACGCCCACAACCAACATCAACAGCGAGTGCATGGACGAAAAAGCGCTATGCGCTTACTTGGATAATTTCACCCCAAATCAATCGATGACATTCTGGCACAGCCAACCTGACTCTACATATCTTTTCCACAACGAAATCTAATTCCTCGACTGCGTCTAATTAACTCAACAATGTTTTGCTGACCTTAACTTTCTGTATCGGTAATCAGGTTAAGAGAAATAGCGACCTGTTTTCTAATATGCCTGTCTTAATAAGTAAACTGCCTGTCTAAATTTAATAAATCTACTCATTCCACCTAACTAACTCACCAAACCAAGTGCTCACTTATCTCCTCAGCTATCTCTAGTTAATGCCAATAATTCTCAAAAAGGTATAGGTCACATTTTGTTACATTTGCATTTGTAAAATAATTGTTAATTATTAAATTCTATTCCTAATATGAATTTGTCCAAAAGCTAGGGTTTACGTGGTTTGTCCTTTTAAATTGCATTTTGATTATTTTTAAAAGGTATGAAAAAAGCTCATCAAGTTTTGAGTAATATACTTAACATGTTGATTCTCTGGCTAATATGGGCTTTGTAGATGAAGTGCAACGCACGCTTATTTACGACAACTGACACGCGGGTAGGTCGTTACAACGCAGTTGCGTTGAAAGTCATGGATAGGCGTTTCGTATGAGGTAATGGTTGAACCTGTATGTCAAAACATAACTAAAGGTTTCAAAAGTACGAGATTAAAAGTGCTGAAACTAAAAAAAGACAGATAAACAGGAAATAAATTTTGAATTTAAAAAATAAGAAACACACATGTATGACGGCGGCTGCCATCGCAGTGTCCTTAGCCTTTGCTGGTCAAAGTGCAGTAGCTGAAGAAAATGCTCCGGTAAAAGTAGAAGCAAAGAAACAGTCTTTCTCATCAAAATTAAACAAGGGCCTAAACAAACGTTTCACAAAAATCGGTTTTGGCTCACTTGAAGAACCTGGCGATCGTTACATCGTAAAATTTAGAGACGAAATGACATCTGACGTCCTGATGGGCACTAACGATGAGTCTTTAAAAGGCAAAGGGGCGTTAAAATTCGGTCAGCAGAAAAAAGCGTTTAACGTTCAAGCTGCAAAAAATGATGTTGTGCGAGCAGGGGGATTAGTTAAAAAGACCTTGAAAAAGCAACGTTTAATGGCAGCGAAGTTAGATCGTAAAGCCTTGAATGAATTACGTAAAAACCCAAATGTTGAAAGCATTGAAATAGATGCAAAACGCAAACTTATGGCGCAAACCACGCCATACGGCTATACCATGGTTCAGGCTAATCAATTCGGCCAAGCCGATACCACTGCACGTAAAGTGTGTGTTATCGACACAGGTTACAACTTAGGCCATCCCGACTTACCGGATACCAATAACGGTGTTACAGGTAATGCGAATAACGTTGCGGTGGGCAATTGGTACAATGACGGAAACGGACATGGAACGCACGTTGCTGGCACTATCGCTGCTTATGATAATAACGAAGGTGTTGTAGGTGTATATCCTGGCGTCGATCTTCATATCGTAAAAATATTCAACGACAACGGCCAATGGACTTACGCATCAGATCTAATCGACGCTATTTCTCAATGTCAGAATGCAGGCTCTAACGTGGTTAACATGAGCCTAGGTGGCGGCAGTGCATCGGCAACAGAGCGCGATGCCATGCAAAGCTTCACTGATGCGGGTATGCTGTTAGTGGCAGCAGCGGGTAACGATGGCAATAGTGGCAAATCTTATCCTGCTTCTTACGATGCGGTAATGTCTGTAGCTGCGGTAGATTCAAATGAAAACCGCGCCAGCTACAGCCAGTACAACGACCAAGTAGAAATTGCGGCTCCTGGTAGCGCTGTACAGTCTACTTATCCAACAAACACCTACGCTGCGTTAAGCGGTACTTCAATGGCGACACCTCACGTAGCTGGTGGTGCAGCATTGATATGGAGTTACTTCCCGCAATGTACAAATAACCAAATTAGAAATGCGCTTAATGTAAGTGCTGAAGATAAAGGCAGTGCAGGTCGCGATAACTTTTACGGTTTCGGTCTCATGCAACTAGCCAATGCTTACAACCAACTAAATACCAACGGTTGTGACGGTAACGGCGGCGGTACAGACAACGGCGGTAGTCCAACGGTTGAGCCGGTATCTGGTCAAGTTCCGGGCCTATCTGCTCCACGTAACGACTGGAATCGCTATACCTGGACTATTCCTGAAGGCGTTAGCCAAATGTCGGTGAGTATTGCTGGTGGTTCGGGTGATGCAGACTTATACATGAAGTTTGGCTCACAACCTGAGACCGGTGATTTCGATTGTCGTCCGTATCGTAACGGTAACAACGAAGTGTGTACGTTTGACGCACCAGCTGCGGGTACTTGGCATATCGGCGTGCGTGCTTACTCCAGATACAGCAACGTTACGCTGTCTTACTCCTACGAGTAATTCTCTTGCGAGTAACTATTAGCGATTATCGTTAAACAAGCCTGAGAGGCAATTATCAATCTAAGCCTGCATTTTTTGCAGGCTTTTTTGTTTGCCCAGCGAAGCTGGCAAACCCGTCAGGTTGAAAGAAACCTGAATCACCCTGACTGAGGGGAAGATAATCCGAATGGCAAGGGCGCTGTTCACTTAGCAAGTGATATGAAGTATGCAGGAGCCGTATACGAGGCCCGTACGTACGGTTCTGTGAGAGGGATGAGGCGCAAGCCTCACCCTACTCGATAGTTATCAGAAGCCGCCTTGAAATAAATCCTCTCAAGAAAAACCTTCTAGGTTATAGCCCAAACAACCCTTCTTGCTATTTTCCCAATTCGTTTAGTTTTACGCCGTTTTCTTCAGTTAAATGTCAGTTTTGTAAAGAAAGAGTAAAGCTATGAACCTACGCCACATTTTTATGCCATAACGGCGTTCGGCGCATGTATTCCCGTCTGTGCTGCTATCTAATTTATCTATTTAAAAACAAATTTAAAGGAAACACCGTTTATGCAATTACTCTCTTCGCTTTATCGTGCCTGTCACTTTAGAAGCGGTGCCTGTCACATTAGTAATAGTGCCTGTCACTTTAGTAAAACTTTAGCGCTAGCCTTGGTTGCGCTGTTCGCCCTTTCGGCATGTGGTGGCTCAGATAGCGGCAGTTCAGATTTTGAATCTGCATATCTTCAGTTCTATAACGCATCACCAAACGGCGCAAACGTAGAAATGAGAGAAGTAGATGAGGACAGTTTTGGTTCAGCGCAATTTGGCGATGCTACGCCTATGTATTCAATGGAAAGCGGCGAGATTGTATTAGAGTTCATCCGTACGGATTCAGACGACCAAGAAATCTATATCGATGAGATAACGGTAAATCTAAGAGAAGGCGACAAAACAATAATCGTCATGAGTGGCGACTTCAATAACCCTACATTCACGGAATATAGTTATGAACGGGAGACGCTAGAAGACCATTTCCGATTATTAGCACTATCGGTGACAATGGAAGGTGATTCCTTCGATTTTTACATGAGTGATGCAGGAGATCCCTTTGAAGCAGCCAACTTTCTGGGAACAGTAACACCAAACGATTTAGGCGAATTAATCTATTGGGACGGTGATGACGACAGCGACGACTTCGATGAGGGCGAATACACAATATATCTAACAACACCCGGAAGCAACGAGGTGATCTTCGAGTCGCAAACTCTTTATTTTGTTTTCGAAACTGAATACGTAATGGCGCTTCGTGATGTAAGTGGCGCTATCCAAGAAGGATTAGTGGTCGATACCATTTTGAATTCATCTACTGTCTCAGCGCTAACCGATGTAGAGGCCGACGCTCAATATCGTATTTACAATTCAACAGACCTGACAACACCGCTTAACATTACCTTTGGTGGCAACACAGACGAAGAAGACATTGAATTTGCATTGTCTGCTGGAGAGCTTTCGGAGTTTTCTGCTATTCGTTACGGTGACTATCGGGTGAGCGTAACCGACTCAACAGATACATTAACGCCCTTAAGCAATAAGCTTGTAACGCTAAACCAAGGTGAAAGTAAGGCAATATTGATTTATCAAACAAACAATACGCTCAAAGCTTCTACCTTTGAAGAGAGCGGGCTGCCGCAGGCGTACGACAAAACTGTTAACTTCATCAATCTCGTTAGCGATTATGACGACGTTGAAGTTTACTTGGTACGCGTTGACGAAACCATAGACACAGCGGAATACAAAATTCGCAATCTGGAGTTTGGTGAAAGCAATAGTACGGTACTGCCGTCAGACTTTTATGAAGTCATCGCAGTCTACGAAGATGACAACGACGAACAAGTGCTACTAGACAGAACAGCACTGTTCGGCTTTACAGAAGAAGAAAACTATATTGTAACCATCGAGCCTGCAAACACACCTACAGGCTACCAAATCAATGTACTGTTTTAATCGTTCACAGAAAAGAGATGTGATAGGAAATACGAAGGTTTTCACTCAACAACTAGCCTAAAATTATTAGACTAAATGATGAGTGAAAAACCTACCATTTTCTGAATTCTCTATTACTTTTAAAGTATGCCCGAATGTCATCTCGTGGTGCTCATGTCGACGTTCAGGTATGGAAATAGTTCCTGCTTGATGACCTCCTCTGTGGTTATCTACCCCCCAGTTAGTCGCTGGGGGTTTTTTATTCGCCCCAGTCTAAAATTAATTCAATTTTCCGCTATCGCTTCGCCAATAATTCTGTTATAGTTTCGCGCCCTTTTTATGGGGGTATGTACATAAAAGCAGCGATATCCAGTTGCTTTTAGCAGCACAATAACGACTCGGGAGAGTCTTAATTTAGAGCGGAGCACTAACATGATCCAAATGCAAACTAACCTGGACGTTGCAGACAACAGCGGCGCTCGCAGGGTTCAGTGTATTAAGGTTCTTGGTGGCTCGCATCGCCGTTATGCAGGTATCGGTGACATCATCAAAGTTACTGTTAAGGAAGCAATTCCTCGCGGTAAAGTTAAAAAAGGTGACGTACTGAATGCAGTGGTGGTGCGTACTAGAAAAGGCGTTCGTCGTTCAGATGGTTCAACCATCCGTTTTGACGGTAACGCGGCTGTTTTGCTTAATGCAAACAAGCAACCAATTGGTACGCGTATCTTTGGCCCGGTAACCCGTGAGTTGAGAAGTTCAAACTTCATGAAAATCATCTCATTGGCCCCAGAGGTACTATAAGGAGTCACGATAATGGCTAATAAAATTCGTCGTGATGATGAAGTAGTCGTATTAGCGGGTAAAGACAAAGGCAAACAAGGCAAAGTCCTTAAAGTGCTTATGGCTGATGACCGTTTAATTGTAGAAGGCGTTAATCTCGTCAAGAAACACACTAAGCCTAACCCACAATTGGGTGTTGCTGGTGGTATTGTTGAGAAAGAAGCTTCTATTCACGTTTCTAATGTTGCGATTGTTAACCCGGCAACGGGCAAAGCAGATCGCGTTGGTTTCCGTTTTGAAGATGAGAAGAAAGTACGTTTCTTCAAGTCTAACGGCGAACTTGTTTAATTATATTGGAGAGTACGATGGCGAAACTGCATGATTTCTATAAAGAAACAGTAGTAGCTGAACTTGCTAAGCAGTTCGGGTACAAAAGCGTCATGCAAGTCCCTCGGATTGAAAAAATCACTCTAAACATGGGTTTAGGTGAAGCAGTTGCTGACAAGAAGGTGCTTGAAAATGCTCAAGCTGACATGACGGCTATCGCCGGTCAGAAGCCTGTTGTTACAGTTGCTAGAAAATCAGTAGCGGGCTTTAAAATCCGTGAAGGTTATCCGATTGGCTGTAAAGTAACCCTACGTGGCGAGCGTATGTGGGAATTCCTAGAGCGTTTGATTTCAATCGCTATCCCGCGTATCCGCGACTTCCGTGGTTTGAATCCTAAATCATTCGACGGACGTGGTAACTACAGCATGGGCGTGCGTGAGCAAATCATTTTCCCTGAAATCGATTTCGATAAAGTGGATAAGGTTCGCGGTATGGATATTACTATCACTACCAGTGCGAATACTAATGACGAAGCACGTGCTCTGCTGGACGCGTTTAACTTCCCATTCAAAAAGTAAGGGGTGTAGGGTTATGGCAAAAGAATCAATGAAAGCACGCGAAGCGAAGCGTACTAAGCTAGTAGCTAAGTATGCTGAAAAGCGCGCGGCACTTAAAGCGATTATCAGCGATGTTAACGCTTCTGAAGAAGAGCGTTGGGACGCTGTTCTGAAGCTACAACAACTACCACGTGACTCTAGTAAATCTCGTCAACGCAACCGTTGTCGTGTAACTGGTCGTCCACATGGTTACCTACGCAAATTCGGTCTTAGCCGTATTAAGCTTCGTGAAGCAGCGATGCGCGGTGAAGTCCCTGGCCTTAAGAAAGCCAGCTGGTAAGGAGTAGCTGATAATGAGTATGCAAGATCCTATCGCGGATATGTTTACCCGCATCCGTAACGGCCAGATGGCACAGAAAGTTTCTGTAACTATGCCGTCTTCTAAGCTTCGCGTTTCTATCTGCGAAGTGTTGAAGTCAGAAGGTTACATCGTAGACTTCGCTGCATCTGGTGACGTTAAGCCTGTTTTAGAAGTTACGCTTAAGTACTTCGAAGGCAAGCAAGTAATTGACACTATCGAGCGCGTAAGTCGCCCCGGTCTGCGCATCTATAAGAAAAAAGATGAGCTTCCAAAGGTTATGGGTGGCTTGGGTATCGCTATCGTGTCGACTTCAAAAGGTGTGATGACTGACCGTGCAGCGCGCAACGCTGGCATGGGCGGTGAGATCATCGGTTATGTAGCATAACGGAGGAGTTGAAATGTCACGTATAGCAAAAGCCCCAGTAGACTTGGTATCAGGCGTAGAAGTTTCTATCTCTGGTCAAGAAGTTACTGTAAAAGGTAGTAAAGGCACATTGAGCCGCGTTTTTAACGACGCTGTTGAAGTTGTACAAGAAGAGAACCAGTTGAAAGCACTTCCTCGTGAAGGTTTTGCAAACAACTGGGCACAGGCTGGTACTGTTCGCTCACTTCTTAACGCAATGGTTCAAGGTGTTTCACAAGGTTTTGAGAAAAAGCTTCAGCTAAATGGTGTTGGTTACCGTGCACAAGCACAAGGTAGCAAGCTTAACCTTACGCTAGGTTTCTCTCATCCTGTAGTATACGAAATGCCTCAAGGCATTACCGTTGAAACTCCTAGCCAAACTGAAATCGTCGTCAAAGGCGCCGATAAGCAGGTGGTAGGACAGGTTGCGGCGAACATTCGTGGTTACCGTCCACCAGAGCCTTACAAAGGCAAAGGTGTTCGTTATGCTGACGAAAACGTACGTCGTAAAGAAGCTAAGAAAAAGTAGGTGGGTGATACGATGGATAAGAAAACAGCTCGCATTCGTCGCGCTACTCGCGCACGAGCAAAAATTCGTGAACTGGCCGCGCATCGCTTGGTAATTAACCGTACACCTCGCCACATATACGCTCAGCTAATCGCTCCTTGCGGTTCTGAAGTATTAGCGGCGGCTTCAACTGTTGAGAAGGATCTTGCGAAAGATCTTAAGTCTACAGGTAACGCTGAAGCAGCGACGGTAGTCGGTAAAGCAATCGCAGAGCGCGCTATTGAGAAAGGCATTAAAGCAGTGGCTTTCGATCGTAGTGGCTTCCAATACCACGGTCGCGTTAAAGCATTAGCTGATGCAGCTCGCGAAGCTGGTCTTCAGTTCTAGGAGTTTATAATGGCTAAACAAGACGTTCAAAATGGTGAATTTCTAGAGAAATTGATTGCCGTAAACCGCGTATCTAAAGTGGTTAAAGGTGGTCGTATCTTTAGTTTCACTGCATTGACAGTAGTGGGTGACGGTAACGGTCGCGTAGGTTTTGGTTACGGTAAGGCACGTGAAGTTCCTGCTGCAATCCAGAAAGCTATGGAAAAGGCACGTCGCAACATGGTTGACGTAGACCTTAACGGCAATACGTTACAGCACCCTATTAAAGGTCGTCACTCTGGCTCTAAAGTTTACATGCAGCCTGCATCAGAAGGTACCGGTATCATCGCCGGCGGTGCAATGCGTGCAGTACTTGAAGTAGCTGGCGTACAAAACGTACTTTCAAAATGTTACGGCTCTACAAACCCAATCAACGTTGTTCGTGCAACAATCAACGCGCTGACAGAGATGAATTCTCCAGCGAAAGTTGCTGCGAAACGTGGATTGTCTGTAGATGAAATTTTGGGGTAATCAGACATGGCAACGATTAAAGTAAAGCAAACTAAAAGTGCTATCGGCAGACTGCCTAAGCACAAAGCTACGCTTAAAGGCTTAGGTCTTCGTAAGATCAACCATGTTCGTGAACTGGAAGATACCCCAGCCGTACGTGGCATGGTCCACCGTGTACATTACATGGTCGAGATAGTGGAGGAGTAAGAACATGCGTTTAAATACTATTGCTCCTGCACCAGGGGCTCATAAATCTGGTAAGCGTACTGGTCGAGGCATCGGCTCAGGTCTTGGTAAAACGAGTGGCGTAGGTCACAAAGGTCAAAAAAGCCGTTCAGGTGGCCGCGTTAAGCCAGGATTCGAAGGTGGTCAGATGCCTTTACAGCGTCGTCTTCCGAAGTTCGGTTTCACTTCACGCAAGAGCTTTGTTACTGATCAAGTAACGCTTGCAGAAATTGCGAAAGTTGACGGTGATACAGTGTCTCTTGAAACACTTAAAGCAGCAGGTCTTGTTAAGAAAGAAATGCAGTTTGTAAAAGTAGTTAAGAGCGGTGAAGTATCACGAGCTGTAACAGTAAGCGGTTTAAAGGTTACTAAAGGCGCTAAAGAAGCGATTGAAGCTGCTGGCGGTAAAGTAGAGGAATAAGCTAGATGGCTAAACCAGGATTGGATTCAGGCGCTAAAAGCGGCTTGAGTGAGCTTAAAGCAAGATTGTTGTTCGTACTAGGTGCGATTGTTGTTTTCAGACTAGGTTCTTATGTTCCTATCCCTGGCATCGATCCAGCTGTACTTGCTGACTTGTTCGAGCAACAGAAAGGCACCATTGTAGAAATGTTTAACATGTTCTCTGGTGGTGCGCTTGAGCGTGCATCCGTTCTGGCTTTGGGCATTATGCCATACATTACTGCATCCATTATTATGCAGTTGCTCTCGGTGGTTCATCCACCGATGGTAGAGCTTAAAAAAGAAGGTGAAGCAGGCCGTCGTAAAATCAGTCAGTACACGCGTTATTTAACGCTTGTACTAGCGATTTTCCAGTCAATTGGTATCTCGACTGGTCTGCCCAACCTAATTAATGGATTGGTATTGAACCCTGGCTTCGGATTCTACTTTACAGCGGTAGTGAGTCTAGTCACGGGAACTATGTTCCTAATGTGGTTAGGTGAGCAAATTACCGAAAGAGGTATCGGTAACGGTATTTCAATCTTGATTTTTGCTGGTATTGTTGCGGGTTTACCTACAGCAATAGGCCAAACGGCAGAGCAAGCAAGACAGGGCGACATTAACCTGTTGTTCCTATTGTTGATTGCTGTGATTGTTATTGCGCTCACATACCTAGTGGTATTTGTTGAGCGCGGACAGCGCAGAATTGTGGTAAACTACGCGAAGCGTCAGCAGGGCCGTCAGGTTTTTGCAGCGCAGAGCACGCATTTACCATTGAAGGTCAATATTGCTGGTGTAATTCCACCAATCTTTGCTTCCAGTATTATTCTGTTTCCAGGAACTATCGCAGGATGGTTCGGTCAGAATGAATCAACAGCTTGGTTGCAGGATGTAGCATTAATGCTATCTCCAGGTCAGCCGCTATATGTAATGCTTTATGCAGCAGCCATTATCTTCTTCTGCTTTTTTTACACGGCGTTGGTCTTCAACCCGCGTGATACAGCAGATAACTTGAAGAAGTCTGGTGCGTTCATTCCTGGTATTCGTCCGGGTGAACAAACATCGCGTTACATAGATAAGGTAATGACTCGCCTCACATTGGCTGGCGCACTGTACATAACCTTTATTTGTTTAGTGCCTGAATTTATGCTAATTGCCTGGAATGTGCCGTTCTACTTCGGTGGTACGTCGCTTCTCATAATTGTGGTGGTTATCATGGACTTTATGGCACAGGTGCAGACGCATTTGATGAGTAGTCAATATGAGTCTGTTCTGAAGAAAGCTAATCTTAAAGGCTACGGCCGTTAAGTTAGCCCCTTAATAGTAAAGATAGGGGAGTGATGTAATGAAAGTTCGTGCATCAGTTAAAAAGATTTGCCGTAACTGTAAAGTTATCAAGCGCAACGGCGTTGTGCGTGTAATTTGTACAGAGCCAAAGCACAAGCAAAGGCAAGGTTAATCTAAGCGGTAAAGAATACTTGCAAGGCTACTAAGCAGAATCCGAATTATACTTATCGGGTTCTGCTAGCTTTGTTTATGGGTATTTTGAACCTAAATTTGCAATTTGGTCGACGGATGAGTATCCTATCGGGCTTTTTAGGTCGTCGACAATTAAACAAGAGGAGTGCTGTTAATGGCCCGTATCGCTGGCATTAACATTCCTGAGCACAAGCATGCTGTTATCGCTATCCAAGCGATCTACGGCGTTGGCCCCACACGTGCGAAAAGCATTTGTGCGGGTGCTGGTGTTGCAGAAAATACAAAAATCAAAGAGCTAGACGAAGCTACTATCGATAAGCTTCGTGACGAAGTGGCGAAATTCACTGTTGAAGGTGATTTACGTCGTGAAGTCTCTATGAGCATCAAACGTTTGATGGACCTGGGTTGCTTCCGTGGTATTCGCCACCGTCGTAGCTTGCCTCTACGTGGTCAGCGCACTAAAACTAATGCGCGTACCCGTAAAGGTCCTCGTAAGCCAATTAAGAAGTAAGCGGGGAGTAAGTTATGGCAAAAGCACCAGCTCGTAGTACGCGTAAGCGCGCTAAACGTCAGGTTGCAGACGGTATGGCTCATATCCATGCGTCTTTCAACAACACAATTGTGACTATTACAGACCGTCAAGGCAATGCACTAGCATGGGCGACATCTGGTGGTTCAGGTTTCCGTGGTTCACGTAAATCTACCCCATTTGCTGCACAGGTTGCTGCTGAGCGTGCAGGTGTAGCTGCACAAGAATACGGTCTTAAGAACCTAGAAGTGTTCGTAAAAGGTCCAGGTCCAGGCCGTGAGTCTGCGATCCGTGCTCTTAACGCTACTGGTTATAAGATCACAAATATTACCGATGTGACACCTATTCCTCACAACGGTTGTCGTCCACCGAAAAAACGTCGCGTTTAATCGACGGACAGTTGGAGAAAGATCATGGCAAGATATTTGGGTCCAAAACTCAAACTTAGCCGTCGCGAAGGAACTGACTTGTTCCTTAAGAGCGGCGTTCGCGCAATCGATTCTAAATGTAAAATCGATACAGCGCCTGGTCAGCATGGTGCCCGTCGTGGCCGTTTGTCTGACTACGGTGTTCAGCTGCGTGAGAAACAAAAAGTTCGTCGTATGTTCGGCGTACTGGAAAAGCAATTCCGCAACTACTATAAAGAAGCTGCGCGTCTAAAAGGCAACACAGGTGAAAACTTGCTACAGCTTTTAGAGCAGCGTCTAGACAACGTGGTTTATCGTATGGGATTTGCTAGTACACGTGCTGAAGCACGTCAGCTAGTAAGCCACAAGGCGATCATGGTAAATGGTCAAGTTGTGAACATTCCATCGTTTAACGTTTCTGCCGAAGACGTGGTTTCTGTTCGTGAAAAAGCGAAAAAGCAAGCGCGTATCGTTGCTGCTTTAGAACTGGCTGACCAACGTGAGAAGCCAACCTGGATTGAAGTAGACAGCACTAAAATGGAAGGCACTTTCAAGCGCGTTCCAGAAAGAACTGATTTGTCTGCTGAAATTAACGAACAGTTGATCGTCGAACTTTACTCTAAGTAAAGCCAACTAAAGAGGAAGCATTGTGGGTTCTGTGACTGAATTCCTAAAACCGAGATTAGTAGAGATCGAAAACGTTTCTCCTACTCGTGCCAAAGTAACTTTGGAACCACTAGAGCGCGGCTTTGGCCATACTCTAGGTAACGCCCTACGTCGTATCTTACTGTCATCTATGCCAGGATGTGCAGTTACCGAGGTAGAAATTGATGGCGTTCTTCACGAGTACAGCACCAAAGAAGGTGTGCAAGAAGACGTGATCGAAATCTTGCTCAATCTTAAAGGTTTAGCGGTTCGCCTTGAAGGTAAAACTGAGGCAACCCTAACTCTAGTGAAATCTGGCGCTGGCCCTGTTGTTGCTGGTGATATTCAGCATGATGGCGACGTAGAAATTGTTAACCCTGACCATGTTATTTGTACTCTAACTGGCGAAGCTGAAATCAGCATGCGCGTTAAAGTAGAAATGGGTCGCGGTTATGTACCAGCTTCTACCCGTCGCTCCTCTGAAGAAGATGATCGTCCAATTGGTCGTTTGTTAGTTGATGCTTCATACAGCCCAGTAGAGCGCATTGCATACACTGTTGAGTCTGCTCGTGTTGAACAACGCACAGACTTAGACAAACTAATCATCGATATGGAAACAAACGGTACTTTAGATCCTGAAGAAGCGATCCGCCGTTCTGCAACCATTCTAGCTGAACAGCTTGATGCATTCGTAGACTTACGCGATGTATCTGAGCCAGAAGCGAAAGAAGAAAAACCGGAGTTCGATCCGATTCTACTTCGCCCAGTTGATGACTTAGAGTTAACAGTACGTTCTGCTAACTGCTTAAAAGCAGAAGCTATCCAGTACATTGGTGACCTGGTACAGCGCACTGAGGTTGAGCTACTTAAAACGCCTAACCTTGGTAAGAAATCGCTAACTGAAATCAAAGATGTTCTAGCATCTCGTGGTTTGTCTCTAGGCATGCGCCTAGAAAACTGGCCGCCAGAGAGCATCGCTGAAAAAGATTAATCAGGTTTTTATCAAACTGATTTGTAGAGAAGGATAAAACTATGCGCCATCGTAAGAGTGGTCGTCAGTTGAATCGCAACAGCAGCCATCGTCAAGCTATGTTCAAAAACATGGCAGGTTCTTTGGTCAAGCACGAAGTGATCAAAACTACGTTACCAAAAGCGAAAGAATTACGTCGCGTAATCGAGCCACTAATCACTATGGCGAAAGAAGACAGCGTTGCAAATCGCCGTCTAGCTTTTGCTCGCACAGGTGATAAAGAGGTCGTAGGTAAACTGTTTAACGAGCTTGGTCCTCGTTACGAAGCACGTCCAGGCGGTTACACTCGCATTCTTAAATGCGGTTTCCGTGCTGGCGACAATGCCCCAATGGCATATGTTGAGCTAGTTGACCGTCCAGTTGTTGAAGCTGAAGAAGAAGTAGTAGAAGCAACTGAAGAGTAATTAATACTCGAAAAGAAAAAGGGGTCAGAGCGAAAGCTCTGACCCCTTTTTTTATCCAAAACAAACGGGGTCAGATCAACATTGCCCTAATAACTGGTATCAAGATATCGCAACGCTGTTTGTCAAAATTTCGTTGTTACCCCCAGTCGCTATTGGCTACAAACACGACCTTTCCCATCCCGCTTCGCTTGATACAGTGCTTCGTCAGCAATACTCACTAACTCATCAATTGGGTTGACTCTATTGCACTGCGTTAGTCCTGCACTAAATGACACCGCGGTATCAACGGTTGACAGATTTTGTACAACGCTTAAAAGTTGGTTGATACACCCTCTGGCTTGAGACACATTCACATTTTTAAGCAGTAAAACAAACTCTTCGCCACCCCAGCGAGCAATAATATCACCTTCGCGAGTATGAGAGCGAAGTGCTTGTGCAAACTCCTTCAACACGGTATCACCTACATTATGGCCATATTTATCATTAATGAGTTTGAAGTCATCTAAATCTAAAATAACCAAACAATGGTTATTGGCATTGTTGCTTGCTAGAAGTGAGTCGACTAAGGAAAGAAATTTGGAACGATTGTAAACGCCGGTTAAATAGTCGGTTTCTGATAATCGCTTCGACTCTCGGTGTTCCGCTTTTAACTGATCAAACGCTTTCTGTCGGGTGCCTTCATAAAATCGAAACAAAAGTAATTGAACAAAGGCCGCCTCTATCACATTGAGCAGAGCGCCTTTTGATAGTGTGATGGGAACGCCACTCTTTACCTGTGCGTAAACTAAATAAATACACACACATAATGTAATTGAGGAAAGCAGTGTACCGCCGAGGCGACCGAGTAAGAAAAAAGTAAAAGGCAAAATAATGGTGGCCCATACTAGTGAGTAAGCACGCCCTTCAACACTTATCAAAAAAAGTAGCATGATAGTGGTAACGGTAAGTGAAATAAGCCATGCAGTTAGCGTAATGTTGCCGGTTTTTCTAAACCCGTAATATACCACGAGCGACAGCACCAACCCTGCACTGTCAATAAGCGCCAGCTGAGTATCATCAAAAGCAAAAACATTAATGAACGCTAAAATAGAGAAAAGCAAACACGCGAGAAGCAATGTGTGCTGAATCAGTCTTACGCGCCAGTAGTCTTCACTAAACTTGGTATAGGGAAACTCCTTATACCACCATGCCAAGCCATACGTCTTATGGTTCATAGTCGCGAGTGTTCACCGGTTAGTTTTAGGCCGAATTTGTGTTAATTCGATAGCTGACAATAGCAACATAACACATCTATGTTAAGCGGAAATAAATGAGGTCAGATCAACATTTCCCTCATAACTGGCAAATACTTTGCAAATCGTACCATTAAAATGACATTCACATAAAAGATTATTCGCTAAATAAGCGCACCGCTTTAAAGTGACAGGCATAATAAACTACCGGCATTACAACCATAGGAATAGGCAATGTTTACAATAAAAGAAGCCACGCTATGCAAGCGAATAATCAGTAAAAAATTAAAAAAATTGCGGAAAAAGCACGACGAAAAAACAGTGCAAATGAGCCGGAAAGCGACTCTGAACTCATGGTTCTAGTATCCATATATAACAAGTTGAACGATCATATTGAAAGTCAAAACGACTCAATTTCTACTCTAGTGGATACCAAGATATTGGTTGTTGAGGATATCCAAGAAATAAGAGACACCGTTACCGACATGCTTGCTAAAATGGGCTTCGAAAAAGTAGATGCTGCTAATAGCGCTGAAAAAGCATGGCGATTGCTTAACGATGCTGCAGATTCTGATAAACCGTATAAGCTAGTGCTCACCGATTCGGAGGTGAGTGGCAAGAGCGGTATAACGTTGTTAAAGGAAATCCGGCAAAGTGAAAAGCTGTCATCAGCCGATGTGTTTATAATGAGTGCAAACAGCGAACACGACGAAATAGTTAATGCTATGGAAGCTGGAGTAACCGGTTATATCCTCAAACCATTAAGCTTTAATACATTGCAAGAAAAGTTAGAGAAATACCTGCCTGGAGAAGAGTAGCATAGTAATAGCTTGGTTCAGCAATGATGAAAATACTACGCTCAAATAAATCATAATCGCACTTGTTATGAGTAGAAAATGTTTTTGATTAAAATATTTCCTTTAATTTAATCATATTGCGCCTTATTATGATTAAAATAGTGAGGTGGTAACTATGGGCATCAAATATAACTGGCAACATCCTAATTGGCCGAAGTTTACTTATCAGTCAGGTGGCTTGGATAAGATCATAAATGAGTACACTAAAATTTCTTCAAACCTTCAAGGCCAAATATCACAGTTAGATCAAAATAATCAGTCAGAAGCCCATATCTATCTAATGGTGGAAGAGGCAATCAATACTAGTGAAATAGAGGGCGAAAATTTAAACCGTGAAGAGGTTCGCTCGTCCGTCGCTCGCTATTTAGATCTCGATTTATCTCAACCGAAAGGCATATTTCATAAAGAAAATGGTATTGCTTCGTTACTCGTCGACGTGAGAAAAAATATTACCAGTAAGCTATCAAAAGAATTGATTTGCCTTTGGCACACATTGTTACTCACAGGTCAGGATGATTATTGTGAAAGGCGAGGTATCAAGATTGGAGAATATCGCTCAGGACCTGTTGATATAATTACAGGCTTTGGTGATTATGAAAAAGTGGTGTTTGAAGGTCCCCCAGGGGAGGCTGTCGAAGCCGAGATGAACTCATTTATTGAGTGGTATAACAGTACATCTCCACTTGTTGACGATAATTGTTTTATTCCCGGGCCCATTCGCTCAGCAATAGCCCACATGTGGTTTACTTCCATTCATCCGTTTGGTGATGGTAATGGACGTGTTGCGCGTGCCATATCTGAGCACGCATTATTTCAAGATTTTGATATACCACCACTATTCAGTATATCCACAGAAATTAATGAAAACAGAGGTGACTATTACGAGATGTTGGCAGAAAGCTCTCGTGTTTCGCCATCTGTTGATCTTACTAATTGGATTAAGTGGTTTGCCGAAACAGTGAGAAATGCGCAACTAGATGCTAAGAGCAAAATCAACTTTGTACTTAAAAAGTCTGTTTTTTGGGACCATCATAAAAATACTGAGCTAAATAAGCGACAGTACAAAACAATCAACAAATTTTTTGAGTTTGGTACAGGCGGCTTGATTAAAAATGGTATTAAATCTGAACTTTATCAATCAATTACAGGCTGCTCCTCTGCTACAGCAACCCGTGATCTAAAAGATATGGTTAAAAAAGGCATTTTAGTACCCTCTGAATCGGGAGGGCGAAGCCTTCGTTACTTTATCAACCTTATTGAAGAGAAAAACGTATTTAACGTAGCCCCCAGAGAGAGTAGCAAAAAACTGGCAGAAGTCCGTATGGATAACTTGCTAAATAGGATCCAGCGAAATATTAAGTTTTATATGGGGCCTAATGCTCAATTGAGTCAGCTAGTTGATGAGTACACAGTACTTGCTGATGGTGAGAAACCTTATTTAGATAAACTAAACGATTTATTATCACAGATAGGTTGTGATGATATTCCACATAGCAATATCACCTCCTAAATGGTTTAATATACAAGGGCGTAATCAACGTGAGAAGCGAGTTATGTAGCATGTCGCGCAGGATAAAAAGTTACGCCGTTAACTTACTCCCACCCGATAAAGGAATAGAGACCCAGCAATGGCCAACCCAATTACCTGTTTTAAAGCGTACGATATTCGTGGCGAACTTAACTCTCAATTAACCGAAGAAGTGGCTTACCGTATTGGTTATGCATTTGCAGAAGAACTCGATGCTAAAACCGTAGTAGTGGGCAGCGATGTACGTTTAACCTCTACGCCGCTAAAACTGGCACTCAGTGCAGGGCTAATTGATGCGGGCGCAAACGTTACCGATATTGGTATGGCAGGCACCGAAGAAATTTATTTTGCCACAAAACACCTTGGCGTAGATGGCGGTATAGAAGTAACAGCTAGTCATAACCCCATCAACTATAACGGCATGAAGTTAGTAAAAGCAGGCTCTATTCCTATTAGTGGCGATACCGGCCTTAATGCAATTAAAGAGCGTGCGGAAGCGTTGAGCGATAAATTTGTAAACGGGCGACTAGCGCATTACTTCAACAATGAAACCGTAGATGCCGATGCCTTTTTCAACGGCAAGGCCCACACGCAAGAAGACAAGCTAACTAGTACCGACCAGTACACAAAAAGCTCTTGCATGAACGACTACGTAAAGCACATGCTTTCTTACGTGAACTTGGATAACTTTACGCCTTTAAAGGTGGTAGTGAATGCGGGTAACGGCTCTGCAGGCCCAGCGTTAGATGCGATTGAAAAGGCCATGCTTGCTAACAGCGTACCTATCGAATTCATCAAAGTGCATCACAATGCAGATGGCACGTTTCCTAACGGTATACCTAACCCGCTGTTACCAGAAAATCGCGCAGACACTGCCGATGCAGTAAAAGCGTCAGGCGCCGATTTTGGTATAGCTTGGGATGGCGACTTCGACCGCTGCTTCTTATTCGATGCAGACGGTGAATTCATAGAAGGCTATTACATAGTAGGGCTACTTGCCGAAGCGTTTATCGAAAAAAACATCGACAGCAAAATCATTTACGACCCGCGCGTATACTGGAACACCGAAGATATTGTGGCCAACGCAGGCGGCACACCTATCAAATCGAAAACCGGTCACGCCTTCATTAAAGAGCGTATGCGCAAAGAAGATGCCGTATACGGCGGTGAAATGAGCGCTCACCATTATTTCCGCGACTTCGCCTACTGCGATTCGGGCATGATCCCCTGGCTTTTAATCTCCGAGCTTGTGTGTGTGAAAAAGCAAACGCTAGCCAGTATGGTAAAAGAGCGCATTAAAGCGTTTCCGTCATCAGGTGAAATTAACAGCAAACTAAAAGATGCCGATGCTGCACTAGAGCGTGTTACAAGCAAATACCAACCGCTGGCCAGCGTTGTAGATACTACCGACGGCCTTGGGCTAGAGTTCGGCACATGGCGCTTTAACTTACGCAAGTCGAACACCGAGCCGGTAATTCGCCTAAACGTAGAAAGTAAAGGCGATATTCCGTTAATGGAAGAAAAAACAAAAGAGGTGCTTGCGCTTATTCGTGCCGAGTAAAAAATGTTTGTGAGTATTAATGAAATTGTGTCACGGACGCTTACTTTCAGCGAGAATTATTAACGATATAAACACAGTTGTAACGGCGAAATGCGATGAGTGGCTACCGCTGTGTTTATACCGAGTTTTTCTCGCTTCATCCGTTTTAAATACCCCTATTCCACTCCACCGCGATAAGCAAGGCAACTGCTAATCTTGTCGACTTCAAAATACTACACTTACAAAACAAACCGCCCCCCAAAACAGATAAAGTGATTAAGCTATTGGACTTCAAAGAAAAAATATTCTGCGTTGACACTAAAAATTATGCAATGACGGTTTAAAAGAAGTACAAAACTGGTATATCATTACATTAACTAGTCGTTACATTGAGCTAAGGCTCGGTTGCTCTCAACCAACCCGGAAAATGTATAGACTAGCGTTTAAAGGGATTTAAAAGTGCGCATGCACTAAGGTCGAGAGCGTCTTTCAACCTTAAATAAGGAAATATCATGTCAAACAAATCAGGGACGATTGGAGTCTCTATTGTATTAAGAAACCTCTTGGTTTCAGCTTCATTACTTGTAGGCTTGACCGCCTGCGGGGGCTCTGACGGAGATGAAGACACCGCACCGTCATCCCAAAACCAACCCCCATCTGCAAACGCAGGTTCTGATCAGTCCGTCGATGAAAATACAGAGGTAACACTTACCGGTTCAGGTACTGATGCCGATGGCAGTATTGCAAGTTACAGCTGGTCTCAAACCAATGGAACATCAGTAACACTGGAAAATGCAGATAGCAGCACCGCCGCTTTCCAAGCGCCAGAAGTTATTACCGATGAGCAATTAGTGTTTGAACTAACGGTTACCGATGACGATGGTGAAACTGCAACTGATTCGGTTCAGATAACAATTTTGAACATAGAAGAAGCTAACCAGTCCCCCTCTGCGAATGCAGCAGCACCGCAAGAGGCGCTGGAGTCTACCGTTGTATCGTTAGACGGTTCTGCAAGTAACGATTCCGACGGTTCAATAAGCGCATACAATTGGGAGCAAATCAATAATGGCGCGCCTGTCGCTATCATAGATGATACTGAAGCGGCTAGCACAAGCGTTGAGCTGCCAGAATTAGCAGGCAATGTAGAATTTGCATTCAGATTAACTGTCACTGATGACAACGGTGGGGCGGGTCAAGACGACGTCGTTATTATTGGTAGGCCGACTCCAGGTATTTCGGTAAGCGACGTGTCTGGTAATACTGCAGCTTTAAACGCCGCAGCGGAATTCGCGGTCCGACTGACAAGTCAGCCATCCGCCAACGTGAGTATTTCAGTCTCATCCAGTGATGAAGCAGAGGGCGTACCAGACCAATCTGAATTAACGTTTACGCCTGAAAACTGGCAGCAAGACCAAATCGTCGTAGCGCGCGGCACAAATGAAAGTGTTCAAAACGGTGAGCAGGATTATCAAATCATACTTGGCTCAGCCATATCGTCTGACGAGTTCTACAGTGGGGTCGATGCCGATGATGTTGATTTGAAAGGGATTGAGTTATCTATATCTCAACCAGAAGCGTTAGCGCCATTTATTGCAGCGTCAGAAGCAACATTGCAGACCAAGGTTACCTATACGGGCAATAGTCAGTTGTCTTACTCGCTACTGGAATCTCCAGAAGGGATGAATATTGATTTAAGCACGGGTGTAATTACATGGATTCCTCAAACGTCTGATGAAGGGCAAAGTTACACCGTTGAAGTTTCGGCTAACGATGGTAATGCGTTTTCGACAACCAGTTTTCAAGTGTCGGTTGCGGCATCTCAAGCTGTTGTCACCGAGGTAGAGGGTGATACGCTTACCGTGGTAGATAGCTCTACAACACTGGATGGAATGACAATTACTCACATTGGGTCCGGCCAGTCTGAAGTAGCGTCAACAGCATCGCCAGGGGTAAACAACACGGCTGATTTATCTCAAGTTAACATCGAAAAACTCAACTTAGCAGATGCGCCAAGCATTCCAGCCAGCATTGCACCAGCGTCCGATGCGTTTGTTATTAAAACGCTCTTTACCGAAAAAGCTATCCTAGAGTTCCCCATAAGTGAGATACCAGCGGGTTACAGCATCAGAGATATCAATCTTTATCGACTTTCCACCTCTGAGGACATCGAGGGACAGTTTTGGTCTCCTGTTTTTCTCAAGTTTTCATTCGGCGGCACACAATCTGATCGTACGATAAAAATCGAGTTAGACGGCCTCAAGGGAGCGTACTTCTTTGGTTTTGATAGTGCGGTATCAGTTAGTCAAAACCAGTCTAACAATGTAACTGTACTGAACAATGCGCCAGACAGCGCTTCTTTCGTTTCTTCCAATAACGCCTCAATCACCTGTACACCCGATGAAGTACTTCCCGAAGATAACCCCGGCGACGAGTATAGGCTTCAGACGTGCGTAGACAGTAATACGCCAGGCTTAGCTGTTACAGTGAAAGACTTTGGTACGTCGGCTAATGCCACGAAATGGGGCGGCGCAGCAATTGAAGATCTTATCTCATGGCTAGTTGAATCACAGACACAGTTTGATTCGTTGGGGTTAAGCTACGATAACGAATTCAATGTCGCGTTTTTTAATACGGCACCTAACTCACGTGGACTTATTACTTTGGGATATGTCACTTCTGGTGACAACCGTAAAACCCTCTTCTTAAACGACTACAATGGTATACGTACTGCAAGTGCGCAGTCGACAGCAGCTCACGAATATTTTCACCACGCTCAATCTCGTTCTTCAATTGAAGGTTCAGCGCTACTTATAGACCAAGGTACAGCAAAGCGTTGGATGATTGAAGGCAGCGCAAGGTGGTTTGAAGACCGTGTTTACGACAACTTAAATACCTACAGAGGGACAGGAAATAGTCGCTTTCTCGAGCAAGGTTTAAATTCAAAAGATGGTGACCTAGAACCTTACCGAAGATTTGCGTTCATTAAGTTGATCGAAAGTAAATGCTCTCAGTTCGACAGCAGTTATATCAATATGATTAACATTGATAGCGCAGGCGATAGCAGTGGTATCGAAAAGTTTGCTAATGAACTTGCAAACGCAAACTGTTCTTTTGGCGAGCATATCGGTTCAGAGAATTCATCCTCACTTGAGGCTGCGCTACTCTACTATTCCTATGCCACCATGTTTAAAGGTGATATCACCCTGCTAGACAGTAATGAGTCCAGTAACTTTAGGTTTGCTCGTCCCGCTCACCAATTCAATCAAACATGGTTAAACACGTTAACACAGTGGCTGAATTTAACAGATGACACTGAGTACAAGTTAAACGGGGTATCAAATATTCCCGCAGTAGGCGCCTACTCATTCAAGGTGCCGGCCATTACCGGTGAGCTACCAGAGGGCAAAGTAGCTGATTTGGTGGTCGAGTCTAATCGAGAGGTACTAGTTTCGTTGACCAGCGAAGACAGCAATTTTGTCGGCACGAATACTATAGGAACAGACCCACATACCTGGTTTTCAACCGCTGATCAAACAAGCTATATCTACGATGCCAACGGTACCGTTCCTGAGTTATTTGTTACCGTGGTTAACCCCAGCTTAGACAACAGTGTAAATGTAGACGTGTATTTCAAGATACGTGATGAATTGAACGTAGAAACCATCATCACTAGCCATGACACTGGCGATGAAGTTTCTTCTCGCGTTGTCAGTATTGCGGGTAATATTCCGGCTGAAGCAAGAGAAGCGACCAGTAAAGTAACCGTAACGGCCAACGGTATCGCAACTGATACTGCGTTAAATTCTGATGGTTCGTTTGTTGCTGATGTTGTTGTTACGTTAGGTGAAAACATCATTAAAGCGCAGGGCTTTAATGGTTCTACACCGGTGACCAATGAAGAAGTCATCAGCATCCAAGGCGTGGAGAATAATTCAACTATGCGTAATGCTCTTATTTCTTCAAAGGTTGTGTTTATCTTGCGATGGGATACAAACTCAACAGATTTGGATATTTACAGCACAGATAAAAACGATGGCACAATTTGGTACTCCAATAGAACAGTAGGCCTTGGTAACCTTGATTACGACGATACTAATGGGTTTGGTCCTGAAGTTGTGTCTTACCGTTCTTCTGAAGATGATATTTATGTAAATGGAACCTTTGATGTAGACGTGCATTACTTTTCTGGTACACCTTCGACAAATTACACATTAGATGTTGTATTTAATGAAACAGACAGCCGCAATCGCCGTTCGTTGAGATTTGAGTCTATTACTCCTCACACGCAATCTACAAGCAGGCAAAATGGCCCAGATGGTGCGGGGGAGTCTAGGTTTAACGATATATTAAGGGTTTCATGCAGCGCTCAGCGTGTTTGTAGCTTGGCAGGCGTTGATACAAGTAAACTTGTTCAGGCTGGCAGTGCATCATCGCAAAGCCAACCTGTGACCGCGGTTAACGAATCAGTGAGCACTCCCAAAGTTAAGGCGGGTGAAATTACACCTATAAACAAAGCACACTCTGCCTATTCACACTGTATGGCAGAGTTTAAATCCTCTGTAAGCAAGACTGGCACTGCCCGTTGGTCATGCAATAACGATGGCACTAAACGCTGGCACTAAGCCCTTATATAAAGGCCATTAAAACGCGTTAATACGCTGCGCAAGGCTCTTGAGTGTACAAGCTCAAGGGCCTTTTTATTATCGCGCGTTTGTTTTCTCCTTCTTGTTTGACAAATTGTTTTACCCCAAACCCATCATTTCCGCTATTTGCCATTTAATAGCAATGTAAACCTTTGTATACTCCTTAAATACGTTCAAATTTCAGGAAGTGGGCATAACACTCACTCATCAAGGATATTACAATGAAACCAGTGGTATTAGCTGGCGGCTCTGGTAGCCGTTTATGGCCAAAGTCGCGTGCCGCACTTCCAAAGCAGTTTTTGTCGCTTACATCAGACAGCACTATGCTGCAAGAGACCATTACTCGCTTAAAGGGCACTAAAGTACAAAGCCCAATTTTCATTTGTAATGATGCACATCGCTTTTTGGTAGCAGAACAGCTGCGCCAAAAAGATATTCATCATGGCGGCATACTGCTAGAGCCTGTAGGCAGAAATACGGCCCCTGCAATTGCCTTAGCCGCGCTACATGCCACAATTAATGGTGAAGACCCTGTTTTGCTAGTGTTAGCGGCAGACCACTTAATTCAGGATAACCAAGCATTTCACGATGCGATTGGAAAGGCAGAGAAATTAGCCGAAGAAGGTAAGCTTGTTACTTTTGGTATTGTTCCAGATCAGCCCCACACCGGTTATGGTTATATTAAGGCAGGCAGCGAATTAGGTGATGGGTTCGAAGTCGCCGAGTTTGTTGAGAAGCCAGCGCTTGAAACAGCCAAAGAGTATGTAGATTCCGGAAGTTATTTTTGGAATAGCGGCATGTTTATGTTCAAGGCCAGCCGATACCTAGAGGAGCTTGCTAAATATAATCCCGAAATGCTAGATGTATGTAAGCGTGCCATCGATACCGAAACGCCAGATTTAGACTTTATCCGCGTAGATCACGATATATTTGCAACCTGCCCAGACGACTCTATCGACTACACCGTTATGGAAAAAACCGATAGTGCAGTTATGGTTCCATTAGACGCAGGTTGGAGCGACGTAGGCAGTTGGACATCCCTATGGGAAACGGCTGAAAAAGACGAAAACGGCAACGCGACAGTCGGCGACACTATTTTAGAAAACACCAAAAATAGCTACGTAAATGCAGAGCAGCGTTTGGTCTCTGTGATCGGGCTAGAAGACGTAATAGTTGTAGAAACGAAAGACGCCGTAATGGTGGCCCATAAAGACGATGCGCAAAGCATTAAAACGGTAGTAAACAAACTAAAAGCCGAAAAGCGCCCAGAGTTTGAATTCCATCGCGAAGTATTCCGCCCGTGGGGAAGCTACGACTCTATAGACAGCGGTTCACGCTTCCAGGTAAAACGCATCACGGTTAAGCCTGGTGAAAAGCTTTCAGTTCAAATGCATCACCACCGCGCCGAGCACTGGATTGTAGTGTCGGGCAGTGCCAATGTGACTATTGATGAAAAGACCACGTTGGTTACTGAAAATCAGTCAGTCTATATTCCGATAGGTGCAGTTCACGCACTTGAAAATCCGGGTAAGATACCACTAGAGCTTATTGAAGTGCAGTCTGGTGCTTACTTGGGTGAAGACGATATTGTCAGGTTTTCTGATAGGTATGGGCGTGTAGCCAAATAGCCATCGAGTAAACTCATTCAAATCTACTGTAAAGGTAAGCATAGTTATAAAGCCTATGCTTACCTTAATTTCTTCTTACAAAGCTTCCTACTCCACAAGTTGATTCGTAATCTAGAAAATTGTGATCCACTTGAATTTTAATTATTAACGGTTGGAAATTTCAGGTTTTAATAGGTAGAATGCGGCCTCCGAAAACATACGGTCGGCATACGGTCGATTTGCTCGGAAAGCTCGTTGTGGTAATTCCGCAAAAGAAAAAGGGATTAAATGTGAAAAAAGTGTGTTTACTCATTGCTTCATTAGTGTCAATGACCATGGCTTCGGCAGTTTCTGCGGCCAACCCCACTCCCGAACAAATCGAAATGTTTAGCAAGTTACCAAGGGCGCAACAAGAAGCGCTGGCTAAGCAATACGGCGTCGATTTATCATCACTTACTCAAGGTTCCGCAGGAAGCACTGTGGCACCGTCACCTACGCTTAACGAACTTGTAGGTGAAAGAGGTACTACTCGCAGGAGCGATGCAGAGTTAGATAACTCTATGATGACAACGCAAACCGACGCAGAAACCGAGAACAGAGACGCTCAGCCCAACGAAACTGAAGAAAGCACAAATAGCGAAAAAGTAACAAACGACTTCTTCAAGCAGCAAAAATCAGATGACCTTAAACCATTTGGCTACCAACTGTTTGCTGGAGAGCCAAGCACATTTGCCCCAGTTTCAGACGTGCCGGTACCCAGCGAATACGTTCTGGGCCCTGGCGATACGCTGCGCATTCAAATATACGGCAAAGAATCACAAGACTATTCACTTACGGTAAATCGCCAAGGCGATATTGAAATACCCAAATTAGGCCCTTACTCGGTAGTTGGCCATACGTTTGCAAACGTTCGTGAAGAGCTAAGCGCTGAAATAAGCAACCGTATTATTGGTGTTCGCAGTAACATAACAATGGGCGAATTGCGCTCTATACGCGTTTTTGTATTGGGTGAAGCTTATAAGCCCGCTTCTTATACAATTAGCTCTTTATCTACCGTTACCCAAGCTATTTTTGCGGCAGGTGGGGTGAACGATATTGGCTCGCTGCGCAATATAGAAGTGAAACGCAACGGCAACGTAGTAGCAAATCTTGACTTGTACGACCTGCTTCTTAAAGGCGATACCAGCGGTGATGTAAGCTTAATCGCAGGCGACGTAGTATTTATTCCTACAAAGGGTAAAAGTGTATCAGTAAAAGGTGCAGTGCCTCGCCCTGCTATTTACGAGTTAGATGGTGAGGAAACGGTACGCGATGTTGTAAAGCTTGCAGGCGGCCTGCTACCTAATGCATACAGCAGCATTGTTAAACTGCAGCGAATAACAGCAAAAGGCTTAAGCCAAGTTATTAACGTTAACCTTAACAATAACAAAGAAAATAAAATACAAAACGGTGATATTGTTGCCGTAAGTTCAACATTAGATGCATTAGAAAATAGCGTAACCCTGTTAGGGCACGTTGCTCGCCCTGGCGTTTACGGTTGGCAAGAGGGCATGCGTTTAAGCTCGTTACTGCGCGATATACACGATTTTAAAACACAGCCCGATTTAAATTACGTTCTTGTTACCCGTGAAGACCCTTTAACGGGTGCTATAACAGCCTACGATGTTAATTATTCACAATACCTCACGCAGCAAGATTCTTCGCAAGACTTAACGCTCAGTGCAAAAGACACTGTGTATGTATTCAGCCGCAAGCCGGAACGAGCTGAGCGCCTGCAGCCAGTTATAAGCCAGTTAAAAGAGCAGACTAGCTTAGCAGAGCCACCAAAAGTAGTTACAGTAAAAGGCGCAGTAAGAAACCCGGGTACTTACCCTTTAAGCGAAAACTCTACGGCAAGTAACGCACTTCGTGCAGCAATGGGTTACACCCAAGATGCAGAATTAAACTTTGTATTAGTGGCTCGACTTAATCAAGAAACGTTTAAAACCGAACTTAAATATATTGATATAAGCACTACTAACAGCGAAAAGCTGCATCCACTAGACCGCTTATATGTATTTGATAAAGATAATCCGCGTGATGAGTTAATTGAAGACCTAGTAGATGAACTTGCACAGCAGTCAGCTAAAGGCTTCACGCAGCAGTTAATTACAATTAGTGGCGATGTTCGCTTTCCTGGTATTTACCCCTTTGTTGAGGGTATGACCCAACAAACCCTCATAGCGCTTGCTGGCGGCCTTAACGATTCAAGTTATATGCTTGATGCAGAGCTAACGCGCTTTGAAACCAACGACACATCTACAGCTGCATTAACCCATCAGCGAGTATCGCTAAGCGATGAGGTTAAACTTCAGCCTTTAGACTCATTATTGATAAAGCGCATTCCAGAATGGAGGGAGCGCCGTACAATCAAACTAGCAGGTGAAGTCAAATTTCCTGGCACTTACGTGCTGCAAGAGGGCGAAACCCTGAGTTCGGTAATACATCGTGCCGGCGGGCTAACCGAACTTGCTTTTGCAGATGGTGCAATTTTTACTCGCGAATCACTTAAGATACGTGAACAAGAACAAATTGAACGTCTATCAAAAGAACTTGAAAACGAAATAGCTTCGCTAAGTGTTGATAAAAGCGATGATGTGCAAAGCCTCTCTGCCACTGAAGCAAATCGCTTAAAGGATAGATTAGCCACAACAGATGCTGTAGGCCGTTTGGTAATCGATCTCCCTGCATTAATAGCAGGCGAAGAATCGCTTGATCTAGCGCTAAATGCTGGCGACGCGCTTTATGTGCCCAAAATATCGCAAAGCGTGACTGTATTAGGTGAGGTACAGTACCCAACCTCTCACATATACGACCCGAATGTTGATATAAGTGACTATCTCTCTCGTTCTGGAGGCTTGAAGGCGCGTGCAGACGACTCTCGAGTTTATGTAGTACGAGCAAACGGTTCAGTATATCAGCCAAGCACTTTCAATTGGTATTCACTAGAAAGTCGATTAGCGCCTGGCGATACCATTGTTGTGCCGCTAGACACAGAGTATCGAGACAGCTTGAGCTTGTGGAGCACAGCTACGGGGATTCTTTATAATACTGCGATTGCTGTTGCAGCGCTTAATGGGATAAACACATTTTAACTTATATTGCCAACTCAGTTATAAAACTAACCATCGTTTAGGTGCGATGTAGGCTTGGTAATTACTTTATGAGACTTTATGGAACATAATAAAAGCAGCACGAATAAAACAAACGATATAGTGCAAACCAACGAGCCACTCCAATCTGTGAATACTACAGAGGATGAAATTGACCTGCGCGAGCTGGTTACCGTTATTTGGGCGGGTAAGCTCGTTATTATGTTAGTAACAGCACTATTTGCATTTGTTGCTGTAATTTACGCAATAAACCAACCTAACGTTTACAGGTCAGAAGCCTTGCTTGCACCTGCTGAACAAGAAGGGGCTGGAGGGCTTGCAAGTTTAGCTGGGCAGTTTGGCGGCTTGGCGAGTTTGGCCGGAGTCAATTTAGGTGGTGGGGTTAGCAACAAGTCCCAGCTGGCGATAGAAGTATTAAAGTCTCGCCAGTTTACCAGCTCGTTTATTCAAAAGCACAATATTCTGCCGAACCTTATGGCTGCGGAATCATGGAGCATGCAGGCAAATAGGGTGGTTTACGACGATGAGTTGTTTAACAGCGAAAATAATGAATGGATACGAGAAGTAAAAGCGCCTTTCAAACCGCAGCCATCCATGCAAGAGGCTTATAAAGCGTTTAGCAAAGCGATGAGCGCAAGTACTGACAAAGAAACAGGGATGGTTACGTTATCAGTGCAGCATGTTTCCCCTTATATTGCCCAGCAGTGGGTAAATTGGTTAGTTGAAGATATAAATCAAACGATGAAAGAAAGGGAAGTAGCAGAGGCAAAAAGGAGCACGGAATTTTTGCAGCAGCAATTACAACAGACGGAAATTGCAGACATACGCGAAGTGCTTTACAAGTTAATTGAAGAGCAAACTAAAACAATTATGTTCGCAAAAGTGCGTGATGAATATGTGTTTAAAACCATTGACGCTGCATTAGTACCGGAAGAAAAGTCTAAGCCTAAGCGGGCACTTATTGTCGTATTAGGCACAATGTTAGGTGGCATATTAAGTGTAGTTCTGGTGTTTATAAGGCATTTTATGCGGAAGCATAAAAATTACGTTTCACTTCTTGTAGAGTAAGCTCGGGTATGACAGCGCCGCTGCTGTTCTTGAGCATGAGCGCTAAATTCAAGGCGTGCTCCTGTTAGAGGCCGCTTACAAAAATCGGTAAGGGAATGAGCTATGACGGATAGCTTAACAAGTTTGGATTTTTAAACCGTTAAAAAATTAACTTGCGTTCAGGGCTGATCATTATTGGTTTTTCACTACTCGGCAAAAGAACAGCGTTTTGGAACATTCACCAAGTTAAAGGCTTTTTGTTTAAGCTTGGGTCAACGGCTCTAGAAATTAATACTGCGTTCTTGGATGTTAATATGCTAGGCGAATAAACAATAACCGGCGTGCAAAAAGTTTTGTTGGGATCAGTACAGCAGTTCGCTTTTTGAACAAAGTAAAAGCAAGAAGCTACCGCAAAGTAATCTTATTTTATAAAAAGTATGCAATAAAGTTACTGGTTCATTTTTTGAAATAAATTATATTCTTGGCTGTGCAAAGCCAGCTAGTCCAAAGATTATCTCCAAAAATATTGAGGCAAAGTTTGTGAAAATATTAGTAACTGGTGGCGCAGGCTTCATTGGAAGCGCTGTTATTCGTCACATACTGTCAAACACCGGGAATAGTGTTATAAATCTTGATGCGTTAACGTATGCGGGAAACTTAGAATCTCTCCCTAATGCTGAAAAGTCCGGCCGTTATTTTTTCGAACACGTTAACATCTGTAATCGGCATGAATTGGACCGCATCTTCGAATTACATGAGCCTAATGCTGTGATGCATTTAGCAGCCGAGAGCCATGTAGACCGCTCCATAACAGGCCCTGATGATTTTATTCAGACAAACATAGTAGGTACATATAACTTACTAGAAGCTTCTCGTGCTTACTGGGATGGTTTAGCTACATCATCAAAGGAATCATTTAGGTTTCACCATATTTCGACTGATGAAGTGTATGGAGATTTACCACATCCAGATGAGCAAGCGAAAAATCTACCTTTGTTTACCGAGCAAACATCTTATGCGCCAAGTAGTCCTTATTCAGCCAGTAAAGCATCTAGTGACCATTTAGTCCGAGCTTGGTCACGGACTTATGGATTACCTACAATTATCACTAATTGCTCAAATAATTATGGCCCTTACCACTTTCCTGAGAAGTTAATACCGCTTGTTATTTTAAATGCTATTGAAGGCAAGAACTTACCTATATATGGAAAAGGCGACCAGATTCGCGATTGGTTATATGTAGAAGATCACGCACGCGCACTTTACAAAGTAGTAACAGAAGGCATAGTAGGTGAGACGTATAATATTGGCGGTCACAATGAAAAGCAAAATATTGAAGTCGTTCGGAGTATTTGTAGTATTTTAGATATTTTAATGCCAAAGGAAACAAAATACGCGGATCAAATTACTTATGTGACAGACCGCCCCGGTCACGACAGACGCTACGCAATTGACTCTTCAAAAATTAAAAAAGAGCTTGGATGGACACCAGAAGAAACTTTCGAGACAGGGCTGCTTAAAACGGTTAAGTGGTATTTAGAGAATCTGAGTTGGTGTAAAAACGTTCAAAATGGTTCATATAAGCGCGAAAGCTTAGGTGATATTAAATCATAATTAAAGGGACATTTTATGAAAGGCATAATATTAGCTGGGGGAACTGGTACTCGGTTATACCCAATTACGATGGGCGTATCTAAGCAATTATTACCAATCTATGATAAGCCGATGGTTTATTATCCACTGTCAATATTGATGTTGGCAGGTATCAAAGAAATTTTAATTATTACAACTCCAGAAGATAGCAGCTCATTTAGACGCCTATTGGGTGATGGCTCACGTTTCGGTATTAAACTTAGTTATTCGGTACAGCAGAATCCTGATGGATTAGCGCAGGCGTTTATTTTAGGTGAAGAGTTTATAGGCGATGATAACGTGTGCCTGGTACTAGGCGATAATATATTTTATGGTCAAGGCTTTACACCTAAGCTAAAGCACGCTGTAGAAAATGCTAAAAAAGGGCACGGAGCTACCGTTTTTGGTTATCAAGTAAAAGACCCTGAACGTTTTGGCGTGGTCGAGTTTAACGAAGATTTAAAGGCGATTTCGATTGAGGAGAAACCTAAAGAGCCAAAGTCACACTTTGCTGTAACGGGTTTATATTTTTACGATAATTCTGTAGTCGAACTTGCAAAGAAAGTAGAGCCATCAAGCCGCGGAGAACTTGAAATTACCTCTCTAAACGAAATGTATCTAGAGCAAGGTAAGCTCAATGTAGAAATACTAGGTCGTGGTTTTGCTTGGCTAGACACCGGTACCCATGAAAGCTTATTAGAGGCCGCGCAGTTTGTCGAAACTATCGAAAAACGTCAGGGCTATAAGATAGCCTGCTTAGAAGAGATCTCATTTAATAATGCATGGTTAAATAAAGAACAAATTACTCATCTAGCAAAACCGTTTTTAAAAAATAGCTATGGTAAGTATTTGATGGATATAATTAAAGACTAAATTATGATAGCACTCAATAAACCGCTCGCTCCGGATCTAAAAAAATTAACCGAATATTTAGCGCAAGTAAACGAGAGTGGCTGGTATACAAACTTTGGTCCGCTACACCAGCTTCTGACGGAGCGTTTAGAGAAATATCTTGGTGTAAAAAATTTATTACTCGTTTCTAACGGGACATTGGCGATTCAAGTAGCATGTAGAACGTTGGACATAGAGTCGGCAATTACGACTCCCTTTAGTTTTGTCGCCACAACAAGCTCTCTTTTATGGCAAGGCGTGGATACCGCTTTTTGTGATATCAGTCCTAATAGTTTTAATATGTGTGTAACTGAACTTGATATGGCATTATCTAGAGATAATAAATACCATGGAATTGTTGCAACACATGTCTATGGGAATCCATGTAATGTTGAAGGTATTGAGAGTATCGCTAAAAAGTATAATAAAAAGATAATATACGATGCTTCGCATGCCTTTGGTGTAGATGTCGGTACCAAGTCAGTACTCAACTTTGGTCATGCGAGTACATTAAGTTTCCATGCTACAAAGGTGTTTCACACTATCGAAGGTGGCGCTATTATATTCAAGAATAAATCTGATTTTGATAAAGCAAAGCAATTGATTAATTTTGGAATTAAAGGGGATGGAACTCTTGGGAAACCAGGTATTAATGCGAAACTCAGCGAATATCAGTGTGCGGTGGGCCTCACGCTTCTTGATGAAATCGATGACATAATTTCACATCGTGCAGCATTATTTAACACTTACATTAAAAACTTGAAGGATATCGTTACACTTCCAAAATGGCATGAAAAGGCAACCTTAAATGGTTCATATATGCCTATATTCATCAGTAGTTTAAAAAAACAAGAGTGCGTCCTACAAGCCCTCAAAACTAACAATATTCAATATCGCCGGTATTTCACTCCATCTTTAGACTTGGCATTTCCAGAACTAAAGAGTTTTGGTTGCTTAAATAGCCAAGAGGTATCTGAAGGGATATTTTGCCTTCCACTCCACTATCACTTAACTCATGAAAATGTTTTAACTGTGTGTAATGTAATAAATAAGGCGATGTCAAAATGAAGCGCATATTAGTCATATCGGACAACTTTGAATTGGTCAAATTTATTAAACAGATGGAAACTACTTCTATAAAAGATAAATTCTTGATTGATTATTGCTATAGTGTAGTCAATAAAAATCCATCTAGTTTACAACGTCTAGATATGGAGCCAATTGATGTAAAAAAAGAGAATACAATTTCAAATATCATCAAATGTTACGATTTAGTGATTTCAGCCCATTGTAAACAAATTTTTCCTCGTTCATTAGTTGAAAACGTTCGTTGTATAAATGTGCACCCTGGTTTAAATCCCTACAATAGAGGATGGTATCCCCAAGTATTTTCAATAATAAATAAGCTACCAGTCGGCTGCACAATTCATGAAATGAATGAAAATATTGATGATGGTAATATAATTTATCAAAAAGAGGTTTTTATTGAAGAATCAGATACGAGTTTAGCTGTGTACAATAAAGTCCAACATGCAGAAAAAGAGTTGTTAGAAGAAAACTTCAGTAATATCGTCTTTAACAATTATCAGTCATTTCCTGCATCAAACAGTGGCAATTACAACGGTGTCAGTGATTTTAAGGAACTTTGTAGACTAAACAGAAATTCTGAGGGTACACTTCGCGAGCACATTGATCTGTTAAGAGCCTTGACACATGGAGAGCATAAAAACGCTTACTATTTAGATGATTTTGGCAAAAAAGTTTATGTCCAAATCATTCTCTCTAAGGATGAATCAGAGTGAAAAATGTTCATATTTTCAATTATACACCCCACCATTTTAGAGCACTAGTCACATTTTTTAAAAACATTGATAAAAATGCTGAATTCTATGTCTTCAAACATAATAGTATTTATTCCTTAAACTCCACTTCACTTCAGGTTGAAAACTTACCTCATAAACTCGATTTAAGTCATGGCGATATACGCTTCATTTTAGTGCATGGTCTGTGGGATGTAAGACTGTGGCTTTACATATTCCAAACGAAAATTTATCGGAATATCGTATGGGTCGCTTGGGGAGCTGATATTTATTTACAATCGAAAACTATTTCTAACAAACTTAAAAATCTGATTTTTAAGTTTTTTAAATTTATTTGTATAAAGCACTTTAGGGCTATAATAGCTTTAAATGCTGGTGATGCAAAAGTCATTTGGAAACTAACAAAACATAATGAAATTAAGGTTATTCCTTATCCACTTGATCCTAATGTAGAGTCATTAGCAGAAAACTCTCAAAGAAGGTCAAGTGGCAAAGACGCTAGCATAAAAATTTTGCTAGGTAATTCAGGTGCCGTTACAAATAACCATATTGGAATATTGAAAAAGTTAGCAAGATTTAATAACCAAAAGATTGAGATAATTTGTCCTCTCAGCTATGGAGGTGATGAGGGCTATGTACATGAAGTTGTGGCTTTAGGTAATAAAATATTCGGCGAAAAATTTAAACCGCTGCTTAAGGTTATGGACCAAAACGATTATTTTTCTTTGCTACAAGACATAGATATATTAATCTTCGACCACTCAAGGCAGCAAGGTTTATTTAATATCTATTATTTTCTTTTATCAAGAAAGAAGATCTATATAAATGAACACTCTTCAACATATACAGAGTTTAAAAGTAAGGGTATTGAATTAGGTAGAACCAGTGAATTAAGCGCCTCCTCCTTGGGGGAGCTAACTAAATACGATGAGGTCCAACTTCTAACTAATTACAACATTTTTAGAGCTAGCTATTCAGAGGCAATTTTAAGCGATTCTTGGAAAGATTTTTTAAATGAACTTGATTAAAAATCTTGGCTGGTCCGCAACAAATAGCCTTTTTACTTCAGTTATAATCCTGTTGCAGTTGTCTGTGACAACTAAATATCTAGATGCTAGTGATTTCGCAGTTTTTGCAGTAGTAACTATTTTTGTGGGATTTTGCCTTCAATTGGCTGAGGGCGGCGTTGGTAATGCAATCATAACTTTTGCTGACATGAGCAAAGATGATTTAAAACAGGTGATGTCGTTGGCTTTGTTAATTGCCATCTTTTTGATGTTTTTCCTAGTTATTGCGTCGTTTCCCATAGCTTCTTTTTATGATAACGATGATTTGGTACCTTTATTAATTGTTGTCTCATTATCAATACCATTTTTTACTATCGCAAGATGTTATAAGTCTATATTACAAACGGCTTTAAATATGAAGTCGGTTGCTCTAGTCGATATTACTGCTAGAAGCGTTTCTTTTATTTTCGTAGTTACGCTCGCGATAAATGGTTATGGTGTGTGGTCTCTTGCTATAGGTACTTTAGTTCTTTCAATCTCACTTTTTATTGGCTATATCAGTATCTCAACACCAGTAGCGTTTGTATTTCCTAACTTCAGTAATAAGAAGTTAAAAAAAATAACAAACTTCTCGTTTGTGCAGTCTATTGACTTACTAATTACTTACTTTACAAGGAACTTAGATGTTTTGATACTTGTTAAGTTAGTAGGCGATGATATAAGTGGTGCTTATTCAGTCATAAAGACATTCTTGATGCAAATTGTAGACACTATCTTTCTTACTCTAAACCGCTTTTACTATCCATATTTGGTTAAGAGTTTAAATGATGTGCAAACCCTCAGACGCAAGTATATACAATTTTATGGGCTATTTAATTTCTTGAATGTTTTTACTTTATTAATTTTTGTTTTTTATTATGAAATAATCATTACTACATTGTTTAGAAAGGATTTTATCGAGCTTGTTCCCATTTTATTAATAACGGTATGGCTGTTGATCAGATATACGTGTGCAAGTTTGAGTACACTATGGCTAATTCGTGCTAAACCGCATATTGGTATAATTTGGAATTTGATGAATATGGCTGGTGTCTTAATAGTATTGTTTTTCTTAGATTCGGAAATAAATGACATTATTGTCGGGTTTATTTTTATCTCAATTTTTATGGCATTAGTTTCCTGTGTGGTTACAGGGTCGCTTTTACTAATTGATGGAATTAAAGGTTATTTTCAGGTTGCCCTGCCTATCATTTTCCAGATATTAGTAATTTATTTTTTTTACATTGCTTTAAAAGCATATTAAGCTTTTCGTTGGCCCTTAATTTAAAGTTTGTAGGTATGAAAATGGATAAGAGTTTTGTAAGTATAGTAATGCCCATCTTTAATCGTGCATCGAGGGTAAAAACTAGTATTGACAGTGTGCTTTCACAGACATTTACAAGTTATGAGCTAATTATCGTTGACGATTTTTCCGACGACTTCGACGAGCTCTCAAATTTAGTTGATAGCTATGAAAGTGAGCATATTAAATTGCTGAGATTACCAAATAAAGGTAATGGCGCAATTGCTCGTAATTATGGGGTCCAACACTCTAAAGGCGATGTAATTTGTTTCATTGACTCAGATGACCAGTGGCTTCCTGATAAGCTCGAAAAACAGATCCAATATCTCGAACAGGATATCGTTATAACTTCATTATCAAAAATACAGACGATAAAAAATGGAAGAAAGCTTCATACTAAAATCATTAACGAAGAGTTACCTATCAGTGGAGAGGTTGAGATAGTTGATGATCCAATACTTGCATTATTTGGCGGCCTAACAAGTAAACTTGTATTTCAGACGTCTACCTTGATGATGAGTAAGGAGTTATTTCAAAAATCTGGAGGTTTTGATCCTGATTTATTACGTCATCAGGATTATCAGCTGTTAGTATGTCTAAAAAGCGCAAAAGCTAAATTCCGCAAAATAAATATATATACAAATATATATGTCAAAGATAGCCAAGATTCCATCAAAAACAAAGGTTGGACCATAGAGCGTTCCAAAACTTTCTTGAGAAAGTACCTTAAAAGCTACAAAAATGATGTACAGGCAAATTTTATAGTTGTTCAGTTATTTGGGCCTTCACTCAAAACACATTCTCTTCTAAAATGGCTCTGTTTAATATTTGAACTTAGGCTTAATCCTATCAAGGTTTGCTGTAAGGCCACGGTTTTTTTATACAAAAGGCTCAGGTAGATGCCGGAAAACGTTCTTTATTTGCTTTTCACTTTATCGGCTGTTTCATTATCTTTTCTTCTTGATAAGTCAGATAATAAGGTCGCTTTTTATGTATCTAGCCCTTTTTTTATTTTCTTGGCTTTTTTCCCTTTACATTTCAACACGGGGTTGGGAAATAATTGGTTTTATTTCGACGAGTTCAAGTTTACCTGGATCAGTTGGACATGGCTGCTAATTATAAGCGCTAGCTATCCCGCTGCTTTTTTAGTAAGTAGCATTGTAAAAAATAATTCATTAGACTTCAGAACTCCCCACATTTCGAGCTTATATGATACAAGAAAAATAAGCAGTTTTTTTTATTTGCTGAGTATGCTGTCACTTGTTGGGCTTTTTATTAATTTTAGTCATGTAGGTTTTTCTGTTTCACTATTGTTCGAGTCTCCTAGAGAGTACGAAAGAAAGTTTGGAATGCAGTGGTATATTAATTATTTATACTTTTTACATGTACCGGCCCTAATACTTTTAGTAATAAAAAAACATATAGGTAGCTTAAAGAGAATAGATATTCTGTTAGGAGTCACAGTTTTTTTCGGTTCTTTTTTACATGGAATTAAATACACAGTGTTTGACGCAATATTTTTTCCTCTTCTTTTTTATGTTTGCTTGGTTGGTTTTGATAAAGTTAGGTTCAAGTTTCTTACACTTTGCGTCTTCTTTATAATCTTTTTTTCTTTCTTTTCTTATTTTGTCAGAGGGGGACATGAAGATTTTGATCCTTTTGTTATCTTCACTTACGTGTTACCTAATTATTACAATTTATTTTATTCACTCGAGTTGCAACCTGTGCCAATTGTTTTTCCGTACAATGCTATATTCGGATTTTTGCCGGAAACCGATTTTGAAAACTTTTTAGTCGGCGGTTTTCTTTTAAATCCAAAATATAATATGAGCACGGGGTTGAAAGAGTTAATAGAGGTTTTTTCATTATATTGCGTGTTAGGTTTCTATGTTCCCTCTCTTATCTACCTGAAAGTATATAAAAGAAATTCACTCCTACATATATTCTTAGCAACCTATATCTTATTTTGTTTTTTAATGATGTTTTATAGCTATTATTTCGGGACAAAATTTAAGTATATTTATTTTCTGATTGTGTTTGTTTTTATTGATCTTTTTTCTAAAAGGAGGCGATGTGGCTGATTACTGTGTCATTCAAAATTCTCTCAAAACAACTTATGTTTTCCGCAGAAATTACTTAGTTGAATTAATTGCAAAAAAAAACAAAGTTACAGTGCTAGCTCCTAATGACTGCGAGGATTCAAAAATAAAACTCAGAGATTTAGGTGTTGTTATTCCTTATGTTCCCAGTAATAATTTCGCGTACACCTATCTGATTATGAATTTACGAATCTTATATTTGAGATTATTTAAAAATAATACATATATATGTCATTTTATCAGCACGTATGCACTTACCTTTATCACATTATTACCATTTAATAAAAAACTAGTCGTGTCTATTGAAGGGTTAGGTTCTTTTTTTACTGAACGACGTCTTGCGCGCAAAGTTATACGTTACTTAATTACAAGGAACAATGTCGTTAGAGTATTTTGTAATAATGATGAACGTCAGTCTTTGGGCAAGCCTAAAGATTTTGTTATGGGCGGTATAGGAGTTGAATTAGCTAGTTTTGAACAATCTGAAGGTCAGTCAAACAATTTAATTTATGTTGGGCGTCTTATAAAAGATAAAGGAATTTACGACGTTATAAGTGTATTTAGAAAACTAAGAGAACGCGGCGTTAAGCTTACCCTTACAGTTGTTGGTGATGTTTATAAAGATAATCCTAGTTCAATTAGTGCTGGTGATATAGAGAGTTTAAAAAGCGAGTTTTCAGATAGTATTTTATTCACGGGTTATGTGCCTGATGTGAGTAATCATTACAGCCACTCCGATTTGCTTCTGCTTCCTTCAAAAAGAGAGGGATTCCCAGTTTGTGTGATGGAGGCAAACGCATCCGGAATTCCAGCACTAGTTTATGATGTCCCTGGTTGTAGTGATGCTGTTCTGAATAATGTAAATGGTTATAGATTTGATAAGAATAATTTTTTGTCAATTGTTAGCAAGATTGAGTTTTTGTACGAAAATCCAATAATTTTAAAAGAGTTGAAGAGAACTAGTCGTGCCTATGCGTTGGAAAATTTCTCCATATCAAATAAGACTTTTTCATTCTTAAATGAAATCGAAACGAGGTTAAAAAAAGTGTGAGTGAATCGACCAGACTTCTCTAGACACTTAATTGCTTTATAATTATGTGTACTAAGGAGAAAAGATGTCTCAGCCATTTACAGAAGAATTTAAAATACAAGCCGTTAAACAAGTTACTGACCAAGGTTATTCGGTGGCGAGCGTGTCTGAGAGGCTGGGAGTTACTAGCAGTTCGCTGTATAACTGGATAAAAGCTTACGGCCCAGATAGTGAAGAACATAGGCAATCTCAAGAACAATCCGACCGAATTAAGCAGCTAGAAAAAGAGCTTAAACGCGTAATAATGGAACGCGACATCCTAAAGGAAGCCACCGTATTTTTCGCGGGCGAGTCAAAGAAAAATACGCGTTCATAAAGGCCAGGTTCAAGAATTTCCCAATAAAACTCATGTGTGAAGCACCCTCTATACAACGAAGTGGTTTTTATGCATGGGTGGATAAACCGAAATCAAAGCGACAGTTAGAAGACGAGTGTCCACTTCCCCTAAACTGAGACAGACTTAATTGGAGTTTTCTGCAATGATTAATGCAGGAGACGACTATGAAAAAATCACGATATACAGAATCTCAGATTATTGGGGTGTTAAAAGAAGTTGATGCAGGTATGAAGGTTGAGGAAGTCTGCCGTCAACACGGTATCAGCAGCGCAACCTATTACAATTGGAAGTCCAAGTACGGCGGCATGGAAGCGTCTGACGTCAAACGATTGAAAGAGCTTGAAGAAGAAAATGCCAAGCTTAAAAAGATGTTTGCAGATGTCAGCTTAGAAAATAATGCCATTAAGGAGCTTGTCGCAAAAAAGGGTTGGTGACAGCAGAGAAACGAGAGTGCGTCAGCATCCTAGTTGATGCGGGACTAAGTATCGTAAAGGCCTGTCTGTTTGTTGGTATTGGCCGTGCGACCTTTTATCTTCCAGAGAGAGACTGGCGCAAAGCGGATGCTGCTGTCATTGATGCCATCAATGCGGTTTTGGAGAAGTCGCCACGAGCGGGCTTCTGGAAGTGTTTTGGCCGAATGCGGTTCAAAGGCTTTCCCTTCAACCACAAGCGCGTCTATCGTGTTTACTGCCAAATGGGATTGAACCTGCGGCGCAGAACTAAACGGGTACTGCCCAAGCGAATAGCCCAGCCACTGGAAGTGCTGGATCAGGCTAATCATCAATGGGCGTTGGACTTTATGCATGACACGTTATATTGCGGCAAACGGTTCAGAACACTGAATGTGGTGGATGAAGGCACGAGGGAATGCCTTGCTATAGAGGTCGATACGTCTTTGCCCGCTGGCCGTGTCGTACGCGTGTTAGAACAACTTAAGGCTGAGCGAGGATTACCAACTCAGCTGCGTATGGATAATGGCCCAGAGCTAATTTCGGCGACGCTAACAGATTGGTGTGAAACCAATAATATTGAACTGGTATATATCCAGCCAGGTAAACCACAGCAAAATGGCTTTGTTGAACGCTTTAACGGTTCATTCCGCAGAGAGTTTCTGGATGCTTACTTGTTTGAAAATCTCAATCAAGTAAGAGAAATGGCCTGGTTCTGGCGACTGGATTATAACGAAGGAAGAACACATGAAAGTCTCGGTAACCTGCCTCCGGCAGCTGTAACCGTTCAGCAGGTAACCGTTCAGCAGGGCCCTATTGACAGCTAAATATATTTATTTTCAGTGATCTCTTGGATCCTATTGATTGATCCCCCCAGTCTGTCAAAGTGACTAAAATGAAAGTCTTCGAGCTATCGAAGTTGGATTGTGGATCTGAGAAAAGAGAAGCAGCTTAGCTCAAAGCTAGACTGTGGAAGCCCAGTGATCAGAAGCGATGTCGCTGGGTAGTTCACCAGCAGGCCGTTGTAGGCAATGTTATCGGCCAACATACAAATTGTGATAGCGCGATACCCAAGTTCAAAGGCTGTTATACGGTGAATAGGATATTATTTGTTTATGATTTAAAAAGCCGGTTTGAAGAGCAGGATAACTTCAATGATAGTAGAACAAATGGTGGAAGGTGGGTGTTTCGAGGCTGTTGAGGCACTTGCTGAGCATGCGTATATTGGGCGTGGGCGTTTCGACTGGGCAAAAGTAAGGGACGAAGCGCACAAATCACTCGATGACCGCTATGGTGAAGCGCAAGTTGAGCTCTGTATTGAAAAGTGCAAAGGCTAAAAGCTAGATTCGGCGGCCTAAAACAGCGTGCTTAAGTAAACCACATTAGCGTGTGAACAGGCCTCTTGCCGTTTCTACAATATGCTCGCTTAGTGTGTACTCTGCTCGGCTTTTGCCTGTTATCGCATAGTAACGCTCGCTCAAACTATCTGCTTTACCAATGCAGTGTACGTTGTATTGCGCTTCTACATGATCGGCTATTGCTGAAGGCGCACAAAATACACCAAAATTTTCACTGCCAAATAGCTTTAATAGTGCACTATCATCGAATTCGGCCACAATTTTTGGATAAAGTTGCTCTGCTTCAAGCCAGCTGGTTAGCGCATGCCTTATACCTGAGGTGTTACCTTGCATTAATAGCGGCATGTGGTTTAAGCATTCTGGGAAACGCTGATCATTACCAAGTGGCTGTTTAGCAAAAAAGCTTAACGAACTTTCTCCAAGGAAATAGCTGTTTGCATTTACCTGTGTTCCCGGCGCTATACCTCTATCCGCCATTATAAAATCTACCGCATTAATCGCTAATTCTTTTAATAATACATCAAAGCTATCTTCTTTTATGACATACTTTACATTCGCAAACTGGCGCATGGTATGGTGTACAAAGTCAAAAAAGAGCACCTTTGGTACGCCATTAGTAATACCTATGACGAACTCTTTCGTATTGACTTCGTCGTTTGTATTGAGAATTTCAGCGAGTTGGTTGCCTTTGTGAAATATTTCACTGGCATACTGATAGCTCAATTTTCCCTTGGCGTTCAGATACAGGCGCTTGTTTATTCTATCGAATAGGGAATAGCCTAACTGGTTTTCGAACGTACTTAGCTGCCCACTTACTGTTTGAGGGGTGACATGGAGAAGTTTTGCTGCTTTCGCAATACTGCCTTCCCGCGCGACTAGATAGAAATAGTAAAGATGATGATAATTTAAATGGTGCATATAAACCGCTTTTTGGGAACGCTAAGCGTTAGTTGTAATAATTAGTTATACAACTAAGGTTTTGTCGATGAAGTTAGAAGAATATAACAGATTTAATCTTATTAAATATTAAATTACACTGTAAAAAATGAGCTTGCGGGTATATTGAAGATACTATTATGGGAAAAGTAATTAATCTGCGTCAAACGCGTAAAACGCTGTTTTCGTTGTTAAAGCCTGAAGCTAGCTTCTTTTCTGTGGCTATTGCCTACGGCATTGCAATTGGTTTGTTAACACTAGCAGTACCTATTGCGGTCCAAACATTAATAAACAGCATCGCAAACATTGGCTCTACGCGAGCCGTGGTTATATTGGCCATAGTATTGTTTCTCACCTTATTTACCTCTGGGGTGTTCAGTGCCTTGCGCACCCGAATAATGGAATACTATGAGCGAAAAGTGTATGCCCGCTTAACCTCAGATTTAGGCCTTCGCACAATAATGGCGCCGCATAGCTATTTCGAAGGCCGTCAAAATATCAGCATTACGCAGCGTTATTTCGACATCATGATTCTGCAGAAAAACATTCCCTCACTCATGGTCGATGGTTTTGCGCTAGTGCTACAAATGCTGGTGGGCTTTACGCTGGTCTCGTTTTATCATCCTACCTTATTAGCGTTTAACGTTATTCTTATCCTTGTCATGTATGCGGTGTGGAAAATTTGGGGGCGCGGAGCAAAGCGCACGGCTATCGAACTTTCTACAGCCAAATATAACTCTGCAAAATGGCTGCACGATATCGCCAGTGCTCACGAGTTTTTCAAGTCGGCAGATCATGTCGAATATGCTGGCAAGAGCACCGAAGCCTTGATCAGCAACTATATTCAAAAGCATAAAAATCACTTTCATTACACCTTTTCTCAAGTGGTGATGTTTTTACTACTTTATGCAGTAGCGAGTGCGTCTTTACTAGGTATTGGCGGCGTGTTGGTTGTGCAAGGGCAGTTGTCCATTGGCCAGCTGGTGGCTGCAGAGTTAGTTATGTCGTCGGTTTTCTTAGGGCTATCTCGTTTCACTCAATATCTGAAGTTGTATTACGAGCTATACGGTGCGGCTGAAAAGCTGGGCAATGCTTTGTCTATTCCCCAAGAGTCGATGCATTCAGATGCGGAACATATTCCAGAGTCTTCGAAGCTGGTGTTTAACAAGCTCCAACTCAAATATGGTAATGATCATTGCAATATAGACGTTACTTTGGAGCCTGGCTCACAATACTTTGTTACTACAGACAAAAGCTGGGTGCAGCGAGAGCTTCTTGGTTTATTAAAGCGCTACGAACCAGTGCGCACGGGTGAGATTACAATAGATAACCTGAGTTTGAATGATTACGATATTCACGAGCTTAGACAGGCCGTCACTATTCTCGATCGCTCGCTTATTATTGAAGTTTCGATTGAGCGTTACTTGAAACTCGCTCAGCCAAAAGCAACTCAAGCTGATATTCGCAAGGCTTTAGAAGAGGTTGAGTTAGTCTCGATAATTGATGCATTGCCAGAGGGCTTACAAACCCAAGTGTCTGTGCTTGGTGCGCCGCTGCAACCACTAGAGTTTTTATTATTAAAGCTAGCTGCCGCTATTATTGCCAAACCTCAAATTCTTATTTTGAACCAGCACTTTGATGCCATTCCGCCAGATTTGAGAATACGTTTGCTCGAAAGACTGAAAAGCCACGATTTTACGGTACTGTATTTTACTAATACGCCTTTGTCTCAGTGCGCAACAGGTTTGCTGCACCTACATGATGATGTAGAGGTAACAATGTACGAGCAGAGCGACCAAGGCGCTGCAGATAGTCAGATGTCGGAAAGTAAAGACAAGGAGGGCAGCTAAATGAACAATACTGAAAGCCGTTTTTTAGACAACATGAAGTCGCTGCCCGCTATGCGTGTACCTAAGCTACACAAAGTGGTGTGCGGTATTATAGGCTTTTTGATCATTGCTTCTTGTTTTATTTTGTACTTTACGCCTTGGATCCAAACGGCGTATGGCACTGGAATGGTAGACTCTCTCGACCCCGAAGATCGCATGCAGCCTATTAATGCCTTGGTTGATGGCCAAGTTAAAAAATGGCACGTGAGAGAAGGGCAGCAGGTAAAAGCTGGCGAGCCTATTGTGACGCTTATCGACATAGACGCTCAGCGCTTAGAAAAATTAGAGTCGCAATTAGCCGCCGCAAACTTGAAAAATCAAGCGAATGAGACTGCGGTTAGAAATGCAGAAAATAACTTAAGACGGCAAATCAGTCTTGAAAAGCAGGGGCTGGTATCTCGAAAAGAGGTAGAGAACGCGCAGATAAAAGTGGAAGAGCTTAGAGCAAAAGCAGCGGCATCGATAACAGAAATCAACGATGTAAGTATGACCTTATCAAGACAGTCAACGCAGACAAAAGTGGCTCCGGTTGATGGTACGGTTGTTAGGCTGTTGTCAGGTGGGGTTTCTACCTTTGTAAAGTCGGGCGACATTTTAGGGCAGTTTATTCCCGCAGATGCCAAGCGAAGTGTGCGTGTCACGGTAAGAGGGCTAGATGCTCCCTTAGTAACGCCCGGGGCTAAAGCGCGTATTCAATTTGATGGCTGGCCGGTCTTTCAGTTTAGTGGCTGGCCGGGTGCAGCTATAGGCACCTTCGGTGGTGAAGTTGTTTACGTAGAGCCAGTAGCGAGCACAACCGGCGATTTTCAGGTATGGATAAAGCCCGATGAGGATGATATTGCTTGGCCTGCCGAAAGCTCAGCCCGCTTGGGGAGTCAGGTAAGAGCATGGATTTTATTAGAAGAAGTGCGATTGGGTTATGAACTGTGGCGTCAGCTCAATAATTTCCCTCCTAAGCCCACAACGCAGCCAAAAACTACCGCAAGTGATAAAGGAAGCGGTCGGTTATGATAAATACGAAAAGGTTTTTTGTGAAAAAGGTGGTTAAAGCTGCCGTTTACGCATTCATGTTTAGCGGTATAGCTAGTACATGCGCAAATGCAATGGAGAATAGCTCGAGTAAAGTGCCCGCGCCCAGCATCAATGACTTCATTGAAAGCATGACCCGCTATCATCCTTATGTACTTGCTATTAATGAAGGGAATTATCAGGCTGCGGCAGAGCTAGAGATTGCGCGCAGCAACTTCGATCCCTTCATTGAGCAAAAAACCAAAAGCAGAGTAAGCGGTTATTACGACGGCACAAATTTAACGCAGCGCTTTACCAATCCGGTTGAAGATTATAACGCCAATGTGTTTACAGAATACCGTATTGCCGGTGGCGACTTTCCGGCCTATGAAGGTGATTACGATACATTGTCTGCCGGCGAAGCTAGTATTGGCGTTGCCATGTCGTTGTTGCAAAACCGCGAAATAGATAAGCGCAGAACAGAGCTTCGCAACGCGGGGTTAGCCACTGCACAGTGGGAAGCTCAAGCTACGAGTATGATCAACAGTTTTATTTATAAAGGCGTGAACGAGTACATATCGTGGTATGAAAGCGCGTTGCAAATAAAAGCGGTACAAAACTTACTTGCTACAGCGCAGCAGCGTGAGAAAGCATTAAGTACGCGGGTGGAAAAGGGCGACTTAGCAGATATTGTATTGGTAGAGTTTCAGGCAAACCTGATGCAGCAGCGATTGCTGCTTGCTGAGCTCACTCAAAAGCGAGACTCTCACGCACAAATGCTGTCTTTTTACTGGCGCTCACCGCAAGGCGACATGCTGTCGTTCAATGCTGATACTCCTCCGAATAACATTGAATGGCCATTTTGGGTAGGCGATGCACAGCTTATTGCATTGCGAAAGGCATTAAAGCAACACCCCGAGCTCGATGTATTACAGTTAGAGCAGCGGGTGGTACAAAATAAAACTGCATTGGCAAATAATGCGTTACTGCCAAAGTTAGATTTGCAGGCGTCTATTGCTCGTGATGTGGGGGCAGGTTCAGAAACGCTAGAGGGAACAGAAACGAAACTTGGCCTTTCTTTTTCCTACCCATTGGGTAACAGAAAGGCTAAGGCGGAACGTTCTCAATTGCTATCAAAACAAAGAGAGCTGGGACACAAGTTTACCTCAATACAGCAGTCGATAACCCAACGCTTTGAGCAAGCCTATGTATTTTGGACACAGGCGAAAGACATTGCAGAGCTGCAAAGTCAAAATGCGTCGCTGGCTAGACGTTTATCACAGGTAGAGAGAACCCGCTTTGATGCCGGAGACAGCGACATGTTTGTATTGAATGCGCGGGTACAAAATGAAATAAAAGCTCAAATTAAAGAGATTAAAGCAAAGGTAGATTTATTGAAGGCAGAGTTAATGCTTTATAAAGAAGCCGCTATGCTTTATGACATGCAATGATTGATGTTGAAGTAATACCTTACGACCTACAACTAAAAAAGCCTAGTAAAAATCTTCTACTAGGCTTTTCGGTTTTCTTGAGCACTAACTTCTCTCACTAATTGAGTTAGTCCACACCATCATCTAATCAGTTAATCATCTTACTACTTAACCGCACTCGCGAAGTCACTCTCGCTTAATCCCGCAGATTGGGCATACTCTTTAAGCTTTATTTTCGAGACACCAGAATTGTTCGCTGTATTTAAAATACGCATAACGTGCTCACGTTGCTGCGAAGACTCGCGAACTGCAGTTTCTACTACTTTTTCTGCTTTATTGGGGAACACCGCTAATAACGCGTCTACTACATATTCGCCAACGAATGGTACAGCATTGAGTGCACTTGTCATTATTTCAACAATTTTGTTTGGGTGCTCTTGAGATAGTGTTTGTACAATACTATCGGCAGAATCTGGTTGGGTTAGCACTGCTACCCGTACTATTTCATCGAGTTCCTCTGGCGTTGCCATTGCAGCAGCGTGTACTACAAAATCCACATACGTGGGTTCTGCGGTAATAGCTAACTTAACAATGTTAGGGCAGCTGCTTACCTCTTTCTCAATCGCCAATTTAACAATCTCTTCTGTGGATGATGGCTGTGCTGAGATAGCGGCAAAGATAATTTCGCGGTATTTTTCAGGGTAGGTGTCTAGTGCAATATCCACTACAGATACTGCGT